>JANXUX010000349.1 GCA_025351965.1 Actinomycetes bacterium | reverse complement strand
CCGACCTGTCCATCGCCGAGTGGACGATCAAGGCAGTCCGCGACGCGGCAGCGGCCGCCGGCCGCAACCCGGACGACATCACGATCTGCGTCGCGGCCCCGGCGTATGTCACCGATGGCAGCGACGCCCATCTGGCCTACGCCCGCGAGCAGTGCCGCTGGTTCGGCGGGATGGTCGGCAATCATGTCGCGGACATCGTCGCTCGTTACGGTGATGACGCCCCGGTGCCGAAGGCCCTGACGGATTACATCAAGGGGCGCGAGGGCTACGACTACAACGAACACGGTCAGGCCGGCAACAGCCACACCACGTTCGTGCCTGACGAGATCATCGACCGGTTCTGCATCATCGGCCCGGTGGACGAACACGTCCGCCGGCTCGAAGAGCTCAAGGCGCTCGGCGTCGACCAGTTCTCCGTCTATTTACAACATGATGCCAAGGACGAAACACTCCGTGCCTACGGTGAGCAGGTCATGCCAGCCATCGCCGACACCCTGAGAGCCAAGTCGTGACGGGTCGTTCGTGACACAAGCGACACTCGCAGCGCCGACCGCGGCCGACGGCGATGTCGTCATCGCCAGCACGTGTCGCCCGCTGCCCGTCCGGCGCGCATTGATGGTCCCGCTGTCACTCGTCCTGTTCGTCGTCGTGTGGGAGGGCTACAAGGCGATCGGCCCTGCCGACGGGGGAACCATCCTCGGGTGGAAGCTGATCCCGCGCACCAACGACCGGGCGATGCCACACATCATCGACATGTTCCGCCGCTTCAACCGGCCGGAGGTGCGCGGCGCGGACCAGCGCACGGTGCTGGCGGCGGTCATCGCGGCGACGTGGTACTCGCTGCGCCTGTCGTTGTTCGGGTTCGTCCTCGGCGTGTCCACCGGGCTGTTCCTTGCTGCGGTGATGACACGGTTCAACCTCGCTCGTCGTGCGGTGCTGCCGTACCTCGTGTTGTCGCAGACGGTGCCGCTGATCGCGCTCGCCCCGATCACGGTCAGCTGGGGCGGCAAGCTGCACCTGTTCGGCTTCGACTTCCAGAAGTGGATGTCCGCAGCACTGCTCAGCGCGTTCCTCGCGTTCTTCCCCGTCGCGGTCGGGGCCCTGCGCGGCTTCAGCTCGCCGAAGGACTCGTCGCTCGAACTGCTCGACAGCTACGCCGCGAGCTGGATCCAGGGCTTCCGCAAGCTCCGTTTCCCGGCGGCCGTGCCCTACCTCGTTCCGGCGCTCAAGCTGGCGGCGTCGCTCGCAGTGGTGGGTGTGGTGGTGTCGGAGATCTCGATCGGTCTGCGCTTCGGCATCGGCCGGCTGATCATCTCGTATTACCAGGACGGCACCTCCGATCCTGCCAAGGTGTACACCGCCGTCGTCGGCGCCATCGTCCTCGGTCTCGTGATGGCCGGGCTCATCGCGATCGTCGACCGCATCCTCAGCCGCAACCGCCCCGTGGAGGCATCCGCGTGACCGACATCCGACCCATGAACCCCCCTGCGCCCGCAGCGGCGATGGCCCCGACCTCCACCTCGGCGGTCGTCGCCGAATCGGTCGGCAAGATCTTCAACGCAGGCACGCGCAAGCAGGTCGATGCGCTCGTCGACGTCTCGCTCGACATCCGACCGGGCGAGTTCGTGTCGCTGATCGGCCCGTCCGGCTGCGGCAAGTCCACGCTGCTGCGGGTCTTGGCTGATCTGCTCGAGCCCACGTCGGGCACGCTCCTGATCAACGGCAAATCGGCCAAGCAGGCCCGGCTCGACCAGGACTACGGTATGGCGTTCCAGCAGGCGGGGCTGTTCGAGTGGCGCAACGTGTCCCGCAACATCGAACTCCCGCTCGAGATCCGCGGTTGGGACGCGGCGAAGCGCAAGGCGCGCTCGAAGGAGATGCTCGAGCTGGTCAAGCTGGCCGAGTTCGCCGGGCACATGCCGTGGCAGCTGTCGGGCGGCATGCAGCAACGCGTCGCCATCGCCCGTGCCCTCGCCGCGCATCCACCGCTGCTCCTGATGGACGAGCCGTTCGGCGCGCTCGACGAGATGACCCGCGAGCACATGCAGGCCGAGCTGCTCAGCATCTGTGCGGCCACGAGCACCACCGTCGTGTTCGTCACCCACTCCATCCCGGAGGCGGTCTACCTGTCCGACCGTGTGGTCGTGATGAGCCCGCGCCCGGGTCGGATCACGTCGGTCATCGACGTCGCGTTGGGCGCCGGTCGCAACGACGACACACGCGAGGCCACCGAGTTCTACGCAAAGATCACCGAGGTGCGCGAAGCGCTACGCGGCGCCGAGTTCGGCCTAGGCGCGCGAGGCGTCGAGGATCGATGAACGCCGCGCTCGTCCGTCGGAACGCGATCAACGTCGCCACGCCTGTGCTGTTCGGCGCGTTGCTCGTAGCGGTCTGGCAGCTGTTCGTGGACTGGCGCGACATCAAGCCATACATCCTGCCGACGCCGTCGAGCATCTGGAGCGAGGCGATCGACAAGTCCGACCTGCTCCGTGCGGCCTCGGTCGTGACCGGACGGAACGCCCTGGTCGGGTTGCTCCTCGGGGTGCTCGTGGGCACCGCTGCGGCGCTGATCGCCAACCGGTTCCGGTTCCTCTCGGAGCTGATCACGCCCCTCTCGGCGGCCATCAGCGCCGTACCGATCGTGGTCATCGTGTCCATCCTCAACAACATGTTCCCGCTCGGCTCGCAGGTGGCGCGGCGATTGATGGTGTTGATCATCGTGTTCTTCGTCGTCTTCGTGAACGTTGCCCGCGGCCTGCGCCAGAACGACCCGACACAGGTCGAGCTGATGCGCTCCTATGCCGCCAGTGAGCAGCAGGTGATGCGCAAGGTCCGCTTGCCGAACGCGATGCCGTTCCTGTTCACCGCGATCAAGATCGCCGCGCCGATTTCGGTCACCACAGCGTTCGTGTCCGAGTACTTCGGTGGCACCCAGGACGGCCTCGGTCAAAAGATCCCGGCCGCCATGTCGAGCTCGAAGTTCCCGCTCGGCTGGGCGTACGTCGGCGCAGCCTGCTTCGTCGGGCTGGTGTTCTTCGTCGTCGCCAACGCTCTCGAGTTCGCCTTCGTGCCGTGGCAGCGTGCCCGCAGTACGAGGTGAGTGTGCATCGCCGCACACGATGTCCAAGCAATCCAACCAACCAAGGGGAGAGAAACAGATGAGAGCAACCCGGATGACCACACTGGTCACTCTGCTTGCCGTCACCGGACTCGGCGTCGCCGCATGCGGTAGCGACAAGTCGTCCAGTGACAGCACCACCACCGTTGCGCCGGCAGCATCAGTGGCACCCGCCGACTCCACCGCTGACACGGCGGCCACAGGCGACACGACCGCCACCACCGGCGATGCCGGCACGGGCACCACCTGCGACGCCAGTAAGGCCCCGGCTACGTTGACCAAGGTCAAGCTGCAGCTGCAGTGGTTCACCCAGGCGCAGTTCGCCGGCTACTACGCCGCAATCGAAGAAGGCTGCTACGCCGAGCAGGGTCTCGACGTCGAGATCCTCGAGGGCGGCGTCGACATCGTCCCGCAGACCGTGCTCGCCGACGGCCAGGCCGACTTCGCGATCGCATGGGTGCCCAAGGCCCTCGCGTCCCGCGAAGCCGGTGCCGACATCGTCGACATCGCTCAGGTGTACCAGCGCTCGGGCACTCTGCAGGTCTCGTTCAAAAACAAGGGCATCAAGACGAGTGCCGACTTCAAGGGCAAGAAGATCGGTAACTGGGGCTTCGGCAACGAGTACGAGATCTTCGCCTCGCTGGCCAAGAACGGCCTCGCCGTCAGTGACGTCACGCTCCTCGCCCAGCAGTTCGACATGTCGGGCCTGTTGTCCGGCGACATCGATGCCGCCGAGGCGATGACCTATAACGAGTACGCACAGCTGCTCGAGACGATGAACCCCGACACCGGCAAGCTCTACTCGCCGGACGACCTCAACGTCGTCTCGTACGAGGACGAGGGCGTCGGCATGCTCCAGGACGCCATCTGGGCCGACGGCAAGAAGCTGGCCAGCGACGCCACCTACAAGGACACGGCTGTCAAGTTCGTCACGGCGTCGCTCAAGGGTTGGTCGTACTGCCGGGACAACCCCGAGTCGTGCCGCGACATCGTCGTGTCGAAGGGCTCCAAGCTCGGCGCGACCCACCAGCTCTGGCAAATGAACGAGGTCAACAAGCTGATCTGGCCTGCTGAGGGCGGCGTCGGGCACATCGACACCGCAGCCTGGGACCGCACGGTCAAGATCGCTCTCGAAACCCCGAACGCCGACGGTGCGAAGATCATCACCAAGGACCCCGGCGCCGACGCCTACACCAACGACATCGTCGACGCGGCGCTCGCTGTGTTGCAGACCGAAGGTGTCGACGTGAGTGGCACCGGTTGGACGCCCATCGAGGTCACCCTGACCGAGGGCGGCGCCTGAGTCGGACCGATCCCGGCCCCGACCATTCGGGGCTCGATCACGAAGGGCGGGTCGCTGTGGCGACCCGCTCTTCTCGCGGTGCGGATGTGGAGCGGTTCGCGCCGGCGCTGTTCGTCGCGTTGTGGAGCACGGGCTTCGTCGTCGCCCACTACGCCACCGAGGACGCCGGGCCGCTGACGTTCCTCGCCGTGCGGCTGTGTGGCGCTGGGTTGCTGCTGTGGATCGTCGCGATGGTCATCGGCGCACCTGCGATCACCTCGACCGAGATCCGCTGGGCGGCCCTCGCCGGACTCGGGATGAACGCGCTCTACCTGGGCGGGGTGTTCGTGGCGATCAGCCTCGGGCTGCCAACCGGGCTCAGCGCGCTCATCTCGGGGTTGCACCCCGTACTGACCTCGGCGGTGGCCAGGCTCGTGCTCGGCGAGCGCCTGCGGCGGACCCAGACGATCGGCATCGGTCTCGGTGTCGCGGGCGTCGTCGTGGTCGTGGTCGACAAGCTCGGCGTTCGGACCGGATCTGTCACCGCCGGTGCGATGGTGGCGATGACCGTGTCGGTGCTCGGC
Organism: Actinomycetes bacterium; assembly: GCA_025351965.1. Lineage (GTDB taxonomy): Bacteria > Actinomycetota > Acidimicrobiia > Acidimicrobiales > Ilumatobacteraceae > WLMZ01. The sequence goes on along the minus strand of JANXUX010000349.1, from coordinate 27,190 downwards.
ATGTCGGCGGGCACGATCGTGCAGCGCTCGCGCAGCGCCTCGATGCCGCTGCTTCGGGGAGCGGCGGTCCAGTTCGTCACATCCTCCGCTGTGCTCGCCGTCGGCGCCGCATTCATCGAGCACTGGCGGTTCCACCCGACGGCCCGCCTGTGGTTCTCCCTGGCCTGGGCGATGATCGTGCTGTCGATGGCCTCGGTGCTGATCATGCTGATGATGCTGCAGCGCCGAGCGGCCGCTCGCGTCAGCAGCCTGTTCTTCCTCGTCCCGGCGCTCAGCACGATCGAGGGCGCGATCTTGTTCAACGAGCACATCGGTGTGGTGATCGTCGTCGGTCTCGTGATCTCGCTGTCCGGTGTCTTCCTCGCCACCCGGCAGCCGGCGCGCAAACCGGCCCGAGCAGGCTGACCCGATCGGCGAGACTGTGCCGATGCGCGTGATCCAGCTGTGGAGGTATCCGGTCAAGTCGATGCAGGGGGAGTCGCTCGAAGCGGTGGACGTTGCCGAGCTGGGGCTGGCCGGCGACCGCACGTTCGCGCTGCGCGATCTGACGACGGGACTCACCCTCACCGCGCGCCGCGAGCCGTCGCTGCTGTTCGCGTCCGGCCACCTCGTCGACGGCCACGCCGTTGTGCGGATGCCCGACGGCGTCGAGACCGACTCCGATGACGTGCTGTCGGCCTGGATCGGGCGTGACGTCGCGCTCGTCGCCGCGGCCGACGACACGGCGCGCGTGGTCTACGAGATCGCCGACGACGCCGAGCGAGAAGCTGACAGCGACTGGCACACGTGGAACGGGCCGCGAGGAGCGTTCCATGACTCGGCCAAGGCACGGGTGTCGGTCATCGGTGAGGCCACGCTCGGCGCTTGGCCCGTGCGCCGCTTCCGTCCGAACGTGCTCGTCAGCGGTGGCGATGAGGACGCGCTGGTCGGGGCCACGGTCCGCGCCGGCGGCACGACGCTCGAGGTGATCAAACAGATCGACCGCTGCATGATGATCACCCGCCCGCAGCCGGCGGGTATCGAGCGCGACCTCGAAGTGCTGCGCACCGTGAACCGCGATCGCGGCTCATTCCTCGGTGTCGGCGCGCTGGTCCGATCCGCCGGCCGGCTCGCGGTGGGCGACCAGGTGGCCCGCCTCAGCTGAGCACGGCCGCCATTGTGGTCACGACATACGGCGGGTCAGAACGGCGTGGGTCGCCAGCGCCGAGCTGACGAACTCGGTGCACTCGTACCCGGCGATCGCGGCGCTGACGCCCTCGAACAGCCGCTCTCCCTCGCCGAGCAGGGTCGGCGCGATGGCGACGTGGAGCTCGTCGACGAGGCCAGCGCGCAGGTACTGCTGCACGGTCGAGACGCCGCCGCCGAGACGCACGTCGGCGCCGTCCGCTGCCTCCACCGCGCGGGCGAGGACGAGGTCGATCGGGTCGGCGGTGAAGTGGAACGTGGTGCCGCCCTGCATGCTCAGTGACGGCCGTGCGTGGTGGGTGAGCACGAACACGTCGTGGTGGTACGGCGGCTCGTCGCCCCACCAACCGGTCCACGACAGGTCCGGCCACGCGCCACGCACCGGACCGAACATGTTGCGCCCCATGATGGTGGCGCCGATGTTCGTGACACCGCGTGCGAAGAAGTCGTCGTCGATGCCATCCGGCTCGTCGGCTGGGACGTCTTCACCGAACATCCGTCGCCCGCTGGGGGAGGCGAAGACCCACTCGTGCACCCGTTGGCCGCCCACACCGAGGGGGTCGTCGAGGCTCTGGTGCGGCCCGGCGGCGAAACCGTCGATGGACATCGAGAAACTGTGGACTCGGAGCTTGGACATGGATCCTCCAGGGTTCGATGCTCGCACACCTGGCGAGCCGTCACCGTGATGTCGGAGCCACGCGCCGGATCCCGACGTGCTCAGCCGCAGTCGTCGCCCGGCAGATCGGGCACCACCGTGATCCGGGTCGCGGTGCCATCGACATCGGCGACGTAGATGCCCGCCACGCCGGTCGGGAACTCGGCGACCGGGAGGCGGATGCATCCCTCCTCGAGAGCGACTCCGGCGGGCCAGTCTGCGGGTCCGTCGGCGCTGTAGGCCGCGCCGCCGATGGAGACGGCGAACAGCTCCGGCACGTATGCCTCAGCAGGGCCGAGGTTGTCCGAGCCGACCAGGGACCGGAGATCACCGACGGCCGTGACGAAGTCGAGCAGATCCTTGCGGTTGCCCGTCTCGTCGTCGAACCCCAGCGCAGACGCATCGTGCACGTAGGTGCCGGCGCCGTCGACCAGGGTGACATCGGTGGTGCTCATGTCGGTGATGCCGGGATCCTCGTACGGACCCGGTGTGGCGAGCAGACCGAGCTCGTCGGCGAGGTCCATCACGATCGCGATGCCGGCCGGTGTCAGCCGACGACGCTCGACGGGAGTCGGTTCGGGTGGAGCCGGAATGGCCGCCGGCCGACTGGACACGCGGCCCGAGCCGACGAACCCGGATGCCGAGTCGGATGTGGACACGCCACCCGTCGGCGACTCGGCGCTGGGGAAGTAGACCCAGCCGTCGCCACCGATGACCAGCTGGGGCAGGTTGCCGTCTCGACCGATGCGGACGAGAGCGATATCGCTGCTCGTCGGGTACGTCGGCGCTGGATCGGTGCGGCTGACGCTGCTCCCGCACGCTGCGGCACCGACCGTGGCGAGTACGACGAGTGCCAGGAGCGGGGAGTGTCGGCGGCGGCGGAGGATGGAGCGGAGCATGAACATCAGACGGCGAAACCCTGCGGCTGGTTCCCGGGTCCGTCGATCTGGTTAAGTTCGCGACCATGCCGAAACGCAATCGCACCAAGGAACAGCGGTCGATCGGCGGTCATGCCGTGCAGACCCAGCCGACCACATCGGCGGCACCCGCTGCGGCAGCCGTCGAGTCCGAGCAGGCACGCGCCACGCGGCTCTTCGTCCAGAGCGTGAAGGCTCACGAGGCAGCCGATCGAGCCGAACGCGAGCGTCAGGACATCGCCGCGGCGAACACGCGCCACGGCGCAGCGCTGCTGGCGGCGAAGGAGTCGGCCGCAGCGTTGATCCGGCAGCTGCGCGCCGACGGCCGCCCTCGCCAGAAGATGGCCGACGCCGAGGCGGCGTACCGGCACGCCCTGGCCGAGCTCACCGAGTTCGAGACGGGGGAGCGGCCGCACTGGGCGCCGCCCCCGCTCGTCGACGATTCGGATTCAGATGACACCGTCGGCGACGACGCGCTCAGCGACGCCGTCGACGGTGGAGACGACTCGAGCGAGGCTCAGCCCTCGTAACGGGCATCGGCGAGGTCCAGGACCTCGTCGATGATCGCGATGCCCTGGAGGACTTCGTCGACCGGGGTGTTGATCGGCGGCACGATGTGCATCCGGTTGAAGTGGGTGAAGGGCCACAGGCCGCGGGCCTTGCACGCCGCGGCGAGCTCGTTCATCGGTGCAGCTGCAGCGCCGGCGGCATTGTACGGAACCAGCGGCTTGCGGGTCTCGGCGTTGCTGACCAGATCGAGCGCCCAGAAGACACCGAGGCCGCGCACCTCGCCGACGGAGGGGTGCTTGGCGGCGAGCTTCGCGAGCGCAGGTCCGATGATGTCGGTGCCGAGCATCCGCGCGTGCTCGATGATGCCCTCTTCCTTGAAGATGTTGATGCTCGCGACGACGCTCGCGCAGCCGAGCACATGGCCGCTGTAGGTGAGGCCGCCGGGGTACTGCTTGTCCTTGAACGTGTCGGCGATCTTCTGACTGATGACCACGCCGCCGATCGGCACGTAGCCGCTGTTGCTGCCCTTGGCCCATGTGATCAGGTCCGGTGTGACGTCCCAGTGATCGACTGCGAACCACTCGCCGCAGCGGCCGAAGCCGGCCATCACTTCGTCGGCGATGTAGACGATGCCGAACTCGTCGCAGATGTCGCGCACGCCCTGGAGGTAACCGGGTGGCGGGATCAGGATGCCGTTCGTGCCGACGACGCTCTCGAGGATGATGCACGCAATGGTCTGCGGGCCCTCGACCATGATGGTCTCGCGCAGGTGGGCGAGGGCGCGCTCGGACTCCTGCTCCTCGGTCTCGCTGTAGAAGCTGCTCCGGTACGCGTAGGGACCGTAGAAGTGGACGACGCCGGACACGCCGGCCTCGCTCGGCCAACGTCGCGGGTCACCCGTGACGGCGATCGAGCCGCCGGTCGCTCCGTGGTAGCTGCGGTAGGTGGCCATGACTTTCTGGCGACCGGTGTAGATCCGCGCCATCCGGATCGCGTTGTCCGTGGCTTCGGCGCCACCGTTGGTGAAGAAGACCATGTTCAGGTCGCCGGGGGCGAGCTCGGCGATCAGACGGGCCGCCTCGCTGCGCTGCTCGTTGGCGTGGAACGGTGCGATCGTGCAGAGTTTGCCGGCCTGCTCCTGGATCGCGGCGACGAGCTTGGGGTGCTGGTGGCCGATGTTGACGTTGACCAGCTGGCTGGAGAAGTCGAGGTAGCGATTGCCGTTCTCGTCCCAGAACCAGCTCCCCTCGCCACCGGTGACCACGAGCGGCGTGAGAGCCCCCTGCGACGACCAACTGTGGAAGACATGGCTGCGATCGTTGAGGTAGGCAGAAGAGGGAGGGGCGTCGAGCGCGGTCATGGGTCGCATCGTATTCGATACACGAGGAGCGGTACAGACCACGTTCTGTTACCGCACAAACATTCATCGTGCTGCCACAGACCCCGCTCGAACACACCGATCGAGTGAGGGGTACAGTCGGAAAGATGGGTCAGATGATCGAGTTCGCGAGCAACGGTGGGACGGCTGACGGGTACGTGGCGGGAGACAGCGGGCCCGGCGTGTTGGTGATCCAGGAGTGGTGGGGTCTCAACGATCACATCAAGGACGTCGCCGACCGCTTCGCAGCTGCGGGCTTCACCGCGCTCGCGCCCGACCTCTACCACGGCGTCACCACGACCGAGCCCGACGGAGCCGGCAAACTGATGATGGCGATGAACATCGACGAGGCGAGCAAGGACATGTCCGGCGCGATCGACGAACTGCAGCGCCGCACGGGCCGCACCAAGGTGGGTGTTGTCGGGTTCTGTATGGGTGGCGGGCTGGCGCTCGTCGTGTCGTGCAAGCGCCCCGATGCCGTGGCGGCCACGGCGCCGTTCTATGGACTCATCCCGTGGGAGACCGCCCAGCCGGATTGGTCACAGCTGGCCGCCAAGGTCGAAGGCCACTACGCAGCCGACGACCACTTCTTCACGCCCGAGAACGCTGAGGCCCTGCAGACCCAGTTGCGCTCGCAGGGTAAGGACGCAACCCTGTTGGTCTACCCCGACGTCGACCACGCCTTCTTCAACGACACCCGTCCCGAGGTCTACGACGCCGAAGCATCGTCGACGGCCTGGCGACGCGTGCTCGACCTGTTCCGCTCCGAGTTGTAGAGCCCGGTCGACGTCCAGGGGTCAGCCCAGTCCAGCGCTGACCGCGGCGAAGGCCTCGTCGATGAGGTCCGGGAGGCGTTCCGCAGCAGCGCCGTCGGCGGCCCATCGCTCGAGGATGATCCAGATCGCCTCCGTGAACGCCGCTGCCAGCACGCGTGGCGCGAGGTCGTCGGGGTGCTGGCCGAGCCGAAGGGCGAACGCCTTGGCCAGGTCCGGCCGGCGCTCGTGGAAGCTGTCCTGGGCCTGCACCCGCAGGGCCGGCTCGGCGAGGATGACTCGCAACTGGCGCAGCTTCAGCCCGTCGGAATCGAACATCTGCCCGAGGCGCTCGCGCAGCACGGCCATGAGGGCCTCGCTGATGGTCTCCGCGGCCGGCCGGGCAACGATCGCCGCGAGCATCTCGCTGTTCTTGGCGACGTGGAGGTCGCTGCTTCGGCTCGGACCATGGTCGAAGAGCAGCGCGGTCTTGGAGTCGAAGTACCGAAAAAACGTCCGGGACGAGATACCCACCGCATCAGCGATGTCCTCGACCGTGGTGTGCTCGTAGCCGTTGACGTCGAACAGCGTCAGGGCAGCGTCGAGGATCAGTGTGCGCGTCTCGGCGCGCTGGCGCTCGCGCAGTGTGCCCCCAGGCATGTCGCAGAGGTTAATCCGCATCGTGTGGGCCTCCTGTGACTTCGGTGACACTGGTTGTCATTGTGTCAGTCTATGACACATAGTCAGAACATGACAAACCTTCTGTATCGGCTCGGCCGGTGGTGCGTTCGCAATCGACGACGGGTCACGATCGCGTGGGTCGCCTTCGCCGTGCTCGCAACCGTCTTCGGTCAGCTCGCCGGTGGCGAGGCGTCGAACAAGTTCTCCGTGCCGGGGGTCGAGTCGCAGAAGGCGCCGACGTACTCGTCGAGCGATTCCCCGCCGCATCCGGTACGTCGGCGCAGATCGTGTTCGAGGCCACGTCGGGTTCGCTCGCCGACACCGCAGCACGGGCAGTCGTCGATTCGGTGGTGATGGATGTGACGGCGCAGCCGAACGTCAGCGGCGTCGGTGAGCTGCGCAGCTCTGCTGACGGCAGTATCGGCTTCGTCGAGGTGCAGTACAGCAAGTCCGTCGGCGACATCAAGACCGAGGCGTACGACGCACTCGACACGACGATCAAAGCCTCCGCCTCCGGTGCCGTCCAGATCGAGCTCGGCGGAGAGCTGCCGACGGCGGCCACCAACGCGCCACCCGGTGGTCAGGAGATCATCGGCCTCGCTGCCGCGGTCATCGTTTTGTTGATCGCGTTCGGCTCGGTGGTCGCGATGAGCCTGCCGATCGGTACCGCGCTGCTCGGCCTCGCGACCAGTATCGGCCTGATCACGCTGATCTCCGCTGTCGCGAACATCAACGACATCGCCACGGTGCTCGCAACGATGATCGGTCTGGGCGTCGGCATCGACTACGCGCTCTTCATCGTCACCCGTCACCGGGAGAACCTCCGCCTCGGCATGACCGTCGAGGAATCAGCCGGTCGCTCGATCGCGACGTCCGGTTCCGCCGTGCTGTTCGCCGGCATCACAGTCGTCATCGCAATCTGCGGCCTGGCCATCGCCGGCATCCCCAACGTCACCTGGATGGGGTTGATGTCCGGGATGACCGTGCTCGTGATGGTTGCCATCTCGCTGACGCTGCTGCCGGCGCTGCTCGGCTTCGCCGGGCACAAGATCGACAAGGTCAGCAGGCGTGCGGCGAAGAAGCAGGCGGCCCGCGATCTCGATCCCGCACACGTGGCCAAGGAAAGCGGATGGCACCGTTGGAGCCGCCACGTCTCGCGCCACCCGGTCCGCTACCTCGTCGGCGGCGTGGTCGTGCTCGGGACGTTCGCCGCGCCGCTGTTCAGCTTGCGCCTCGGTATGGTCGACAACGGCACCAAGTCCACCGAGGTGACGACCCGCCGGGCCTACGACCTCCTGTCCAAAGGCTTCGGGCCGGGCTTCAACGGTCCGCTGCTGCTCTCGATCGAGCTCGACAGCGGTACGAGCGCAGATTCGCTGACCCCGTTGACCGACGCCGTTGCGCTCGATCCCGACGTGCAGTCCGTGTCACCGGTCCAGGCCAACCAGGACGGCACCGCCGCGATCATCCAGGTGACGCCGAAGTCGGCACCGCAGGGCAGCGCGACGGCCACGCTCGTGCACCGTCTGCGCAACGACGTGATCCCGACTGCGCTCGCCGACATCCCCGGTGCGCACGTGTACGTCGGCGGCCAGACCGCTGTCTCGATCGATCTCTCCGACAAGATCTCCGGCCGCCTGCCCTGGTTCATCGCAGCGGTCATCGGGCTCTCGATCCTGTTGCTGATGATGGTCTTCCGCTCGGTGGCCGTGCCGATCAAGGCCGCCGTCATGAACCTGCTCTCGATCGGCTCGGCCTACGGCATCATCGTCGCCATCTTCCAATGGGGCTGGATGAAGGACGTCATCGGCCTGAAGGAGACGGTGCCGATCGTGTCGTTCCTGCCGATGATGATGTTCGCGATCCTCTTCGGGCTCTCGATGGACTACGAGGTCTTCCTGCTGTCCCGAGTGCGTGAGGAGTACCTGCACCGCAAGGACTCCACTGCTGCCGTTGTCGAGGGCATCTCGGCCACCGCCCGGGTCATCACCTCGGCAGCGCTGATCATGATCTGCGTGTTCGGTTCGTTCATCCTCGGTGACGAGCCGACGATCAAGATGTTCGGCGTCGGCCTGGCCGTCGCGGTGTTCATCGACGCCACGATCGTCCGCACCGTCCTCGTTCCAGCGACGATGAAGCTGCTCGGCGACTGGAACTGGTGGCTGCCGGGCTGGCTCGATCGCCTCTTGCCGAACCTGGACATCGAGGGTGGCATCGGCCTCCCCGAGCCCGAGTACGAGGCGGGACGTGGCCCCGTCGCGACCATCACTGACGACGACTGCCAGCCGGCCCTCGTCTGAGCTGATCCCGCCAGCGCTCCCGCATTCGCCACCACGTCGGTGGCGGATCGAGCAGCGTCAGCTGTTCAGCGAGCCGATCGCGTCGGCGACGGCGAGCACGCGGCGGGCGTTGGCGACGTGGAGGTTCTCGATCATCCGGCCGTCGACGGTGACGACACCGCGACCCTCACGCAGGCCCTCGTCGAAGGCGTCGATGACCCGCCTGGCGTGGACGACCTCGTCGTCGGTGGGTGCCCACACGTCATTGCAGATCTCGACCTGGCCGGGGTGGATCAGGGTCTTGCCGTCGAAGCCCATCTCGGCGCCCTGCACACACTCGGCGCGGAAGCCCTCGGCGTCCTTGACGTCGTTGTAGACACCGTCGAGGATGACCTTGCCGGACTCCCGGGCGGAGGCGAGCGCGGTGGCGAGGTGGGGGAGCAGCGGGTGCCGGCCGGGCACCAGAGCGGCGCGCAGTTCGCGGGCGAGATCATTGGTGCCCATCACGAGCACCGAGACGCGGTGGTGGCGCACGATCTGGCGCACGTCGAAGATCGCCGTCGGCGTCTCGATCATCGCCCAGATGGCCATTGCCGGGGGAGCGCCGGCGAGGTCGAGGATCGACGCGACGGAGTGCACCGTCTCGATCGATCCGACCTTGGGGATGACGACGGCGGATGCGCCCGACACCGAGGCAGCAACGAGGTCGTCTCGGCCCCATTCGGTGTCGAGGCCGTTGCAGCGGATCGTCAGCTCGCGGTTGCCGTACTCGCCCGACGAGGTTGCGGCGACGGCGTTCGCGCGCGCCGCGATCTTCGCGTCCGGCGCGACGGCGTCCTCGAGGTCGAAGATGATGGCATCGGCGGGCAGGGTCTTGGCCTTCTCGAGGGCGCGTTCGTTGGCGGCCGGCATGTACAGCACCGAGCGACGCGGGCGAAGGGTCGGATCGCCGTTGGTGTGGTTGGGACTCGAGTCGGTCATGACGGACTCAGAACCCGTACGCCGCAGCGAGCTCGGGATCGCGCTCGGCGAGATCATGGGCGAGCTGCAGGACGACCTTGCACTGCTTGACCGAGGCGTCGTCCTCCATCTTCCCATCGAGCATGACTGCGCCGGTGCCGTCGCCCATCGCGTCGACCACGCGTTGAGCCTGGGCGACATCGCTCGGCCGGGGGCTGAACACCCGCTTGGCGATCTCGATCTGGACGGGGTGCAGGCTCCAGGCGCCGACGCACCCGAGCAGGTAAGCGTTGCGGAACTGGTCCTCGCACGCCACGACGTCCTTGATGTCGCCGAACGGGCCGTAGAACGGAAGGATGCCGTGCATCGCACAGGCATCGACCATCCGGCCGATCGTGTAGTGCCAAAGATCCTGCTGGAACGTGGCCCGGGGAGCGTCGGGATCGGCGGCGTCGGGGTCGACGCGCACCACGTAATCAGGGTGTCCACCGCCGACACGAGTGGTCTTCATCCGCCGGTTGGCGGCGAGATCGGCCGGTCCGAGCGACAGGCCCTGCATGCGCGGTGACGCACCGCAGATCTCCTCGACGTTGACCATCCCGCGGGCGGTCTCGAGGATCGCATGGACCAGGATCGGCTTGGTGAGCCCGGCCTTGGCCTCGAGCTGGGCGAGGAGGCGGTCGACGTAGTGGATGTCCTCGGCGCCCTCGACCTTGGGGATCATGATCACGTCGAGCGTGTCGCCGATCTCGGTGACGAGCGTGGTCAGGTCGTCGAGACCCCACGGCGAATCGAGGCTGTTGACCCGGGTCCACAACTGGGTGGTGCCCATGTCGACGGTCCTACCGACCTCGACCAGGCCGGCGCGAGCAGCTTCCTTGTCCGCCATCGGCACGGCGTCTTCGAGGTTGCCGAGCAGGATGTCGACGGTCGGGATGATGTCGGGCAGCTTGGCGACCATCTTCGCGTTCGCCGGCGGGAAGAAGTGGATGACCCGACTCGGCTTGAAGGGGATCTCGCGAAGCGGTTCGGGTGCTCCGACGGCCAGCGGCTTGAAGAAATCTCGTGGGCTACGCACGTCCGCACTGTAGTTCCGGCCAGGTCAGCCGGATCGACCGACCTCGGCCGCTGTGCCCGACGACCGAAGGTTCACAGGCGGAGCACCTCCGGTAGCTTCGCTCAGGTGACTGGTACCGCGCTCGCCCACGATGACTTCGACGCGATCATCTTCGACGCGGGCGGCATCCTCGTGCTGCCCGATCCCACGGTGCTGGCTCCGCTGCTCGCGCCCTACGGCGGCAGCACCTCGGTCGAGGACCACATCCGCGCCCACTACCGCGGCATGGCCGTGAAGTCGTGGGCAGGCAGCGGCGAGACCTTCTGGGGCGAATACAACGCCGCCTACTGCACCTCGATCGGCGTCCCCGCCGCAGACGTGGAGTACGCAGCGAACGTGCTCGAGATCACCCGCAATGCGTACACCTGGCGCTGGCCGATCCCCGAGGCGATCGAAGCGTTGCGGTTGCTGGAGGCCGCCGGCGTGCCGATGGGTGTGGTCTCGAACGCGAGCGGGCAGATCGAGGACGTCCTCGCCCGCTCCGGCGTCTGTCAGCTCGGCTCGGGGCCGCTGACGGCGATGCGGGTCATCGTCGACAGTCATCTCGTCGGCGTCGCCAAGCCCGACCCGGCGATCTTCGACTTCGCGCTCCCGGTGTTCGACGGGATCGACTGCAGCCGGATCGCGTTCATCGGCGATTCGGTCACGATGGACGTCGGCGGCGCCGCTGCTGCCGGCCTCTACCCGGTTCTGCTCGACCCGTATGACGACCACGCCGACGCCGCCGATCTCCGCCGGATCCGCACCCTGCACGACCTGCTGCGCCGCTGACCGCAGTCGCGACGCGCATCGGCCCGGGCGCGCCACTGGGGACGATTCCGCTGGACTGTCCAGCGAAATTGTCCCCAGTGATCGGGTCCAGACGGATGTGGCTGGTGATCAGCCGGCGTTGAGGACGGCTTCGATCTCCATGCTGATGGTGACCTTGTCACCCAGGATGACGCCGCCGGCCTCGAGCGCAGCGTTGAAGTCCACGCCGAAGTCGCTGCGTGAAATCTCACCCGTCGCAGTGAACCCGGCGCGGGTGCCACCGTATGCGTCCGGGCCGAAGCCGCCGAGCTCGAGGGTCAGCGGGACGGACTTGGTGACGCCCTTGAGGGTCAACTCTCCGTCGAGGATGAAGTCGCTGCCGCTGGCGCGTACGCCGGTGGACGTGTAGGTCATCTGGGTGTGGCTCTCGACATTGAAGAAGTCGGCCGAGCGGACGTGGTTGTCTCGGTCGGTGTTGCCGGTGTCGATCGAGCTGAGCTCGATGGTCGCGCTGACCGAGGACTCGAGCGGGCTCGCGCCGGTCACGAGCTCACCGGCGAACTGGGTGAACTTGCCGCGGACCTTGCTGACCATCATGTGACGGATGGAGAAGCCGACCTCGCTGTGGACGGCGTCGATGGTCCAGGTGCCGGCGATGTATCCGGGGATGGTGGTCGCAGTGGTGGTGTCGCTCATGACGTCCCTCTTTGCTGTTCGTGGGCCGATCGGAGGCGATCGGTTGATGTGTCAACTACAATAGCAGCATGAGTTGATATGTCAACCCACAAGGAAATGAATGTAAGGTGAACGGATGACGGAACCGATCTGGCTCGATGCACGTGAGTCACGCGCCTGGCGCGGGTTCATGGTCATGCAGGCCCAGGTGCGGCGTCGGGTCGCCCAACAGGTGCAGCGCGATTCGGGTCTGTCCGAGGCCGACTACGAGGTGCTGGTGCATCTGTCCGAGGCAGCCGAGGGTCGGCTGCGTGCCGTCGAGCTCGCCAACGCGACGCAGTGGGAGAAGAGCCGACTGTTCCATCAGATCACGCGTATGGAGGCTCGTGGGCTCGTGGTGCGCGACTCGTGCGAGAAGTCCCGGCAGGCACACATCACGCTGACGGCCGAGGGGCGGGCTGTGATCGAGGCTGCGGCGCCGATCCACGTCGATCACGTGCGACGGTGGTTCATCGACGCGCTCTCGACCGAGCAACTCGACGCGCTCGCCGACATCGCCACGACCGTGCTCGGCCACATCGGCGGAGCACCCGGCGCGTGCCCCGGTGACGCTGGACCGTGCCCCGACGAGCCTTGCCCCACCGAGTACCCCGAGGCCTGAACTGTCGAGGTCTGAACTGTCGAGGCCTGAACTGTCGGGGGCGTGAACCTCAGCCGGCGTTGCTGGCCTCGATCAGGCGGCGGGCGATCACCTTCAGGCACAGCGTCTCGTCGGCACCCTCGAAGATGCTGAGCACACGTGCGTCGACGAACAGGCGGCTGACGGAATACTCCTCGGCATAGCCGAATCCGCCGTGGATCTGCATCGCCTCGCGGCTGACCCACTCGGCAGCCTTGCAGACGTAGGCCTTGACCATACTGGCCTCGATCGTGCCCTCGCCCTTGCCCATCAGCGTGGCGACGTGATAGCCGAACTGGCGGCCGGCCTGGATCAGCACCGCCATCCGCCCGAGCTTGGCCTGGGTCAGCTGGTACTCGACGATGTTGTGGCCGAAGGCCTTGCGGTTGTCGGCGTAGTCGAGGGCGGCTTCGTACGACGCTTGCATCACGCCGACGGCACGCGCAGCCGTCTGCAGTCTGCCGTTCTCGAAGCCCTCCATCTGATAGTAGAAACCCTTGCCCTTGCCGGCCTCCTCGCCGATGAGGTTCTCGGCGGGCACCCACCAGTTCTCCAGCGCGATCTCGTAGCTGTGCATGCCCCGGTAGCCGATGGTGTCGATCGGGCGACCCTCCATCTTCCCCGTCACCGTCCGGCCGGCCGTGCCGTCGGGGCGCGGGTCCTGGGTGAACTCGAAGCCGTGCGCGTCGCCCTGCGGCTTGGGGACGATGAACACGCTCAACCCGCGATGGGTCTTGCTGTAGTCCGGGTCGGTGCGCGCGAGCAGCATCAACACGTCGGCTCGGCCGGCGAACGTGCACCAGGTCTTGACCCCGTTGATCACGTAGCCGGGCTCGCCGTTCGGGCCCTCGGCGCTGACGGCTGTCACCTTGACACCGGCGACATCGCTGCCGAAGTCGGGCTCGGTCACTGCGACCGCAACCATGACCTCGGCGGTCGCGAGCTTGGGCAGCCACGCCTGCTTCTGGGCCTCGGTGCCGCCCTTGACGAGGGCCCGGGTGAGGATCTCGGGCCGAGTGATCAGCGAGCCGCCGATGCCCAGCGAGCCACGGGACAGCTCCTCGGTGGCGACCACCATCGCCATGTACTCGCCGTCGCCACCCTCACTGAAACCGCCGTACTCGGCCGGCACGCTCAGCCCGAATGCGCCCATCTCGGCCAGACCACTGATGATCTCCTCGGGCACATCGGCGTTGTGGCGGTGCACGTGCTCGGCACGGGGTGCGATCACCTTGTCGGCGAATGCGCGGAACGTGTCCTGCACCATCTCGTAATCGTCGGCCAGATGCCGAGGGCCGGCGGTGCGGGCCAGGGAGGCAAGGAATTCGGGCGCCCGGTAGGTCTCCAAGAACGCATGGGCGGCGCGCATCGGCGCCGCATCGACGCCCCACATGCTCTCCCGGCCGGCAAGACGGGTGATGACATCGTGGACCATGTCGGCGGCGTAGGCGCATGCGATCAGGCCCTCGAGCTCACCCTTCGCGCCGTAGTCGAGCAGAGACCGCGCAGTCGCCGCAGCCGAAGCAGCATGGGCGATGTCGTACGCCACGACCTGATGCACGTCGGGACCACCTGTAGCTGCGAGATGTCGAACGGCCTTGCCGACGACGCCCTCGGCGAGCTCGATGACTTCTGTGGCTGCTTGCAGATCCGGCACGGTCATGGTCGCAATGTTACCGAGCGGTAGCCGACGGCCCGGAATCCAGCTCGAACACGAGGAGCGGAATTGACCCCGGCGCACGGAGAGCTGCTGCGAGACTCGCACCATGTCCGACTCGCTCTCGTCCGCCGCCGCATCCATTCCGGCGACCAGCCTCTGCGTCTATTGCGGGACCAACGTCGGGTCGTCGCCGTCCTACGTTGCGGCGGCAACGGCGCTCGGCGCCGAGATGGCCGAGCGCAGGATCGGTCTCGTCTACAGCGGCGGTCGCCTGGGTCTGATGGGCGCCGTGGCGGACGCAGTGCTGGCCGGCGGGGGGCACGTCGCCGGCATCATTCCGCAGAGCCTGGTGCGCGCCGAGCTGGCCCACCCGGGCCTGAGCTCGCTCGAGGTGGCGGACTCGATGCACACCCGCAAGGCGCGCATGGCAGAGCTGGCCGACGGGTTCATCGCGCTCGCCGGCGGGTTCGGCACGTTCGAGGAACTGCTCGAGGTGCTCACCTGGAACCAGCTCGGATTCATCCGCAAGCCGGTCGTGTTGTTCGATGTCGACGGCTTCTACGCCCCGTTGATCCAGATGTTCGACACGGCCGTCGAGGCGGGATTCGTGCGCGCCGATCACGCCGCGCTCGCCCAGCGCGGCACGACCGTCGACGACGTGCTCGCCCTCGCCACGGCCCCGGCGCCGTCGACCCCGCACAAGTGGATCGATCTGGATCAGGGCCTGCAGGGGACGTGAGCGCGAGCGCGGGTGTGGGTGTGGGTGCCGCCGGAACCGTTCGCCACCGGGTGGCTCGAGGCCGGCGACGGGCGTGCTCCTGGCAGGTCATCGTGCTCGGCTTGGGACGTTTCGCGCCCTCGGGTCGCTGTGGTCCCGCCCTGCGGGACGTGTCGCCCCTGAGGGCGCGAATCGTCCCGCCGGGGGCTCGAGCACGGGGGATCGAGGACGGCGGCTCCCGCCGGGGCTCGAGGACGGGGTCAGTCGGCGAAGCGGCGGATGCGACGCAGCACGTCGGCCATCGCCTGCTCGGTCGCTGCCAAGACGTCACGGCTGACCGGCTCCTCGGCTCGGTTGCGCAGTGCGACGACGTCGGTGCAGATCGCACGGTTCGGCTCGTCGATCGTCTGCGCTGCCCAGCGACCGGCCCCCGATTTCGACGCGACATCGGCGGTGGCGGCGCTGTACAGCATCCGGCATGCTCCGAGCAGGCACCAGACGGGCACCGAGCTGGGCAGCGTGTCCTGAGCCCCGAGTTCGCCGAGCGCACCGCGCAGCTCGGCGTGCACACTCGTCCAGTACGAGAGCGCGTTGTCGACCACGAAACGCACCCGATCGACGGGATCGACCGGGATGGGGATCTCGGAGAGCTTCGGCCCACGGACACGAATGCCGTACTCGGCGAGGGTGTACCAGGTGACGGGGTTGATCTCGAAGCATTCGGCGTCGTGGCGGAACACTCCGTCGAGGGTCCAGGGCCGGGTCACTCCCTGGGGCGCGCCGATGAGGTCGCCCCACGCCATGAACGGGCCGTCGACCGTGACTCCGGGGTGGCGTTCGGTGAACACGGCGTGTGCGGTTCGCAGCGTGCCCGACATCTCCTCGTCGGCAGGTTCGGTGGTGACGGCCACGATGTCGATGTCACTCGATCCCGGCTGCCAGTCCTTCAGCGCCGCCGAACCAACGACGTAGAGGCCTTCGAGCAACTGTGGTGCGACCTCGTCGAACACGCCCACCCAGGCCTGCACCGAATCCAACCAGCCGTCGGTCGCCGTCACGTTCGTACCTCGATCATCGCGCCAGCTTGGCAGGATGACCAGCACCCGTACAGTCGGCTACCGTCGGACGATGATCCCCTTTCCCCAGCAGCCGAGCGGTGTTCCCTGGCCGACCGAGGAGTGGCCCGAAGCAGCGCTCGGTGCCGACGTCGACCACGACGCTGTGGCCCAGGCGCTCCGTGAGATCCGCGAGACGCCGCCGGAACAGGGCGTGTCACTGGCCACGCTTGTGGTGCACCATGGCGCGATCGTCGCCGAACAGTACGGACCCGACACCGATCGTGACACCACGCTGATCTCGTGGAGTGTGGCCAAGAGTATGACCCAGGCGATCATCGGGATGCTGGTCCTCGACGGCCGGATCGACATCGATGCACCGGTCGACGCACCCGAGTTCGCGGGCACCGACAAGGCTGCGATCACCATGCGCGACCTCCTCGCGATGAAGTCTGGGCTCGAGTTCGTCGAGGACTACGTCGACGACTCGGTGTCGCACTGCCTGGAGATGCTGTTCGGTGCCGGCCGGTCCGACCATGCCCGGTACGCGGCGACCCAGCAGCTGTTGCATGCGCCCGGAGCGGTGTGGAGCTACTCGTCGGGCACGACGAACATCCTCAGCCGGGCAGCGTCGCGTGCGTGGATCGATCGACATCGTGCCGACGCCGACGCACTCGCCGACGCCGATGCACTCGCCGACGCCCAGACGGCGATGCGCGAGTTCCTGAACACGCGGCTGTTCGGCCCGCTCGGGATGCAGAGCGCTGAGCCGAAGTTCGACGATGTCGGCACGTTCGTCGGCTCGTCGTACGTGTATGCCACTGCCCGCGACTTCGCCCGGTTCGCCACGCTGTACCTGCGCGACGGAGTCTGGGACGGCACACGTCTGCTCCCGACCGGCTGGGCCGACTACGCCCGCACCGAGGTCGCGGTGGACCCGGACCCGCCGCACTTCGGCTACGGCGCGCACTGGTGGATCTGGCGCGACCAACCCGGCAGCCTCGCGGCCCATGGCTATGAGGGCCAGTACGTCATCGTCCTGCCCGAACGCGACCTGGTGATCGTCCACCTCGGCAAGATTCCGGCCGACGTGCGGGCTCCGTTGTTGCCCAAGTTGACGCGGCTGATCGAGGCATTCCCGGCCTGAGCATGGGCGACGCGGGTCGGTCGGGCTCCCAGACCGTGCCAGGTCCGCTGTGCTAACAAGTACGGGTGGCACAGGACATGGGTGACCTCCACGCGGGGGTCCCCGCACTGTCGGAGTTGTTCACCGCGCCCGATCATCCGACGAAGTCGGGGCGTAAGCCGATCCGTTCGGTGGTCAAGCTGGTGGCGTTCGCCGCCGTCGTCTATCTCTTCGTCCTGCCGCTGATCCCTGGATTTCGCAAGGCCGGCAGCGAGTTGCGCCAGGTGAACCCGCTCCTGTTGCTCCTCGGCCTGGCGCTGGAGATCACTGCACTGTTCGCCTACTCGTTGCTGACCCGCGCCGCACTCGGCGACTCCGGCAAGCTCATCTCGTCGGCTCGATTGTTCCGCATCCAGATGAGCACCAAGGCGCTCGGCAGTGTGGTCCCCGGTGGCAGTGCGGCAAGCTCTGCCCTCGGCTACCGGTTGATGACGGTCTCGGGCGTGCCCGGTCCGGACGCCGGCTTCGCGCTCGGTACGGCCGGCCTCGGCTCGGCCGTCGTGCTCAACCTCATCTTCTGGTTCGGGCTGATCATCTCCATCCCGTTCAACGGTGTCAACAAGGCGTACGTCACCGCGGCCATCGCAGGGGTGCTGATCATGGGTCTGGCCGCGGCGATCGTGTTCGGGTTGATGGAGGGCCAGGTCCGCGCCGAGAGGATGCTGCGCTGGATCGCGCGCAAGTTGCGCCAGGACGAGGACCGCACCGGCGACGCCGTGCGCCACATCGGCGGCCGGATCGAGGAGCTGATATCGGATCGGGCGATGCTCGGCCGGGTCGTTGGTTGGGCGGCAGCGAACTGGCTGCTCGACGCCGCCGCACTGTGGGTGTTCCTGCGCGCGTACGGCCAGTCGCTGAGCATCGACGGGCTCATCGTGTCGTTCGGCCTCGCCAACATCGCGGCCGTCGTACCGATCACCCCCGGAGGTCTTGGCATCGTCGAGGGTGTCTACGTGCCGACCCTCGTCGGCTTCGGGCTCACACGCGTGACGGCGTCTCTCGGTGTCGCCTCGTACCGATTCGCGCAGCTGTTCTTCCCGATCCTGCTCGGCGGGTTCCTGTATCTCACGCTGCGCATCGGCCCATGGCGGATCGAGAAGCGCAGCGAGCTGAAACGCCTACGCGACGAGGCCGCCGATCCAACGAACCGGATCGAGAGCCCGCTCGAGTTCCACGAGCGGTTCGCTCCGCGAAAACCGAAGAGCGATGAATCCCGGGAACTCGCGCGCACCCGACCCGACCTGTTCGACATCCCGAGCGACCTCGTCGATGACTACGGAGATGACTACGGAGATGACGACCACTGATGACGACTGACGACGACTGACGACTGGGTGTGCGATCGGCCCGGAAGTGGGCCGTGTGAGCACCCAGTCGCCGGTAGCGTCGCGTTGATGAGCACCCATGAGCGCCCCTTCGGTCGGTACCTCGAGGACTTCACCGTCGGCGACATCTACAAGCACTGGCCCGGCAAGACCATCACCGAGTACGACGACCATCTGTTCTGCATGATCACGATGAACCACCATCCGTTGCACACCAACGACTGGTTCGCCGAGCAGAGCGTGCAGGGCCGCAACGTCGTCGTCGGCAACCTCGTGTACTCGCTCGTGCTGGGGATGAGCGTGCCCGACGTGAGTGGTGCGGCGATCGCGAACCTCGAGGTCGAGACGCTGCAGCACAAGTTCCCGACGTTCCATGGCGACACGATCCACGCCGAGACCCGGGTGCTCGAGGTCAAGGCGTCCTCGTCGAAGCCCGACCGCGGCGTCGTCACGGTGGAGTCCAAAGGTTTCAACCAGGACGGCAAGGAGGTCTGCTACTTCCGACGCAAGGTGCTGGTCTGGAAACGCGAGTTCGCCCCGCCACGCGCGCGGCCGTACGACGGTGAGCGGGCCTGGGACGCGTGACCGCCGACGGCGATCGCAGCGAGCAAGCGGCCCGCGGGGCGTCCTTCGCCAGCACCGCAGAGCAGTACGAGAGCGCGAGGCCCGGCTACCCCCAGGATCTGCTCGACACCGTCTTCGCTCAGATCGGCATCGCCCGGCCACGCATTCTCGACCTCGGTGCAGGCACCGGCAAGCTGACCCGTCAGCTGCTGGGGTTCGGTGACGTCATCGCGGTCGAGCCGCTGGACGCGATGCGCGCCCAGCTGGAGCGCGTGGTGCACGGCGCGACGAGCCTGGCGGGCAATGCCGAAGCCATCCCCGTGCCCGACGGCTCGATCGACGTCGTCACCGTCGGCCAGGCGTACCACTGGTTCGACCAGTCGCGGGCGAACCCTGAGATCTGGCGCGTGCTCGCCGACGGGGGACACCTCGTCTCGCTGTGGAACTTCGACGACGAGACGGTCCCGTGGATCGGCGCGCTCGACGAGATCATGACGCGTGGTGAGCAGCACCCCGATCAACGCACCAGGCCGGGCTGGTGGCTCGAGTACTTCGAGGCCGCCCCATGGTTCACGACGCCCGAGGTCCTGCCCGGCTCGATGACCGTGCGCGAGACCAAGCAGCAACTGCTCGACCGGATGGAATCGCACAGCTACTTGAGCGTCCGCACTCCAGAGGACCGACGGCCGGTGCTCGACGAGGTCGCCGCGCTCGTCGTCGGATTCCCCGACCCGCTCGAGGTGCCGTACCTCACCGAGGCCTACTGGTGCAGGAAGCTGCCGCAGAGCGCGTCCTGAGCTGGGGCCTCGCCCAGCTGCGCGATCTGCCATGGCGGCACACGCGTGATCCGTGGGCGGTGCTCGTCAGCGAGGTGATGCTGCAGCAGACTCAGGTCGAGCGGGTCGTGCCGCGTTGGTTTTCGTTCCTGGAGGCGTTCCCGACCCCGCAGGCGTGCGCGGAGGCCGAGCTCGGCGACGTTTTGCGGTTGTGGCAGGGCCTCGGCTATCCGCGTCGGGCGCGGAACCTGCACGCAGCCGCGCAGCGCGTCACCGAGCTCGGCGAGTTCCCGCGCACGCTCGCCGGACTGCTCGCGCTGCCCGGCGTCGGCCAGTACACGGCGCGGGCGCTGCAGGCGTTCGCGTTCGAGGACGATGCCGCGGTCGTGGACACGAACATCGCCCGCGTCTTCGCCCGCTACTGCGGTCGCCGGCTGACAGCGCGCGAGGTGCAGACGATCGCCGACGATGCCCAGCCGCTCGCGCAGTCGTGGGCATGGAACCAATGCGTGATGGACCTCGGCGCGGTGCTGTGCCGGCCGACGTCGCCGCGTTGTGCGGAGTGCCCGTTGATCGACGACTGCGCGTACCACGGCGTCGGCGATGATCCCGCCCCCGGATCCGCTGGCGTCAGTGGCCGCCAGAGCCGGTTCGAGGGATCGGACCGCCAGGGCCGCGGTCGGCTGATGCACGCCATGGCAGTCGCGCCCGTGAATCACGCCGCGCTCGCGCTCGTCATGCACTGGCCCGACGACCACGAACGAGCCCAGCGTGTCGCGGCGACCCTCGTCACCGACGGCCTCGCCGTGTTCGACCCCGTGGCCGCGACCTACTCCTTACCCTGACGCGTGACGGTGGCGAGGACCTCGTCGAAGACGAGGTCGGCGTAGGCCCGCATCTCGTCATCGGTTCGGTCCTGGACAGGGTGCGGGGTGAAGACACGGGCGACGGTGGGGAAACCCAACGACGCGGATTGGGCCTCGGCCGCGCTGATGAACTCGCGCGAGGCGATGAACATCGACGGGATGCCGCGACGTTCGAGATCGACGATGTCGTGCACACTGCACGACGTACAACTGCCTCAATCGGCGAGTGCCTCGATGACGACCTGGCACTGGCTGGCGATCTCGTGGCGGAGATCGATGGGGGCCGGTTTGGTGAACGTCGGCTTGGCGAACCGCACGACGTGCGCACCGATGTCGGTCAGCCGCTCCTCCATCCGGTCGAGGAAGATGTTGCCTCGCGCCTTGGAGATGTCGAGTAGGCCAACGCTCAGGCCGCGCAGCGATGCGGGCCGTTCGCAGCGAGTGCGTTCGGCGACCGATCGTTCGTTGCTGGGATCGAGGATGATCGAGCTCATGGTTGCTCCTCCATGTCAGGGGTGAGTTCGGTGGGGCAGATCATGGCGGCGGAAAGTGCGGTGAGTGCGGGCGATGTCATGTTCCGACCTCGACCGTGACAGGTTGGCTGCCGACAGCGCCGTTCGCCCAGCCGCCGATCATCGCCGAGAACAATCCGGCGCCGCCACCTGCGTGGACGAGCAGGAGGCCGTCGGCGCGGAACTTTGCCAGGGTCACATCACGGAGATGCTCGGGCACACCCTCGGCGATGCCGTGCGCGCCGCGGACGAGGTCGGCGCCGGGGATCTGCAGCCGTGCGTGCAACTCGGCGAGCAGCCGGGCACGATCCCACCCGGCGTCAGCGAAGACCCGGGCATGCTCGGGACCAACGACGACGACGGCGTCGAACGCGAGCACCAGCTTCGGGTTGTGCAGAGTGCGCAGACACGCTGCGAAGGTGTTCGCCAGCTTGTGCGGATCGCGAGCGAGTTGATCGACGATGCACCGGGGCCCCTCGCCGGCGAACACCGTGACGGCATTGCGATCAGGCGCGATGCCGCGCTCGGCTGCGAGCGTCGAGAACGGTGAGCCGAGCTCGTCCTCGGCGAAACAGAAGCTGATCTTGCCGGGGTTGCCATGGGTGGCCCGGTCGACTCCGCCGGGCCGTCCGCCGCCGATGTTGCGCACGACCAATTGCACCGCCCGCCCGATCGTCAGGTTGGCCCGGTTGCCCTGCCCGAAGACGTTCATGCCGCTGTTCATCCCGATCTGGCGGGTGCCGGGGCCGTTGCAGACGATCACCGGACCAACGGGCATGGTCGTCGCGAGCACGCCGTGGATGTTGAACTCACTGGTGCAGATCGCCTCGAGAGCGGCAATGACCCAGGGCAGGTACTCAGGCCGGCAACCGGCCATCACTGCGTTGATCGCGACCTTCTCGACGGTCACCTCGACGAGGTCTGGCGGCACGATCGCGACGATGTCGCCCGGCGTGCGAGTCGTGCCTGTGAGCATTCGCAACACACGCGCCTCGGTCGGGGCGACGACGGGCAGACCGTCGGTCCAGCCGCGGTCGAACATCGCCTCGGCTTCGTCCTCGGCGTCGGCGATCTCGACCCGTCGGGCGTGCAGGACGCTGCCGCTGAAGCGGGCCTGC
The DNA here is from genome assembly GCA_025351965.1 of Actinomycetes bacterium. Taxonomy (GTDB): domain Bacteria; phylum Actinomycetota; class Acidimicrobiia; order Acidimicrobiales; family Ilumatobacteraceae; genus WLMZ01. The sequence goes on along the minus strand of JANXUX010000349.1, from coordinate 4,872 downwards.
AGCGCGTCGACGAGGTCCGGGTCGACCGACTTCGAGCCGCAGCCCGGCCGCATGACCGGCAGCTCGTCACCGAGGTCGGCGACGCCGGTGAGGCTGCGCCATGCGTCCTTGGACCAGCCGACCGTCCGCTCGACCTCGGATCCGTTGACCACGCGGATGAGCGTGGGGACCGTGTCGATGTCGAGGTGCCAGCTGACACCGAGGTCGGCGTCGTGGATGGCCGGCACGCCCGGCGGGAACGCCGGGTCGTCCTGGGTGTAGATCGTCACGCCGTGCGAGGCGACGAGTCGCTGCAGCACCGGCACCACCATCGCGCACGTCTCGCATTCGCGCTTGACGACCACGAGCAGGCCGTTCGGCAGTCGCAGCGGCGTCGCGCCTGCGTTGGACTGCTCATCGATCGTGTCGGTCACGACCCGAACGTACCTCGCTGCGACCGACGTCACAAGGCGTGAGCGTTTACAAGCCGCTGGTCAGTGCCTACCGTGGTCGACCCTGGGGGTCATGTGCATTCGAACAACGCGATCGGCATCACGTTTCACGGCGTGCGGGGTTCGACCCCGTGTCACGGTGACGATGTCGCGCGCTATGGCGGCAACACCTCGTGCGTGTCGATGGACATCCCCGGGCACGCTCCGGTGCTGTTCGACATGGGGACCGGGATGCGCTACTTCGGTCTGCAACAGCCGGTCGACGGCAGCTTCCGAGGTCATGTCCTGCTGAGCCACCTGCACTGGGATCACACTCAGGGCTTGCCGTTCTTCGCGCCGATCCTGTGCTCGGGTTCGCGCCTGGATGTGTACGGCCCGGCGCAGGAGGATGGTCGCTCACTCGCCGACGTCATGCGCGAGACGGTTCGTCCGCCGCTGTTCCCGATTCCGCTCGAGAACTTCCCCGGCACGATGCAGTTCCACGACGTGAGCGACACCGACTTCACGATCGAGTCGGGCGAGACCGGCACGGGCATCGACGTGATGTCACGGCTGATCCCACATGTCGGCCCGACGTGTGGCTACCGGGTCTGCTGGAACGGCCGGTCGGTTGCATACATGAGCGACCACCAGATGCCCTATGACGGCTCGATGAGCGCGTCCGATGCCGCGCTCGAGCTGGCCGCCGGCGTCGATCTGTTGATCCACGATGCGCAGTACACCGCCGGTGAGTTCGTGCGCAAGAGCACGTGGGGCCACTGCACCGTCGAGTACGCAGTGTGGCTCGCTGCCGAGGCGGGCGCCAAGCGGTTGGCGCTGTTCCACCATGACCCGACCCGGTGCGACGAGGCCATCGACATGCTCACCCGAGCTGCGCAGCTGCTCGGCGAGCGCAAGGGTGTCGAGGTGGTCGCTGCGTCCGAAGGCCTTACCCTCACGGTGTGAGTCTTGCCGTCTTCGCGTCTGCCGTCGTCGGCGTGGCGCTGCTGCTGGCAGGCGGTGCGAAAGTGGCGGCCGGTCCGGCGTGGCCCGCTCAGGCCGCCGAGCTGGGCGCCCCGCGATTCGTCGTCCCGCTCGTGCCGTGGATCGAGATCGTGCTCGGCGCAGCGCTCTGCGCGCAGCTGGCCCGGGCGCCCCTCGCAGGGCTCGCCCTGGCGATGTTCGCTGCGTTCACAATGCTGCTCGCCCTCCGCCTGGCGCAGGGCAGGCATCCGCCGTGCGCCTGCTTCGGGTCCTGGAGCGCGAAGCCGCTGAGTTGGAAGCACCTCGCCCGCAACCTCGCGCTGATGGCCGTCGCCGTCGTGGCCATCGTCGCCTGAGTGCGCGGCAGCACAAACGCCGACGCGTCAGGTGTTGGCGTGGAGGAACGCGATGACGCGGGCTTCGTCGCGCCAACGCTCGTAGCGGCCGCTCGGGCCGCCGTGGCCGGCACCCATCTCGCACTTGAACACGAGCGGCCGGTCGGTGGTCCAGATGCTGCGCAGCTTGGCGACCCACTTCGCCGGCTCGTGGTAGCTGACCCGTGGGTCGTTCAACCCGGCCGTCACGTACAGGGCCGGGTAGGGCTTGGCGGCCACGTTGTCGTACGGCGAGTAGGTGAGCATGTAGCTCGCCGACGGTTCGTCGCGCGGGTCGCCCCACTCCTCCCATTCGGTGATCGTCAGGGGCAGACTGGGATCGCTCATCGTCGACACGACGTCGACGAAGGGCACCTCGGCGATGGCCGAGGCGAACAGCTCCGGACGGATGTTGATACAGGCCCCGACGAGCAGACCGCCGGCGCTGCCGCCGCGCAATGACACCCGGTTCGGCGCCGCCCAGCCGGTGGCGACGAGATGGTCGCAGCAGGCGATCGTGTCGGTGAACGTGTTCGTCTTGTGCAGCAGCTTGCCATCGAGGTACCAGCGTCGGCCGAGCTCGCCGCCGCCCCGCGGGTGCACGAGTGCCCACGTCCAGCCTCGGTCGAGCAGCGAGAGGCGGGCAGCGGAGAACCACGGCGCCATGCTCAGTTCGTAGGAGCCATAGCCGTATACGGCGCACGGTGCAGTGCCGTCGGCGCTCGTTCCCACTCGGCGGACGACATCGACGGGGACCTCGGTGCCGTCGTGCGCCGTGGCCCACTCGCGGCTGGCGACGTACTGGCTCAGGTCCACGCCGGGCACGGGCGTCTGCTTGAGCAGCGTGCGTTCGGTGCTGACGAGGTGCTCCTCGTACACCGATGCCGGCGTGGTCAGCGACTGGTAGCTGAACCGCACGATCTCCGTCGTCCACTCCGGGTTGGCGTCCAGCTCTACTTCGTGCGGCTCCGTGCCGAGATCGATGACCCGCTCGGTCCCGTTGGTCCACAGGATGCGCAAACGTTGCTGGGCGCGGTGCCATTCGTGGATGAGGAGGTGGGTGGCGAACGGCTCGGCGCCGAGGATGCGCCGACCGGACTCATGGGGCACGAACTCGGTCCACGTCTCGGGTTCGTCGACCGGAGCGGTCATCACCCGGAAATCCTCCGCGTCGAGGTTGGTCACGATGACGAACCGGTCGCCCCAGTGATCGACGTGGTATTCGAGATCCGGGGTGCGGTTCCGTACGATGTGCGGCGTCGCAGTCGGATCGGTCGCGGCGATCAGCGACACCTCCGACGACAGCTTGCTCTCGGCCTCGATGATGATCCATTCGCCGCTGCGGGTGAGGTCCACCGACACGAAGAACCGTTCGTCGAGATCCTCGACCACGAGCACATCGGCACCTTGTCCGGTGCCCAGCTCGTGACGCCAGACCTGGAACGGGCGCATCGCCTCGTCGGGCTTGACGTAGAAGAGGAACCGGTTGTCGGCCGACCATGCGCAGCCGCCCCAGGTCGTGTCCTCGAGCGTGTCGGGCAGGTCCGCCCCCGTGTCGAGGTCACGAATGTGCATCGTGTAGCGCTCGCTGCCATCGGTGTCGCTCGACCAGGCCAGCAGGCGGTGATCGGGGCTGACGTCGAAGGCGCTCAACGAGAAGTAGTCGTGCCCGTCGGCCTCGACATTCTCGTCGAGCATCACGTGATCGGTGGCGGTCTCCAGCGACCTGCCCCGACAGTGGATGCCGTAGCTCAGACCCTGCTCGGTACGCGAGGTGTACCACCAGCCGTCCTTACGGACCGGGGCGGCGAGGTCGGTCTCTTGCACGCGTGACTTGATCTCGTCGAACACGGTGTCGACAAAGTCGCGCTGAGGGGTGAACCAGTCGTCGGCGTACGCGTTCTCAGCGTCGAGATAGGCAACCGTGTCCGGGTCCTCGCGGTCGCGGAGCCAGGCCCACGGATCGCTCGCCGGCCCCGTCGGGCGGCTCCACACGAGTGGGACCTGCTTGGCTACGGGAGCATCCATCAGTCGGACACGATACTGCCCGAAATCGCACCGAGCTCGGCCGAGCACGTGCTCGAAAGGTCCGGTAGATTCAACCACGTCATGCGGGTGTGGATCGATCAAGACTTGTGCACCGGTGACGGGCTCTGCATCGATCACTGCCCCGATGTCTTCGTGCAACTCGAGGACGGAATCGCCTACGTTGCCGAGGCCGGGTTCCCGTTGAACGATCCGGGTGGCTCGTTCAGCTTGGCGTGGGTGCCCGAACGGAACATCCAAGCGGTGGTGGATGCCGCCGAGGCATGCCCCGGTGAGTGCATCTTCATCGAGATCGATCGTCGTCAGGCGCTACCGGCGGCCTGACCGGCACCCCGTCATCGTCAGAGCTGTTCGGCGATGCCCATCGGCGCCGGCGGGCCCTGGTGGACGAGCTGGTCGCTGGCGGGCTGGTCACGGTCGTGCTGGGCACGGTCGGGCTGGCCCGAATCCGTGCCGGGAGGCAGCGGACGCATTCGCCCGCCCAGGCACGCGACGCTGACCATCAGCGCGAACGCGGCGATGAGTCCGTCGACCACGGCGAGGCCGGGGAAGTGGAGGTCGCCGAGCGCGATGGCCGCGCAGGCCAGCGACGCGACGATGCCGATGTAGCAGCTGGCGCGGACACCGAGGAAGGCGCAGACGACCGTGACGAGCGGCGCGATGTAGGGGATCGCGATCACGAAGATCGGCTGGAGATCGGTCTGGGGGCCGAGCCACCACGGCGCGATGCCGGCGAGACGACCCGCCTGCCAGAGTGCGCCGTAGCCAGCGAGCACGCCGACCCAACCGGAGATGAACGCCATCCGCCACCCGGGCGACAGCTGACCCGGTTGCAGCGGTGGGAGCGCCGGTGAAACCGGCCAGGTCACCAGCGAACGCGGCGGCGCGGGTGGTGGTCCTGGTACGGGTCCGGGCGGCTGGGTCGTCTCCATCTGCCACGAGCGTAGTGGGTCCCCACCAGGGATGGCCCGCGTGATCGGTCGCAGTGAGAGCGAGCCGATACCCTGTGCCCGCATGGGCCAGCCAGAGTTCGCCAAGCTCTCGATCTTCTTCCCGAT
>JANXUX010000340.1 GCA_025351965.1 Actinomycetes bacterium | reverse complement strand
TGTGGGTACTTGCCGAGCAGCTCGCGCAGATAACCGTCGGGGTCGGAGCCACCGTACGCGTCAGCCTGGTACTGCAGCATCGGCGTCAGCACATCCCCGGGGCAGATTGCATTGACACGCACGCCGTCCGGGGCGAGATCGAGAGCGAGCGTCTTGGCGAGCAGGACGACGGCGCCCTTGGAGGCGCAGTACACCGCAGCGCCCTTGTTGGCCTGCAGGCCGGCGTCACTGGCGATCAGGCTGAGCGACCCCTTCGTTCTCCGCAGGGCGGCCACCGAGGCCTTGCACGTGAAGAACACGCCCTTGACATTGACCGACATGACCCGGTCGAACTCGAACTCGTCGACATCGTCGATCGGGCCCTCGGTCCACAGACCGGCTGCGGCGATGGTGTGGTCGAGCCGACCGCTCCACTCGAGCGTCTGGCGTACCGCAGCGTGACAGGCCTCAGGTCGGGTCACGTCGCAGTGCACGGCCTTCGCGGCCGCTCCGAGCTCATCGGCTGCGGCCTCGGCCCGCGACATGTCGTGATCGGCGATCGCCACCCGCCACCCGCCGGCAACGAACCGGCGGGCTGCGGCGACGCCCACCCCGCCTGCTCCCCCGGTGATCAGCGCCACGGGTTGCTCCGTCTGGCCCGTCTCGGTCATTTCAGTCTCCGATGCCGTGGTCCTCGGCGACCGCGTTGCCGCCGTCGATCACCAGCATGGTTCCCGTGATGTACGACGCCGACGGCGAGGCGAGGAACACCACGGCGCCGGCGATCTCGTCCGGTCTCCCGCTGCGTCCCATCGGTGTCGCCGCGCCGGCGCGGCGTTCGGTGTCACTGACCGATGGCGTGTCGATCCAGCCGGGGGCAACGGCGTTGACGGTGATGCCGGAACGAGCGACCTCGATCGCCAGGGCGCGCGTCATGCCCACCATCCCGGCCTTCGCGGCGGCATACGCACTGCCGTCGACGAATGCCGACACAGGCCCGGAGGTGGATGCGACGTTGACGATCCGACCGTATTGAGCGGCGGTCATGGTCGGCACGGCGGCCCGGCAGACGAGGAACGCCGTGGTCAGGTTGCGCTGCATCGTGTCGTTCCACTCCGCGTGGCTGAGGGCGGCGAGTGGCTTGGCGGTATCGGTCCCGGCACCCACGGATGCCATGCCGGCGTTGTTGACCACGATGTCGAGGCGCGGCCGCCAGCGGACCAACTCGTCGAACAGACCGGCTACGGCGTCGGGATCGGTCAGGTCCGCAACGAGGCCGATCGCGTCCGGTCCGAGGGACGCGGCGCGGTCGTGGATCCGCTCCGTCGTCGCCGCGACGGCGACGTGCACGCCGGCCGCAACCAATGCTCGGGCGATCGCGAAACCGATCCCGTCGGCACTGCCGGCACCGGTCACCAACGCAACCTGCGCCTGCATCGTGTCGCTCGTTCCCATCAGCCCAGTATGGCCGTCCGGCCCGGCTGGACGAGCACCACCCGGCAGTGTCCGGGTAACCCGTAGGGTGAGACCGTGGCTCGCACGGCGCACGACACTCGCGACAAATTGATCACGGTCGGTCAGCAACTGTTCGCCGAACAGGGTGTCTTTCGCGTCCCACTTCGCACCGTGATCGAACGCGCCGGACAGAAGAACACCAGTGCGCTGCACTACCACTTCGGCGGTCGCGAGGGTCTGCTCACGGCGATCATCGAGCGACACAACGAGGGCATCGAGATCGAGCGCGCCGAGATGCTCGCAACCATCATCGCAAACGGTCTGACCGGCAGCATTCCGCACGTCGTGCGGGCCTTCGTCCTGCCGTTCGCGCGCAAACTGGAGACCGACGAGGGCCGCGAGTTCCTTCGAGTCGTCGCCCAACTGACCGACCTCTTCGACTTCTGGGACGAGGGCGCGCCGCGCAACCCGGCGCAGGCGCACACCGCGATGACGATGATCGCAGCCGCAATCCCGGATCAGCCGAGCGAGGTCCGCCACGAGCGGGTCACCACGATGCTGATGCTCGTCTCCGACGCCCTCGCCCTGCGCGCCCGCCAGATCGACCAGGGTCGCGTGCTGCACCTGTCCGACGAGGCGTTCGTCGCCAACCTGGTCGACATGAGCTGCGGCGCGCTGCAGGCGCCGAGCTCGATGGCGTGAGCACTTCGCCGACCCGGCAGGTGCCGGCGGGCACCTTCGTGCAGGGCGACGACCACGGGTATCCCGAGGAAGCGCCGAGCCGCACCGTGGCGGTGGCTGCGTTCGAGATCGACGTCCATCCCGTCACCAACGCCCAATTCGCAGACTTCGTCGCAGCAACCGGACACGTGACTGGCGCCGAGTCCACCGGTGCTGCCGTGTTCGTCGCCCCCGCCGGCGCGGTCGATCTCGGGCAACCTGCGCTGTGGTGGCAGCATCGTCGCACCGCGTCGTGGCGCCGGCCGAACGGGGTCGACCCACTGTCGGCGGAGCACGATGATCACCCCGTGGTGGGCGTGACCGTCGCCGACGCTGCGGCGTACGCAGCCTGGGTGGGCGGCCGTCTGCCCACCGAGACGGAGTGGGAGTGGGCAGCGGGCGGTGGGATCGCGCTGGCGCCGACATGGCCGCTCGCAGCCGATGGGATGTTGCTCGCCAACGTGTGGCTGGGCGAGTTCCCGTGGCGGTCGATCCGCGCCGCAGCGCCGGGCACGATGCCCGTCGGATCGTTCCCGCCGAACGTGTTTGGACTGTTCGACATGCTCGGCAACGCCTGGGAGCTGACATCGGATCGGTGGACCGTCGACCATCGCCGACCGGCTCGCTGCTGCTCCGGCTCCGCCCTCCACGAAACCACCGCGGCAGTCGTCGCCAAGGGCGGATCGTTTCTCTGCGCGGCGAACTACTGCCGCCGCTACCGTCCCCCGGCGCGGCACTTCCAGGGAGCCGGCGAGGCTGCCGGTCACGTGGGGTTTCGTTGCGTATACGAACCGGGAAGGGCCTCACCCCGTGGATGACCAGACCTGATGAACGCGAGTGGCGACGCATCCAAAGCAGCCGCACTGCGCACGATGAAAATGCTCGCGCTCGGCCTGCTGCTCGCCGCTGCGGTGCTCTTCCTCGTCGCCCGCTCCAACGAGGACGGGTCCACCACCTGGGGTTATGTGCGCGCCTTCGCCGAGGCAGCGATGGTCGGCGCACTCGCCGACTGGTTCGCAGTCACGGCGCTGTTCCGCCATCCGCTGGGCATCCCGATTCCACACACGGCCATCATCCCGAACCGCAAGGACGAGATCGGCAAGTCGCTCGGCGAGTTCGTCGAGACCAACTTCATGTCGCGCGATGTCCTCGACGAGCGGCTCGCCGGCATCAGCGTCGGACGACGGCTCGGCGAGTGGTTGGCGGAACCGGACAACGCCGGGCGGGCCTCGGTCGCGGTCGCCGACGTGATCCGTGGCGCGATCGAGGTCATCGACGACACCCAGGTCCAAGAGGGCATCGAGCGCATCGTCGAGAGCCGCATCCGTTCCACTGCCGTCGCGCCGCTGCTCGGCAAGACGATCGATCTCGCGATCGAGGGTGGCCACCACCAGCGGCTGCTCGACGCGATCTTCACCGGCCTGCAGGGCTTCCTCGACGACAACCGGGTCACGTTCCGAGAGCGGCTCGAGGCCGAGTCGCCGTGGTGGGTACCGGACGCCGTCGACGACCGCATCTTCGCCAAGATCTACGACGGAGTCACCCGATTCCTGGTCGATGTCGGTGCCGACGGCGACCACGAGGTGCGCCACTCGATCGCGCAACGGGTTGAAGCCTTCGCCGGGCGGCTGCGCACGGACCCGGAGATGCTGGCCAAGGGCGAGCAGCTCAAGGACGAAGTGCTGGCCCACCCCGACGTGCAGGCCTGGATCTCGTCGTTGTGGCGCGACGCCAAGCGCGGTCTGATCGACGCCGCTTCACGCCCGGACAGCGAACTCCGTGAGCGGATCGCGACATCGCTCCGACAACTCGGCGGGCGGCTGCGTGACGAGCCCGAGCTGCAGGTCAAGATCGACCACTGGGTCACCCAGGCCGCCGGCTACGTGGTCGAGAACTACCGCAGCGAGGTCAGCAAGCTGATCGAGTCGACCGTTGCCCGGTGGGACGGCGAGTCGACGAGCAAGAAGATGGAGCTCCAG
>JANXUX010000265.1 GCA_025351965.1 Actinomycetes bacterium | reverse complement strand
CCGACGAACATCTCCATGAAGTCCGAACCGGTGACCGAGAGGAAGCCGACGCCGGCCTCACCCGCCACGGCTCGAGCGAACAGGGTTTTACCCGTTCCGGGAGGGCCGACGAGCAGCATCCCCTTCGGTACGCGAGCGCCGATCTCACGGAACTGCTCGGGCATCTTCAAGAAGTCGACGACCTCTTTGATCTCCTGCTTCACACCCTCGTAGCCGGCGATGTCGGCGAACGTCGTGGACGGCTTGTCTGCGTCGTACGTCTTGGCCCGGCTGCGACCGACGGACATCACGTTGCCCATCTGGCCCGAAGCCCGACGCTGCATCCAGATCAGGAAGCCGATGATCAACGCAAACGGCAGCAGCAGCGTGAGGAGTCCAGCCCACCAGTTGCTCTCGGGCTGCTTGAACGTGTAGTCGAGGTTGGCCTCTTTGAACACGGCGAGATCGCTGTCGCTGATCTGAGTGTCTGCGGTGGTCGTGAAATCTTTGGCGCCGGCTGCGGTGGTGTAGGTCCCGCTGATCGTGCGGGTGCCGTTGTCGATCGTGACCGCTGCGACCTTGCCGTCCTGCACCTGGGTGAGGAACTCGCTGTACTTCAATTTCTCGGCGTCCGAGGACGGCCAGAACTGGGTCGCGGCGAGCGCACCGAGAACGACGACGACGAGGAGGGCGATGCTCCACTTCGGCAGACCGGGCGGCGCGGTGCGCCGACCCGGAGGATTGGGCGGAGTCGGGCCGCTGGGGCCGCGGCCACCCGTGCCACGGCCGGGGGGTGGCGGTGGCGGAGGAGGGGGCAGGTTACTCATGGCCCAATGCTACGTCGATTCCCAGAACAGATGCTGTCGTCAGCCCAAAGTGGACTGGCCACAGGTCACCCATCCATGACCTGCTCCGGCGGCGTAGAAGTGACCCTTGGAGCAAGGTCGGTGAGCGGTGGGTATCCACCACCGACGACCGCTGAGCTGACTACTTTTCTTGTCGTGCAGCGTCAGTGTTCTCGGTCGGGATGTGCAGAAACAGCGGCGATGACCCTCACCTACCACTACGCGCGCTCGGCGGTCTGGCTCGACGACCTCTCGCCAGAGCGCGACCCGCATGCGTACGACCTCTGCCGCCGCCATGGATCACGGCTGTCCGTACCCCACGGTTGGCGGCTCGAGGATCGACGCACCAGCCACGAGTTCGCCCTCGCCGCGACCGCCTGACGACCGGTCCTCGCGCGCTCGCCGGTACGGTACGAACGTGCCCGTCGATCCCCCGGCCAGACGCTTTGGCGCGCCCCGCCCGAAGTCGCCGGTTGCGCCGACGACCGTTGCCCCGCACATCTCGCTCGCAACCGCAGCGCTGACCTGGTTGGTCGGCTGGCTCGGCGGCAACGTCGCGGGTGGGATCGTGCTCTCGGCATCCGGGTACTCGGGTCGTGTCGCTGCCGAGCGTCCGGCGTGGGTCGCGGTTGCCTCGACGATTGCGTTGTGGGTGCCGCAGCTCATCGCGCTCGGTGTCGTCTGCAAGCGCTTCGCGACGGGCAAGCCGTTCGCCGACTTCGGCCTCCGGTTCCGCCCGATCGACCTCGTCGGCATCCCGATCGGGGTGCTCAGCCAGCTCGTGCTGCTGCGTCTCGTCTACTGGCCGCTCCAGGCGATCTGGACGGACACCTTCTCCAACAACCAGCTCGAGGAGAACGCCAAGGATCTGTATGACACCGCCCACGGCGGTTGGCTCGTTGCTCTGGTCCTGGTCATCGTCGTCGGCGCACCCCTGGTCGAGGAGCTCGTGTACCGCGGTCTGCTGATGGGCGCGGCTCGGCGCCGGGTCAACGACATCCTGGCCCTTGCCGGTGTTGCCGCGTTCTTCGCCCTCATCCACTTCCGACCGGTCGAGTATCCCGGACTGTTCGCGTTCGGACTGGTCCTCGGAGTGTGCGTACTGGCCACCGACCGCATCGGGATGGGGATCGTCACCCACCTCGCGTTCAATGCAACGGCCCTTGCGCTCGTCGCCCACTGAACCCGTGACATGAGTTCGGTGTCACGAGATGCGAGAATGACACCCGCCATGACCCACGTGTTCGAACCCACCGATCTGGCTCCGGAACCTCCGGAGACCGAGCCGACAGCCGAACCGGTACCTCTCGAGCCCGTTGCAGTCCCGGCGACGGACGAAGCGGTCGACTCGACGGCTCCGGCGCAGGGACCCGGGAGACCCGCCGGATCACTGGTCGCTCGCGCCGGTCGGCGAATCATCCGGCGCCCGTTGGACTGGATCGATGCGCCGTGGACGGCACAGCGGATCATCCGCACGGTGACGGCCTTCGTGTTTCTCGTCGTCGCGCTGGTGATCACCATGAACGTCGTCCACTGGGACCTCGTCACCACCGACAACACCCCCACCGGTGGCGACATGGGTGCCCACGTGATGGCCCCGGCCTACCTACGCGATCACCTCCTGCCCAACTTCCAACTCAGCGGTTGGAACCCGTACTGGTACGACGGTTTCCCGCTCTACCGCTTCTACATGGTCATCCCCGGTCTGATGATCGCGCTGCTCAACGTCGCCATCCCGTACGGCATTGCGTTCAAGATCGTCGCCGTCATCGGCATCTTGAGCCTGCCGATCTGCTGCTGGGCGTTCGGCCGTCTCGCCAAGTTCGCTTACCCGATCCCCGAGCTGTTCACGGTCGCATCACTGATCTTCCTGCTCGAGGACACCAAGGACCTCGCGATCCTCGGTGGAACGGTCAAGAGCACGATGGCGGGCGAGTTCTCGTTCTCGATCGCGTTGTCGTTGGCGATGCTCGGCCTCGGTCTCTTCGCCAAGGGTCTGGAGACCGGCAAGTACCGCGGCCGAACGGCGGTGGTCCTCGCCCTCGCCGTACTGAGCCACGGCATCGTGGCCATCTTCGTGCTCGTCGCCGTCGCCCTGATGGCGCTGGTGTGGATGGACAAGATGCGCTTCCGCTACTGCGTGACCACGCTGCTGCCGATGGCGTTGCTGACCGCGTTCTGGATCATCCCGTTCACCACCGGCTCGGCCTATATGACCGACATGAAGTACGAGGGCCGGCCCAACGGCGCCAACGACTCGTACTGGAAGATGTTCTTCCCGCTCGACGTCACGCTCGACAGGCTGATCTTCGTCTTTGCGCTGATCGGCTTCATCAGCTGCGTCAAACGACGTCACCTGACCGGCGCATGGATGGGCCTGTGCATCGTCGCGCTGGGTGTGTTGTGCCGCTTCACCCAGCAGAACCACACCGAAATCCCTGTGATCGGGCTGCTGTGGAACCCGCGCATCTTGCCGTTCATCAACCTCCTCCGCTACATGCTGATGATGGTCGGCATCGCCGAGGTCGGCCGGGCGATCGTCTGGGTCGTCGGTCGGGTGCGGGTCGGCATGGCGGTCGCCGCTGAACGACGTGCCGGCCACACGGGCGCTGCTGTGCCGCTGCCGACACCGTTTGCGATGACCGTCGGCGGCGCAGTCACCGCGTGCACGACGCTCGTCGTCGTGCTGCTGATGCTCGCGGTCGAGTTCCAGGTGGACTTCTTCGGCGGTGGAATGATCAACGGCCGCTACTCGCTCAGCGTCGGCTCCGGCAACGACCAACTCGTCGTCTACCAGGCCCGCTCCACAGCGTCGCGCGGCTTGGCCGACAGCTGGTCGCGCTACAACTTCACCGGGTACGAGGGCAAGGCCGCATACGGTGAGTACCGCACCCTCGTCGACGACATGAAAGCCATCGGCAAAGACCCGGCGCTCGGCTGCGGACGCGCGCTCTGGGAGAACAACGGCGACAACGGCCGTTACGGCACGACCATGGCGCTGATGCTGCTACCGCACTGGACCGATGGATGCATCGGCAGCAGCGAGGGCCTGTTCTTCGAGGCGTCGGGCACCACGCCGTACCACTTCCTGACCGCAGCTGCGATGTCGACGAACAGCTCCAACCCCGTGCGCCAGCTGCGTTACACCGACAGCAACCCCGCCGTCGGCGTGCCGTACATGCAAGAGCTCGGCATCCGCTACTACATGGCCTGGACGGATCAAGCCGTGGCCAAGGCCGACCAGCAGCCGAACCTGAAACCGATCAAGGTCAGCGGTCCGTGGCACATCTACGAGGTCGCCGACAGCGATCTCGTCACGCCGTTGACCGTGCAACCGGTCGTGGTGTCCGGGCGCGCGACCAACCGTGAGAAGTGGCTCGAGTTGGGGACCAGCTGGTTCCAGAACCGGGCCGATTGGGCAGCGATCCCGGTGTCGGGTGGTCCCAAGGATTGGCAACGTGTGAACGCGGTCGTCGACACGAACCGGGTCCAGGCCAATCGGGTCGATGTCGTGGTCCCTGATCAGCCGATCAAGCCGGTCGCACTGCCGGCCGTGAAGGTCGCGAACGTGCAGATGGACAACGAGAGCCTCGAGTTCGACGTCGACAAGGTCGGCGTGCCAGTCATCGTCAAGGTCAGTTACTTCCCGAACTGGGAGGTCACCGGCGGCCAGGGCCCGTGGCGCATCGCGCCGAATCTGATGCTCGTCATCCCCACCTCGAACCACGTCACGATGGAGTTCACCCGCTCGACGACGGATTACCTCGCCTACCTGCTGTCGTTCATCGGCGTCATCTTGCTGTTCGTGTTCCGGCGGTTCGTCCCGATCCGGTACCGCTCGGCGCATCCGTTCGACGTCGCTGCTGCGCCTGAGTCCGACTTCGCGCTCGCCGATTCCCCGCTGGTGGGCCCCGTTGAACTGCCCGCTGCAGTGCCTGCTGACCTGCCCGCTGACCTGCCCACCGACCTGCCAGATGGCAGGGCCTCTGACCCCGCCACCGGTGCCCTCCCCGAAGTCGACGGTGGGTCCGGGGTGCTGGACGATCCCGGACCTCCCCGGTAGCGTGATCGATCGTCATGCCCGCCACCGAGAATTCCCCCAGCAACACCCTCCAGCTCGACGCGATCGTCAAGGCCTACGACATCCGGGGTACCGTCCCTGACCAACTCGACGCCGATGTCGCCCATGCGCTCGGTGTGGCGTTCGCAGTCTTCACCGGCGTTCCGTTCGTGGTCGTCGCCAACGACATGCGGCCGTCCGGTCCCGAACTCGTCGATGCATTCGCTCGTGGCGTGATGGAGCAGGGGGTCGACGTCGTCCTCCTCGGGCTGGCGTCCACGGACCTGCTCTACTTCGCTGCCGGCCGCCTCGATGCCCCGGGCGCGATGTTCACGGCGTCGCACAACCCCGCCCAATACAACGGCGTCAAGCTGTGCCTGGCCGGGGCCCGCCCGGTCGGTGCCGACACGGGTCTGGTCGAGATCAAGGCAATCGCCCAGAGCGTGCTCGACGGCAAGGGACCCCTGCCGGCAGCCACGTCCGGCCGCTCGACCCATCGCAACCTGCTGTCGGCGTTCGCCGACCACGTCATCTCCTTCGTCGACGTTTCTCAGCTGCGTCCGCTGCGCGTCGTCGCAGACACAGCGAACGGCATGGGCGGCCTCGTCGTTCCCGTCGTGTTCGATCGCCTCCCGCTGATCGATCTGGAGGTCATGTACGGCGAGCTCGACGGTACATTCCCGAACCATCCCGCTGATCCGCTGCAGCCTGCGAACCAACGCGATCTGCAGGCCCGCGTCGTTTCGGGAAGCTTCGACGTCGGTCTGGCTTTCGACGGTGACGCCGACCGCGTCTTCGTGGTCGACGAACAGGGCCGGGGAATCAGCGGCTCGACCACAACGGCATTGCTGGCGACGAGCGTTCTGCGCAAGAACCCGGGTGCCACGATCCTGCACAACCTGATCTGCTCACGAGCGGTCCCCGAGGTGATCCGCGAGCACGGCGGCGTGCCGGTGCGGACCAAGGTCGGACACTCCTTCATCAAGCAGATCATGGCCGAGACCGGGGCCGTGTTCGGCGGCGAGCACTCGGCGCACTACTACTTCCTCGACAACTACCGCGCCGACAGTGGTCTGATCGCCTCGATGCTCGTGCTCGACGAGATGAGCCGGGTCCACCAGGATCTGTCGGTGATCCGCAAGCCCCTCGAGCGGTACTCCTCGAGCGGCGAGATCAACACCAATGTCCGAGACGCCGACGCGGTCCTCGACACGATCGCGGCCCACTTCTCCGATGCGAACATCGACCATCTCGACGGCCTGACCGTGGACTGCGGCCCATGGTGGTTCAATCTGCGACCATCCAACACCGAGCCGCTGCTGCGTCTCAACCTCGAGGCTCCGAACCGCGACGAGTGCGACCAGCACGTCGCCGAACTCCTCTCGCTGATCACCAGCGTCTGAACACCCACGACCCGAACGGACCTGACATGGCTCTCGATCAACGACTCCTCGACATCCTCGCCTGCCCGAAGGACAAGGGCCCGCTGTACTACGTGGCGGCTGAGTCGGCGCTGTACAACCCTCGTCTGCAGCTGCGCTATGACGTGCGTGATGACATTCCCGTGATGCTGATCGACGAGGCGACCCACCTCGGCCAGGCCGAGCACGAGCGGCTGATGGCGGTCATCGCCGCCGCAGACATCCAGCCCACCTTCGTCGCGACGTCCTGAGCACGAGCACGTGAAAGCCCGTCTCCGGCACGTCGGGTTACACTCGCGTGGCGGCGCGGCAGAACGAGGAGCCACACGAATGCACAGACTCGGTCGAAGCGGTGCGCTGATCATCGGGGCGTTGATCGCCTCGGTGGTGGCGACGACGGTCGGTTCCTCGATCACTCCGCTGCCGGTTGCCCAGGCAGTGACCGGTCTCGGTGCGGGCGGCGAATACCACCCGGTCAGCCCGACGCGCATCTTCGACACCCGCGCGGCAGGCAACTCCGTCGCCACGATCACGACCAGTCCCGCCGGCGGAACGGCTGATGTCCCCGTGCTCGGCCAGGGTGGCATCCCGGCCGATGCGGCCTCCGTCCTCGCCGTCGCCGTCAGCATTACCGTCGTCAACCCGACGCGAGAGGGCTACTTGCAGGTCTACCCGAGCGGATCTGCCGCTGGAGTCTCCAGCGTCTTGAACTTCGTCGCAGGCCAGACCGTGCCGAACCTCTCCGTGCTGACCGTCGGCCCGAACGGCAAGCTCACCGTCAACCTCGTCACGACCGCGGCGGGTACCGCCGACGTGCTCGTCGACGTGTTCGGCTGGTTCTCGACGAGCAGCGCATCTGTCGCCGGCGCTCGGCTGATCCCGGTCGCGCCCGGACGCATCTACGACTCGCGCGACGCAGGGCTGAACGCAGCGAAGACCTCGACGCCGCTCGGCGCGGCAGCACTCGTGACACTGCCGATTCGTGGCGCCGATGCGCAGAACCCGCCCGGGCCCGACATCGTGCCGAACAGCCCGGACGTCGTCGGGGTGGTCCTCAACGTGACCGGCATCGACGACAACCCGGGCAGCACCAACACCTTTGTCAGTGTGCTGCCTGAGACCCCGACCGGCCAGGTCACGACGTCGAACCTGAACCTGTCGCCCGGTCAGGTCAAGGCCAACCTCGTCATCGTCCCTGTCACGAAC
>JANXUX010000250.1 GCA_025351965.1 Actinomycetes bacterium | reverse complement strand
GCCCGACGGTAGCCGTCGCGCTCGGCCGCTTCCGCAGTGGCGTAGCAACGCTCGGCTCGGGTGCGGTCATAGAAGCGGCCGCCCGGCACGTGGAAGATGTGGCTGTTGTCGTTGGCTTTGACCGGGTAACCGTCCGGACATCCACCGTCGACCGGCTCGGCCCAGTCCGTGACGGCATGCGGTGCGGCCGGCGCAACCGCAGCCGCCTCGGCCGATGGTGCAGCTGTTGGCTCGGCCAGTGATTCGGTCGCGATCCCGGCCGAGCCGCGTGGCTCGAAGGGTGGCCAGGCCGACGGCGGAGCGACTGCCAGGTCATCTGCCAGAGGTCGAGCACGACGCACGAGGGTCAGCGCGATGGCGGTGATGATCGCGAGCGCGATCGTGCGTCGGAGCCAGCGAACCATCACGCCATGGTAGTGCGCCGACCGGGCGGGGTCGCGGCTCTCACCCGGCCGCCACCGACGGCTCAGCGCTCAGCCCGGCCTCTCTCCCTGACGCGCTGGTCGGTGCCTCCGCCGCTCACCCGTGACACAGAGCGTCTGTGGCACCGACAAGGCCAGACTCTGACGGCGGGCGTTTGTGGTGACTCAGAGGCTGTGCGTGAGCGCCGGCCCGGCGTCGAATCGCAGCGGCCAGTGATGGGACCCGGAGAGTCTGTCGGATCTGATCGATCAACCAGTCGGGCTCCGCGGTCACGTGTCGACGTCGCCGGCCGATTCCAGGAGTTCACGTTCGCGTTCGGTGGACAGACCCGGGGCGTCGGGCTGGTCCGTCGTCAGCGCCCAGGCGAGCGTGTCGCGGACGGTGTCGGCGAGCGGCCGCATCCGTAGCCCGGAAGCGAATGCTGCGGCCGGATCCACCGCCATCACCCAGCGACCGGCGTCGCCGCCGCTCCACAGCGGCAGCGAGTGACCGTCGAGGCCATGCTCGAGGAGCAACCCCTCGTCGACCCACCGCAGCGACGTTCCCGCAGGGCCGACGGCGTCGACGACGGTCGCGAGCTCCTCGCCCCACGTGAACGTCGAGGACGGTCCGGCGGCATGGAACACGCCGCCGGCGCCGCGGCCGACCATCGCCACGATCCAGTCCGCCATGTCCCGTCCATCGATGTACTGGGCCGGGTCGTCGGCCGGTCCGGGCGCCAGCACCGTGGCGCCGCGGGCGATGCGCGTGACCCAGTACGGGAACCGCCAGGTGTAGTCGTCTGGGCCGATGACGTAGGTGGGCCGGACGATGAGCGTGCCCGTTCCGTGCCTTGCGAGCGCGGCACGCTCGCACAGGACCTTCAGCCCGCCGTATGTCTCGCCGGTGACCTCGGTGACGGTTGGATCGTCGAGCTCGATCAGATCGGCGTCCTCGGTGATGCCGGGTCCCGGCGGTGAGGCGTAGGCGGAGATGCTCGAGATGAGTGTGAGCTGTCCGCCCCGATCACCGAGGACGTCAGCGAGGGTGTGCACCTCAGCCGGCAGATACGCGCACGTGTCGATGGTCGCGTCCCACGTGCCGGTTCCGAGCGCTCCGAGGTCGCCGTGGCGGTCGCCGATCAGATGCTCGCACTCCGGGAACAACGACGGCCCCGTCCGACCCCTGTGGAAGATGGACACCTCGTGGCCGGCAGCGAGTGCCGCAGTCACGATGTGCTTGCCGACGAACCGTGTGCCACCGATCATCAAGATGCGCATCGGGTCACGTTAGTGAGCGGTCGATCGCCTCCGAACCCATGTTCATGTCACCGCACATCATCAACGTTGATGATGTGCGGTGACATGAACGAGTGGGGGTGGGCGGCCGTGGGGGTGTCAGTTGCGCTGGCGGAGCACCGTCGACACAACGGCGTGGAACGAGGCGGTGAGGATGTTCTCGTCGGTGCCGATGCCCCACTTGACCTTGCCGTCGGGATCGCGTGACTCGACGTAGGCAACCGCCTGGGCGTCCTTGCCCGAGCCCATCGCGTGCTCGGCGTAGTCGACGACATCGAGGTCGGTGCCGAGCCCGGTGTTCAGCGCAGTGACGAACGCGTCGATCGGACCGTTACCCGTGCCGGTGACCGTGCGGTGCTCACCGTCGACCAGGATCTGCGCGGTGACCTGGGTGGTCTTGCCCTCGCTCGACGACGTCAGCTCGTGGCTGATCAGCGAGATCGCAGGGTCCGCCGGGAGGTACTCGCTGCGGAACGTGTCCCACATGATGCCCGTGCTGATCTCGGTGCCGCTGTCCTCGGTGATGTGCTGGATCGTCTTGGAGAACTCGATCTGCAGCCGGCGAGGGAGATCGAAGCCGTGCTCGGTCTTCATCACGTACGCCACGCCGCCCTTGCCGCTCTGGCTATTGACGCGGATGACCGCCTCGTACGAACGACCGACGTGCTTCGGGTCGATCGGCAGGTACGGCACGCCCCAGATCGCATAGTCGTCGGGCTTGTCACCAGCTGCCGCCGCCTTGGCGTACAGGGCGTCGAAGCCCTTCTTGATCGCGTCCTGGTGGCTGCCGCTGAACGACGTGTAGACGAGGTCGCCGACGTAGGCGTGGCGCGGGTGCACGGGGAGACGGTTGCAATACTCGGCGACGCGGCGCAGTGCGTCGATGTCGCTGATGTCGAGCTCGGGATCCACACCCTGGGCGAACAGGTTCATCGCCAGGTTGACGACGTCGACGTTGCCGGTGCGCTCACCGTTACCGAACAGCGTGCCTTCGACACGGTCCGCGCCGGCCATGACGCCGAACTCCGCAGCCGCGACGCCGGTGCCGCGGTCGTTGTGCGGGTGGAGGCTGATGACCACGCTGGAACGGTTGCGGACGTGGCGGCCGAACCACTCGATGACGTCGCCGTAGGTGTTGGCGGTGTAGCACTCGACGGTCGCCGGCAGGTTGAAGATGATCGGCCGCTCAGGGGTCGGCTCGATGACGTCCATCACGGCGTGGCAGATGTCGAGCGCGTACTGCGGCTCGGTCAGGGTGAAGCTCTCCGGCGAGTACTCGTAGCGCACCTCGGTGCCGGGCAACGTCTCTTCCAGCTTGCGGGCCAGCTTGGCGGCGTTGACGGCGATCGCGGTGATGCCGTCGGTGTCGAGGTTGAAGACGACCTCGCGCTGCAGCGGGTTGGTCGAGTTGTAGAAGTGCACGATGGCCCGCTTGGCACCCTGCAGGCACTCGTAGGTGCGCTCGATCAGCTCCTGGCGGCACTGGGTCAGGACCTGGATCGTGACATCGTCGGGGATCAGGTCCTCCTCGATCAGCTGTCGGACGAAGTCGAAGTCCGGCTGGCTCGCAGCGGGGAAGCCGACCTCGATCTCCTTGAACCCCATCTGCACCAGCGCGTCGAACATCCGCCGCTTGCGCTCGGGATCCATCGGATCGATGAGGGCCTGGTTGCCGTCACGAAGATCGACGCTGCACCACAGCGGCGCCTCGGTGATGCGCTGGTCGGGCCAGGTGCGGTCGGCGAGAACGAGCGGAAGCCACGGCTGATACTTCTCGAAAGGCATCTTCTTCGGCGTGACGTTCTGCGGTGGCATTGCTGACTCCTGGATGAGGTGTTTGGTGGGTGATGGCTTCGGAACGAGCCAAACGTGAACAGTCCCTGAAAATGCAAGAACCCCCTGCGCTGGAAGCGCAAGGGGCAGGGCGAACGCGATCTGGGGCGCTCGCCTTAGGTAAGAAGGAGGCCGTTCAGGTGACGCATCACGGACGACATTACCACCAACGAACGTGACTGCAACCCCGAGTGCGGTTCGTGTCCGACGGGGACCAGCACGAGCGCCCGGCGGCTGTTCGGAGCAAGGCCTGCGCACGCCGACGGTGAGAGCCCGAACTGGCGGGCCAACTACGGTCGCCGGATGACGTTCAAGATCGACACGCAGCTCCGTTCCTTCGCTGGGGCTGCCGCCGAGGCCGCCCAACTCGCCGAAGCGGGTGTCGATGGCGCCTTCACGTTCGAGGGACCGCACGACGGGTTCGTGCCGCTCACGCTCGCCGCAGCCGGCGCGCCGATCGACCTCTACACCAACGTCGCAATCGCGCTCCCACGCAACCCGATGCAGCTCGCCTATCTCGCCAACGACCTGCAGCTGCTCAGCGGTGGACGGTTCATGCTCGGCCTCGGCTCGCAGATCAAGCCGCAGATCGAGAAGCGCTTCGGCGTACCGTTCGATCCGCCGGTGGCACGCATGCGCGAACTCGTTCTGGCGATGCGCGCCATCTTCGATGCGTGGGCCACCGGTGAACGGCTCAGGTTCGAGGGCGAGTTCTATCGGCACACGCTCCTGACACCGATGTTCAACCCTGGTCCGAACCCCTCCGGGCCGCCGCCGATCTGGCTCGGTGCGCTCGGTCCGCTGATGACGCGGATGGCGGCCGAGGTCGCCGACGGGCTGCTGGTGATGCCGTTCAGCTCGGAGAAGTTCTTCACCGAGCACACCCTGGTCAACCTCGAAGCCGGGCTCGCCAGGGCCGGTCGTCGGCGCAGCGACATCTCCGTGATCAGCCAGGCCATCGTCTGCGTCGGCCGCGACGAAGCTGAGTACGCGACGGCCGTCACCGGCGTCAAAGGATTGCTCTCGTTCTACGGCTCGACGCCGTCGTACAGGCCGGTGCTCGACGCCCATGGCTGGGGTGATTTGCACATCGAGCTGAACACGTTGTCCAAGCAGGGCCGCTGGATCGACATGATCGGGCTGATCGACGACGAGGTGATGCACACCATTGCGGTCTGCGGGACACCGACGGAGGTCGCAGCGCAGCTCAAGCGTCGCTTCGACGGCATCTCCGACCGGGTCGCGTTCTACACGCCGTTTGCGGCCCCGACCGATCTCATCGCCGAGGCGGTCGCCGCAGTGAAGGCCGCCTGAGCCCGGGCGGCGACTCACTGCGTGTGTGATGTCGTCGGTGGGACGACATCACGCGGTCAGTCTGATCTCAGCTGGTGGTCTGGAACGTCTCCGGCGGGGCGACCTCGACGTCGCCATCGCGGAAGATGATTCCGGTGTCGGTGATGTTCGCCGGGTAGACCTTGAGCGAATCGCCGTCGACGGACCAGTACGACGGCTCCTGGAGCAGGCTGACGATGTGGGCCTCGAGATCCATGGCGTCTTGCGCGCACGCCTTCTTGGTCAGCGCGATGGGCCCGATCGAGAACTGGTCGCCGTCGATGACCACGCTGGCCGAGCCGGTGTTGCATCCGGTGTCGACGAGGACGTGGTCCTCGGAGTCGAACTCGATCGACGCGCCGCTGCTGGCCGGCGCGTCGTTCAGGCCGCCGACGGTGATGAAGCTGCTCACGAGCCACTGGCGCCCGGTCAGCACCGTGACATCGGCGGCGGGGATGGTCGCCGCCGTGGTGTCACCGGTGGTGGTCGGCGTCGTGTCGCGCGTGGTCGGCACGGTCGTCTCGTCGGTCGGTGCTCCGGTATCGGTCGTTGCGCCGGTCAACGGCGTTGCGGTGTCCGGGACGGTCTGGCGAGCGGGGACGGTCTGGCCGGCGGCGTCGGGCGTGGTGTCGGTCCCGGCGGACTCGTTCGAGCTGCCGCAGGCGGACAGCCCCACGACGGCAGCGAGGCCGATGAAGAGGGCAGTGGTGCGGTACATGATGGTTCGACGCTCCCACACCACCACGTGGTTCCCGGGGATGCGATCGTCCGGCGCCGCCGGCCGGGACGGTCACGAGACCGGCTGGCCGCCCGTCAACGGACGAGGAAGTTGGTGAACTGCCAGGGGTCGTTCAGGTCGAGGCCGTCGCTCTCGTCGCCGAACACCGGGAACAGGTCGCTGCGATCGCGCAGTGGCGTCCAGTCGGTCGGGCCCGAGTGCTGGGTGCCGAGATACCGGTCGGCGACGGCGAGCACTTCGTCCCAGGGCAGCTCGTCGGGCACGCGTAGGCCCGCCGTCGGGTTCTCGATCATCCAGCTGATGCAGCCGATGATGCTGCCGGCGACCTGCAGGGTGGTGGCGCTCTGGCCGGGCAGGATCGCGCGTGCCTCGTCGATCGACAGCACCGAACCGGTCCACCAGCTCGTGTAATCGTGGCCCATCAGCAGGACGCCGAGCTCGTCGCGTCCGCTGGTGATCTCGTCGTTGAGGATCCGCTGGCGGCTCTGCATTTTCCAGTCGGCCTGGCGCAGCTCGTGCACGCTGGCGATCGCCGACTCCGACGGGCAGTACGCGTAGTGCACCGTCGGGCGGTACACCGGGTTGGCGAAGTCGTCCCACACCGTGAGGTGGTCGCTCATCGTCAGCGCCTCACCGTGGCGGATGACCATGCCGTGGATCGGTCCGCACGGCACCCACGAGCGGACCCATGTGTTCATGCCCGGCTGGGCCATGCAGATCTGGTTGCGGGGGCCCTCGCCGATGTGGGTGTAGGCGTTGGGGGGCAGACGCAGCTCGTGCGTGCCCCAACCCATCTCGGCCGGAGCGACGCCCTCTTCGTAGAAACCGTCGACGGACCAGGTGTTGACGAATTCGTCGAATTCCTTGGGGACGTCGGTGATCTGGGTGTCGCGCTCGCTGATGTGCACGACTTTGGTACCGCTCAGCTGGGCGAGCACGTTGTACTCGCCGGCTGCGAGCGCGGCTTCCAGCGCAGGGACGCGCGAGCCGCCGATGCCGTCGCTGAGGATCTTCGTCGCGATCTCGCCGAGCGCGCGCTTGACGAAATGGCTGACGAGGCCGGGGTTCGCACCGTGTTCGACGACAGCGGTCGCCCCGTCGTTGCTGCCCCAACGGGCCACCATCCGGCGCAACTGCATGTGGCGCACGTAGAGCGTGCGGTCGATCGGATGAGTCGTCTGCAGGTCGAGGTACGGGTCCCAGACCTCGACCGAGGTGTTCAGGTACCGCACATTGTGATCGCGGCACCATTCCAGAATGGTCGGGTTGTCGATGTTCCAGGCCAGATCGAGCAGCAGATCGCCACGACCGACGCGGGCCGACAGGAACGCGTCGATGTTCTCCGGCGTCACCTGGTCCTGCTCGTAGACGACACCCTTGGACAGCGAGTCGGCGACCCTCGCCCGATTGTCGACCATGTCGACGATGGTGATCCTTGACGGCTCGATGAGCAGGTCACGCACCAGCAGCGGCACGACGCATTGAGCAACCGAACCGCACCCCAGCACCAGGACGCGCTGGGGGAGCAGACTCATTCAGCCGACTCCAACACCAGATCGGCGAGCTCTGCTTCGATCGCGGCAACGCCGTCAGCAGCCATCAGGCTCTGCCAGTCGTAGGCGATTCCCTTGCGTCCGGCTGTGGCCGTTGCATCGAACCGAGTGGTGTTGTTCATGGCGATTCCTTCCGTGGCAACGTTGCCAGGGGATTGAGCGGGGTGAGATCGGTTTCCTTTCTGCTCGGCCTCTGGGTATCGCGGGTCCGTGCAGCGGCGCCAAACTAACGACACATCTTCTGCGTCGCTACTCACTGATCCATCAGCCAGGCGCCGCTGATCGGTCGGTCAGATCGACTAACCAAGTCAGCAGTTCCCGGCACAACTGTTCCCGGTCGAGATCGAGCGCGGCGACGTGCCCGCTGTTGGCCAGCCGGAGGCGGGTGACCGGCCCATCGATCGCTGCCGCGAGTTCGTCCGAGCCGGCTGGATCGACGACGCTGTCATGGTCGCTCGATGCCACGAACACCGGGACGCTCAGCAACGGCAGGGCTGCGCGGGCTGCGTCGGCGCCGACGCCGAGCTGGATCAGCGAGGTCAGCGCGAGTTCGGCGTAGGCGCTGTCATGGGCATCGGGATCGCGCAGATCGGGTTTGCCGGCCGGCTGCATCGTGCGACCGCGGCTGATGAGGTACTCGAGGTGCTCGGTCGCATCGGGATCCGGTTGGCGGACGACGGCGTTGATCGCGGCGACGCCGACGACATCGGTGCGCAGTGCGGCGACGGCGAGGGCGAGCGAACCGCCCATCGACTGGCCGACGAGCACGAGGCCGGCGCTGGAGCCGGAGCCGCTCATGGCGATCTCGTCGCACGTGGCCACCACGAATGCCATCCACTCGTCCCATGTGCGACCGATCAGGTCCTCGTGGTGTGTGCCGTGGCCGGGCAGCATCGGGGCGACGGCCGGGTGACCGGCCTCGTGCACGGCGGCTGTCAGCGGCAGGACGCTGTGCGGCGTCCCGCCGAGCCCGTGCAGTACGACGACCCGCGGCGAAGTCACGCGGTGACAGCCCGGACGGCCTGGCGGAAGTCTTCGACGAGATCGTCCGGGTCTTCCAAGCCGACCGACACGCGGAGCAGACCGGGCGTGATGCCGCCGACGGTCTGCTCGTCGGGTGTGAGGCTCGCGTGGGTCGTTGTGGCCGGGTGGCAGACGAGCGTCTCTGGTCCGCCGAGCGACGTCGCGATGCGTCCGAGGCGCAACCGGTCGAGCACGCTCGCCGCATGGTCGATACCGCCCGTCACCGCGAACGAGAGCACCGTGCCGTTGTGCCGCATCTGACGCTGGGCCAGGTCGTACTGCGGGTGGGTCGGCAGGCCGGGGTAGAAGACGGCGACGACGTTGGCGTCGGCGGCCAGTTCCTTGGCCAGCTGCAGTGCCGAGCCCGACTGGTGCGCGGTACGCACGGCCATCGTGCGCACGCCGCGCAGTGCGTTGAGTGCGTCGTGAGGTGAGGGGGTCGCGCCGTGGAGCACCCCGTAGCTCCAGATCTCATTGAGCAGGTCGCGCTCGCCGGCGATGACACCGAGTGTGGCGTCGTTATGACCGGCAATGCCCTTGGTGGCCGAGTGGAGGACGATGTCGATGCCGTGGCGGAGCGGGTTCTGCCCGAGCGGCGTTGCGAACGTGGAGTCGACGACCTTGAACGGGCCCTTGATGGCACCCAGTTCGTCGAGGTCGACGAGCTCGAGCAGCGGGTTCGACGGCGTCTCGGCCAGGATCATCATCGTCTTGCCGGGCTGGACCGCCGCAGCGAACGCACCGGGCTCGACGCCGTCGACGATGCTGACGTCGATACCGAACCGCCGGCACGGACCCTGCAGGAAGGCGAGGGTGCCGGCGTAGATCTGTCGCTGGGCGACGATGTGGCTGCCCTGGCCGCACAGGGCGAGGATCACCGTGGTGACGGCGCCCATCCCGCTGGCGTAGGCGAGGGCGTCCTCCGCTCCCTCCAGTTCTGCAATGGCCTCCTCGAACGCACCCACGGTCGGGTTGCCGTAGCGGCCGTAGAACTCCTTGGAGCGATGTCCGGTGGCCCGCTTGCGCGCATCGGCCAGACTGGCCGAGGCCCACGTGCTCGACGACCACAGCGGCGGGGCGAGCGACGTGCCGTTGGCGCATCGTCCGGCCGTGATGGCGGTCGTCGCAGGGCGGAACTCGGTGTCGGCCGCCTGGTCGCCGGAGGAATCGGTGTTCACCCGGACGAGATTACCCGGCGCTGCTCCGGCCGCCGCTGGTAAAACACCACGACAGGCCGTGTTCTGGGTACCCTGGGGGACAACATGCCTGACCTTCCAGCCCGCCTCGGCGCTGGTCGCGGTCAACGGCGCCGGCCCAACAGGCCCGCTGTGGACCACGTCCCTGAACCCCGAGAGCCAATCGTGCCCCTGACCACCATCTACGCCCCTACTGGTTTCGCCGCGCTCGGCGTGCCGCCCGATGTCGATGCCGGCCTCGCCGCCGCCGGCTTCTCGCAGCCGTTCGCGATCCAGACCGAAGCCATCCCCGTTGCGCTCACCGGCAGTGATGTCTGCGGCCGGGCCCGCACCGGCTCCGGCAAGACTCTCGCGTTCGGCATCCCACTGCTCGCTCGGTTGAGTGGCAAGGCCGAGCCGAACAAGCCTCGCGGGCTGATCCTCGTGCCGACCCGCGAGCTCGCGCTCCAGGTCGCCGAAGTACTCGAGCCCGTCGCCAATGCGTGCGGCCATCGTGTGCTCGCCGTCTATGGCGGCTCGTCGCGGCACAAGCAGATCGACGAACTGAACGACGGCGTCGAAGTCGTCGTCGCCACGCCGCTGCGCCTGATCGACCTGCTCAAGAACAACGAGCTCGACCTCGACCAGATCGAGTGCCTGGTCCTGGACGAGGCGGACCGGATGGCCGACGACGGGTTCACCCCACAGGTCGAGTGGATCCTGCGCAAGATCACCGGCCCGCACCAGACGATGCTGTTCTCGGCCACGCTCGACGGCGACGTCGGCCACCTCGTGCGCCGGTACCTCAAGGATCCGATCGAGGTCTCCATCGATCAGCCGACCGACACCGTCGGCACGATGTACCACCTCTTCCTGGCCGTTCACCGGATGGACAAGGACAAGGTCGTTGCCTCGATCGCCAGCTCGTTCGAGCGCGTGATCGTGTTCTGCGGCACCAAGCGCGTCTGCGACCGCGCCACCGAGGCGTTGCAGGACCTCGGCGTCCGCGCCCAGGCCATCCACGGCGACCTGCCCCAGCCGTCGCGCGAGAAGGCACTCAAGCGCTTCGTCTCCGGTGAGATCAGTGTGCTCGTCGCCACCGACGTGGCGGCGCGCGGCATCGACATCGACGACATCGGCGCGGTCATCCACTACGAGCCGGCCGCCGACGGCAAGGCCTACCTCCACCGCAGCGGCCGCACCGCCCGCGCCGGCAAGGACGGCTGGGCCGTCACCTTGGCCGAGTACAACCAGCACGTGCAGTGCACGGTCTTGCAGAGAGCGCTTCGCCTTCCGTTCACGAAGCCGATCGAGGTCTTCTCGAACAACCCGAAGCTGCGTCACCTCACCGAGTTCGAAGCCCTGTCCACCGAATCCGGCTGACCTCGTCCGGCTACTTCAGCCAGGCGGGGCGACGCGACTCGTAGCTGGTGATGTCGTCGGCGTGGGTCATCGTGATGCCCACGTCGTCGAGGCCGTTGAGGAACCGGTACTGGTTCTGGGTCTCCATCGGGAACGATTCCTCGAAGCCGATCGCCGGCAACTCGACGAGCAGGCGCTCCATGTCGATCGTGATCTCGACGGCCGGGTCCGCCTCGATCGCGTCCCAGATCCGCTGCACGGCCTCCATCGACACCGCAACCGGGGCGAGACCGTTCTTGGTGCAGTTGTTGCGGAAGATGTCGCTGAAGCTCGGTGCGACGATGGCGTCGAAGCCGTACTGCTGCAGGGCCCAGACCGCGTGCTCGCGTGACGAGCCGACTCCGAAACTGGGCCCGGCGACGAGGATCGACGCCGACGCGTAGCGCTCGTCGTTGAGGACGAAGTTGCGGTCGTCGCGCCACGTCGCGAACAGGCCCTTCTCGAAACCGGTGCGTTCCACCCGCTTGAGCCACTCGGCCGGGATGATCTGATCGGTGTCGACGTCGCTGCGCTTGAGCGGGACGCCTGTGCCGGTGATGACTCGGACTTGTTTCACGACGGGGCTCCTGAGGCGATGGGTGCGAGATCGGCTGGCGTGGCGAAGTGGCCGAGCACGGCCGTCGCTGCGGCGACGGCCGGCGAGACGAGATGGGTTCGCCCACCGCGACCCTGACGGCCCTCGAAGTTGCGGTTGCTGGTGCTCGCCGAACGCTCACCCACGGCGAGCTTGTCGGGGTTCATCGCCAGGCACATGCTGCAGCCCGGCTCGCGCCAGTCGGCGCCGGCAGCGGTGAAAATGGCCGGCAGACCCTCGGCCTCGGCCTGGGCCTTGACGGCATGACTGCCCGGCACCACCATCACCCGCTTGGCGGTGACGGTGCGGCCCTCCATCACCGCTGCGGCGGCACGGAGGTCCTCGATCCGACTGTTGGTGCAGCTACCGATGAAGACGGTGTCGACGGTGATGTCGCGAATCGGTGTCCCTGCGGTGAGGCCCATGTAGTCGAG
>JANXUX010000237.1 GCA_025351965.1 Actinomycetes bacterium | reverse complement strand
ACGGGAAGATCGCCGGTGTCTCGTCGAGCGTGATCGCTCCGAGGCCCTTGGGTTCGTCGAAGCTGGTGACGACGCCCCACAGGCGGTCCGAGTTGAGCCGTTCAGCCGCCACTTCTTCTGCGGTCAGCGCCATCAGGCGATGATCTTGGAGATGGGCAGCTCGAGGATGCCGGTCGCGCCGGCGTCTTTCAGAGCTGGGATGAGTGTGTTGATCTGGTTCTTGGCGACAACGGTTTCGATCGCAAAGCCTCCTTCATGGGCGAGCTCGCTCACGGTCGGCGCCTTCAGCGACGGCACGAGGGCAACGACCGCTTCAAAGTTCTCGCGCGACACATTGAGCTTGACGAGGACCTTGCCGCGGGCGTCGAGCGTGCCCATCAGCAGGGTCATCAGTTGATCCATCGCATGCCGCTTGACCGGATCGTCGAACGACTCGCGGTTGACGACGACCTCGGTGTAGCTGATCAGGATCGTGTCGATGATGCGCAGGCCGGCGGCGCGCAGCGCCCGGCCGGTCTCGGTGATGTCGACGATGCAGTCGGCGATGTCGGGGATCTTGGCCTCGCTGGCGCCGTACGACAGCCGGATGTCGGCGTCGATCCCGTGGCCGGCGAAGTAGCGCTTGGTCAGCTCGGGGTACTCGGTGCTGACCCGGACGCCGCTCGGGAGATCGGCCACGGTCTGCGCCGGTGAATCGCCGGCGACGGCGAGGACGACCTGGATCGGTAGCGATGTGGCCTTGGAGTACTGCAATTCTCCGAGGCTGACGACGTCGCTTGCCGTTTCCTCGACCCAGTCGCGTCCGGTGATGCCGAGGTCGAACAGCCCTTCGGCGACGTAGCTCGGGATCTCCTGCGGGCGCAGGATCCGGACCTCGCTGATGCGGGGGTCATCGATGTTGGCCTTGTAGTCGACCGAGGAGTTGCGCCGCACCGAGAGGTCCGCGGCGTCGAAGAGCTCGAGCGTCGCCTTCTCGAGGGAACCCTTGGGCAACACGAGTCGGAGCACGTCTGCAGGATACGGCCGCGTCCGGTACAACCGGCTGCCCGGACGTGAACGTCCGGTGCTGCATCAGTGTTGGGTCAGTGCTGAGTCGGTGCGTCGGCGAGGAGGCGGATGGCGTGGGGCAAGATGTCGATGACGGCACCCAGCTGCTCCACGCAGCCCTTGGGCGAACCCGGCGTGTTGCAGATGATTGCCTGCCCGCGGATGCCGGCGACGCCGCGGCTCAGCCGACCGAGCGGATTGACCAGGCGCATCGCCTCGGCCAGACCGGGTGCTTCGCGTTCGATGACCTCACGTGTGCCCTCCGGCGTCTGATCACGTGGGGCGAAACCGGTGCCGCCGGTCGAGACGACGAGACCGGCGAAGCCGTCGCACATCTCGCGCAACGCAGCGGCGACGTTCTCGACGCCGTCGGCAGTGACCCGGTGGACGACAACCGAGTACCCGGCTCCGGTGAGCTGGGCGACCAGCGCCCGGCCGCTCGCATCGTCACGGGTTCCAAGCACGACACCGTCGCTGACGGTCAGGACCTTCGCGGCCAGGACCGGGGCGTCCAGGACCGGGGCGTCCAGGACGGCTTCGGACAGGACGGCTTCGGACAGGACCGGTGTGGAGGGCTCGGTGCTCATCCGCGAGCACGGTAGCGAACGATGACCATCCCATCGGTGTCGGCATCTTGGGGCAGGAGACGGAAGCCACTGCCGAACGGCTGCCAAGGATCGTCGGGTGCATCGGTGACGACGTCGAAGCCGTCCGGCGTCGCGTGATCGACCGACTCCGCCGCGGTGATGGTGCAGACGCTGTAGACCAACGTGCCACCGGGGCGGACCAGCGGCGCAGCAGCGCTCAGCAGCCGGGACTGGATCGCGACGAGATCGTCGAGGTCGTCGGGAGTGAGCCGCCAACGCGCATCGGGTCGACGGCGCAGCGAGCCGAGGCCGCTGCACGGGGCGTCGATCAGGACTCGATCGAAGCTGGCCGCAGCGAACGGCGGCGCGCTGCCGTCGGCGACGACAACGGGCACGTGGTAACCGAGGCGATGTGCGTTGTCGACCACGAGCGCGACCCGGTGCGGCTGCAGATCAGCCGCGATGACGAAGGCTCCGTCACCGGCCATCGACGTCGCCTTGCCCCCGGGGGCCGAGCACACGTCGAGGATGCGTTCCCCCGGCTGCGCGCCGACGAGATCGGCGACCCACTGTGACCCGAGATCCTGGATGTAGCCGTCGTCGCGGGTGCTCACCGTCGGCGCCTCGTTCATGCATTCCAGTGCGGCGAGCCCCTCGAACTCACCGAGCTCGGTGACGAAGCGCTCCAGGATCCAGTCCGGGTAACTCAGCCGGTCGGCGTCGTCGGACCAGATCATCGGCGTGTTCGACACCTTGCGCAGCACGGCGTTGACGAAGCCGCGCACCTTCGGATGGGCCAGCTCGACCGTCTCGCCAACGGCCGCATGGGGCGGCACCCCTGCGAACGCGAGCTGGTAGGCGCCGAGGCGCAACAGCGTGCGTACCTCGGGATCCGGCTCGGTCATCACGAACCGCTCGACGAGTGCCTCGCAGGCGCGGCGCATACGCGTCGTGCCGTAGACGAGCTCGGTGACGAAGCGGCGATCCTGCTCGTGGAGCGAGCTGCGATCCAGCATCGACGGCAGGAGGAGGTTGGCGTACGCCCCGTCGTGATCGATCCGCAAGAGTGCGTCGTACGCGACCTGTCGCGCAGTCTGCTTCGGCCCACGCTGGCTGCCCTGGCTGTTGGGGCCGCTCTGGCCACCGCCGCGCTGACCGCTCTGCCCGCGTTGGTTGCCACGCTGGTCGTTGGGTCCGCGAGGGTTGCTGCGCTGGTTCATGTCGGATCCGCCGCGACCGGGGACGTGCCGCTCGACTCGCCGAGCCGCTCGCCGATGAGCGGCCGGGCACCATTGGCCCAGGCCAGTGCCGGCATGACCGGCTTGCCCTCGGGCTGCACGCGGTCGAGCACAAGCGCGCTCTGCCAGCAGGCGACCGACGTCGCATCGACGAAGGTGCCGGCAACGGCATCCGTACCGGCCTCGCCGATCTCTGCGCCGAGGATCTTCAGCCGCTTGCCGCGGAAGGTCGTCCAGGCCACGCCGAGCCGCACGACGCGGTCGATCTCGGTCGCAGTGCGCTGCCAGTCGATCGCGAACTCGGCCGGATCGAGCTTGGCTGCGTATGTCTGCTCACCGACCTGGGCCACCGCGGGGCCGAGGCCACGCTGCAGGTTGT
Source organism: Actinomycetes bacterium (assembly GCA_025351965.1). Taxonomy (GTDB): domain Bacteria; phylum Actinomycetota; class Acidimicrobiia; order Acidimicrobiales; family Ilumatobacteraceae; genus WLMZ01. The sequence continues at coordinate 8,666 of JANXUX010000237.1, read as the reverse complement.
CGATCAGCTGCGTGGTCCCGACATCGACGAGGATGCGCCGGAGATCGTCCGCCGTCTGGCGCGCTCCGATCGGCACCTCGGTGCGGTCGATGATGCCACCGGTGTCGAGGCCGACCTCGAGCTGCATCAGGCAGACGCCGGTGACGTCGTCGCCGGCGAGCAGCGCACGCTCGACCGGTGCAGCGCCACGCCAGCGCGGCAGGAGCGAGAAGTGCAGGTTGACCATCGGGAGCACGGCCAGCACGTCGGGCGTGATCAGCTGACCGAACGCGACGACGACGCCGAGGGCGGCGCCGACATCGACTGCGTCAGCGACACGATGGCTGACGGCGAGGCCCAAGCGCATCGCTGCGGCCTTCACCGGGCTCGGCGTCAGCTCCGACCCGCGTCCACGGCGCTTGTCGGCACGTGTCACGACGAGCACGACTTCGAAGCCGCCGGCGACCAACGCCTCGAGTGGCGCGACGGCCATCTCCGGGGTCCCGAGGTAGACGATGCGCTGCGGTCTGCCCATGGGCAGCGCGGCGAGCTCCGTCACTTGAGCCGCAGCCGACGAGGCTTGACCTTCGCCTGCTCGTCGAGGATGCGGCGGTACTCGGTCAGGGCTTCCTTGCGCTGATCCGGCGTCATCCGGTCGAACATCAGCACGCCGTGCAGGTGGTCGATCTCGTGCTGGAAGAGGCGGCCCATCAATTCGTCGGCCTCGATCTCGATTTCGTTGCCGTCGAGGGTGCGACCGCGCATCAACACCTGGTTCGGGCGGAGCATCTCGACGTAGAGGCCAGGGATGCTCAGGCAGCCCTCGTCGTAGACCCATTCACCGCTGCTCTCGACGATCTCGGGGTTGATGATCACCATCGGCTCGTCCTCGATCTCCCAGACGAAGATCTGCTTCTGCACGCCCACCTGGGGCGCGGCGAGGCCGATGCCACTGTCGCTGCTGTACAGCGTGTCGAACATGTCGTCGACCAGTCGAGCGACCTTGCCGTCGATGTCCGTCACCGCCTGGGCAGGCGTTTTCAGGACTGGATCGCCGTAGGTGCGGATTTCATACGCCACGCTGCAAGGCTATCCAGCCCGTGCCGATCCAGGCGCGGCCGGACAGGCACGCAGGCACCATGAGCGACGAGCAGTACTTCACCCCAGACCCGGCAACGGCGAGCCAGCCATTCGAGATCAAGGTCGCCCTCCCCGACGGCACGATGCGTCTGATGACCGATCGCGGTGTGTTCAGCTATGGCGCGCTCGACACCGGGACACGCGTGCTGCTGCTCAAGTCGCCGCCGCTGTCGCCGACGGGCAACCTGCTCGACCTCGGTTGCGGCGTCGGACCGATCGCGATCACGATGGCGCGGCGGTCACCCGATGCGACCGTCTGGGCGGTCGACGTGAACAACCGTGCGCTCGCGCTCACGCTCGCCAACGCGCGGACCAACCAGGTCGTGGTCAACACCTGCACGCCGGAACAGATCGATCCTGCACTGCGTTTCGATGCGATCTGGAGCAACCCGCCGATCCACATCGGCAAGCCGGCGATGCACGAGATGTTGCTCCAGTGGCTGCCCCGTCTGACCCCGACCGGCGTCGCGGTGATGGTCGTCCAGAAGCACCTCGGCTCGGACTCGTTGCTGACGTGGCTCAACGCCGAGGGCTTCCCGACCGAGCGGATCAGCTCGGCCAAGGGATATCGCCTGCTGCGCACCACGCTGCCCCGGACCGTCGCCGAAGCGGACGTCACCACCGACGCCGGCTGACGGCTGGTCACCGGTCGAGTGGTCACATGCGGGGCGGGTCGACCTCGATCCGCAGTCGGCTGCCCTTCGGACGAGGTGTCGCGGCAATGGCAGCGCCGAGCGAATCCCATGACGGTGAACGCAGCAGCACCGAGCCCTCGAGCGTGCGCGCAGCCTGAACACCGGACAGGGCGAGCCGTGAGGCGTAGTCATCCGCGCCGGCACCGCTGACCACCGCCAGCGCCGCAGCCGGGGGGAACCCGAGCACCCGGCGCCGACCGATCTCCTTGGCCACCAGCCGACCAGGGTCGGCGTGCAGCACCGCATCGAGCACCTCGTGCTTGGGGACGAAGGTCTGGACCAGGATTCGTCCTCCACCGTTGCGGCCGCCGACGAGGCGGGCGGCGCGGGCCAGCAGCGTCATCGCCTGTTCGGTCGCGCGATAACGCGGCGCGAGCAGTTCGGCATCGAAGTCCAAGAACGCAACCGTGTCGGCACGTCGGACCCGGTGCAGGACGGCCTCGGTGCCGACGTAGACGCCGGCGTCCGGCACCGGTTCGGTGTCGGAGTCCTTCCCGGTGACCGACACGACTGCTCGGGCGGCGGCCGCCTCCAACTCCTCGCGCAACCTCGTCACGCCGACGCGCAGCGCAGCGAACGCACTTGCGCCGCAGGCCTGGCAGACCGGGGGTCGGACAGTCGCGCAGCGCAGGCACTCGAAGTGCTCGTCGTCGCGTTGGAACACCGAGGCTTCGCAGACCTCGCAGCGCTGAATCGCCTTGCACCGTCGGCAGGCCAGCAAGCGGGCCCGGCCGGTGGTGTTGATCACGCAGACGACCGTGCGATCGACGTCGCGCAGCTGGCGGATCAATTGCGAGGTGGCCAGGCTGCGCTGCCACGGCTCGTCCCTCGTGCGATCGACGATCTCGACGATCGGCCAGCCGGCGCGCTCGTCGTTCACAGCCGGGCGGAACAGTCTCGACGGGAAGAAGGCGGCGATCGCGCTGACGGTCGGGCACGGCGACACCAGCATCACGGGTACGCCGGCGCGGCGACCGCGCTCGAGCGCGACGTCCCTCGCGTGCCACGTCGGTTGACGTTGCTCCTGCAAACCCTCGTCGTGTTCGTCGAGCACCACGATCGCCGCCAGGTCGCGGCACGGCGCCCACACCGCAGCGCGCGCCCCGATGACGACGTCCACTCCCCCGGCCGCAGCCGCCCACTCCGTCGGTAGCAGCGCGACCGTGCGGCCGCTCCGCCGCATCCGAACGGCGAGCAGACGGGCCTGGGCGACCGCCGGCACGACGACGAGGATCGGGCCACGTCGGCAGGCGGCCAACAGCACCGGCAGCGGATCAGCGGCCGGCGGCAACCGCAGCACCCCGCCACTGGCCCCCTCGACCCCGGGAGCAGTGACGGTGGTGTCGAGCAACCGTCGCGCCAGCGGATCGGTGGGTTCGGGGACCGGGCCTCCATGGGCCGGTGCCGGGGGTTGTTGCACGGCGCCCGGCGGCGACCCGGCAACCAGGAAGGAGCGCATCCGGCCCGCCCAGCGGTGGACGGCCCATGACGCGAGGTCGATCACGTCCTGGGCCGGCCCGATGCCGGTCACCTTGTTGATGGCGAGCAGACTCGCCACATCGCGCTCGGGGCGCGGTGGTCCGAGCGCAATGACCCAACCGCCAACACGACGACCGTTGAGTGTGATGCGCACCAGTGTCCCGATGTGGACACGGCCGCGCAGCGGCTCCGGGACGAGGTAGTCGAAGTGTCGGTCGAGACCGGTGAGGTCGGGGACCACCTGCGCAACGAGCACCTCAGTGGTGCCCGCGGGCGGAGCGAGCGGTTGTCCGACCTGGGTCAAGGGGGCGCTCAGGCGCCGATCGCGGCCTTGAAGTCGGCGAGCCGGCTGACCTGCTCCCAGGTGAACTCGGGGAGGTCACGGCCGAAGTGACCGTACGCAGCGGTCTTGCGGAAGATCGGACGCTTCAGATCCAAGTCGCGCACGATCGCACCCGGGCGCAGGTCGAACACGCTCCGCACGGCCTGCTCGATCACAACCGGGTCAACGGTGTTCGTGCCGAACGTCTCGACGAGGATGCTGATCGGCTGCGCCATCCCGATCGCATACGCGACCTGCACCTCGCAGCGGGTGGCTGCGCCCGAGGCGACGACGTGCTTGGCGACCCAACGTGCCGCGTATGCGGCCGAACGGTCGACCTTGGACGGGTCCTTGCCACTGAACGCCCCGCCACCATGACGGCCCATTCCACCATAGGTGTCGACGATGATCTTGCGACCGGTGAGACCTGTGTCGCCATGGGGGCCGCCGACGACGAACACGCCGGTCGGGTTGACGTACACGTTGTAATCCTGATCTGCGAACTGGGCCGGGATCACCGGACGGATGACCTGCTCGATGAGGTCGGGGCGGATGACCGAATCGCGATCGATGCCCTCGGCATGCTGGGTGCTGACGAGCACCGAACGCAACGCGACCGGCTTGCCGTTCTCGTAGTCGAACGTGACCTGGGTCTTGCCGTCGGGGCGCAGGTACGGGACCGCGCCCGACTTGCGGACCTCGCTCAGCTTCTCGGCCAGACGATGCGCGAGCCAGATCGGCAACGGCATCAGGTCAGGGGTCTCGTCGCACGCATATCCGAACATCATTCCCTGGTCACCGGCGCCCTGGGCGTTGATCCGGTCCTCGCCGGCCTTGCCGCCACGGAGCTCTTCGCTCTTGTCCACGCCCTGGGCGATGTCGGCCGACTGCTCGTCGATGCTGACGATCACGCCGCAGGTGTTGCCATCGAAGCCGTACAGGGCGTTGTCGTAGCCGATGTCCTTGATGACCTCGCGGGCGATCTTGGGGATGTCGACATACGCGCTCGTGGTGATCTCACCGGCGACGACACAGAGGCCCGTGGTGAGCAACGTCTCGCAGGCCACGCGGCCGTTCGGGTCCTCGGCCAAGATGGCATCGAGGACGGCGTCGCTGACCTGATCGGCCATCTTGTCGGGGTGACCCTCGGTCACGCTCTCGCTGGTAAAAGTCCACTGGCTCACTGAAGGCTCCGTTGCTGGTCGGTCGAGGTGATTCGGTTGGTGATCGTCGATCACACTGAAGTGATCAGGTGAGACCCGCGCGGATCTCGACGATGGCATCGATCACGGCACCGGCGATCGAGTGCTTGTCCGTGAGATCGATGGTGACCATCGGGCCCTCTGGCCGGAGCAAGCATACGGCGTTGGTGTCGTGTTGGAAGCCAACTCCGGGAGCGCTGACGTCGTTGGCGACGATCAGGTCGAGGTTCTTGCGCTGCAGCTTCGCGCCGGCATTGGCGACGAGGTCATCGGTCTCGGCGGCGAAGCCGACCAGGATCTGACCGGGACGCTTCGTTGCCCCCAGTGCCGCGAGGATGTCGGGTGTCGGCTCGAGGACGATGTCGGGGATGCCATCGCCCTTCTTGATCTTGTTGGCGACGACGGTCTTGGGCCGGAAGTCGGCAACGGCTGCGGCCATGATCACGATGTCTGCGGTCTGCGCGGCGTGCGAGACGGCGGCCTGCATCTGTGCGGCCGTCTCGACCGAGACCAGATCGACACCGACCGGCGTGGGCAGGCCGACCGTGGAGATCAGGGTCACCGTCGCGCCCCGAGACGCCGCTACCGACGCAATCGCGTAGCCCTGCTTGCCGCTGCTGCGGTTGGCGATGACACGGACGGCATCGATCGGCTCACGGGTCCCGCCGGCGGTGACGACGAGACGGGTACCGGCCAGGTCAGTCGGCCCGAGCGTGCGCTCGATGGCCGCGATGATCCGCTCTGGGCTGGCGAGACGGCCCTTGCCGCTGTCCCCACCCGCCAGTCGACCCTCGTCGGGCTCGACGATGATGACACCGCGGCGGGCGAGCACGGCGAGGTTGTCCTGCACCGCCGGGTGCTCCCACATCTCGGTGTGCATCGCCGGGCAGATCACGACCGGGGCTCGGGTCGCGAGCAGGATGTTGGTGAGCAGGTCCGTGCTCAACCCAGCCGTGTATGCGCCGATCAGGCGGGCCGTGGCCGGCACGACGAGGATCAGATCGGCGCTCTGGCCGAGCCGGGTGTGCGGTATCGGCGAGGCTTCGTCCCAGAGACTGGTCTGGACCGGCTCGCTGCACAATGCGGACAGCGTGGTGCGCCCGATGAAATGCTCGGCGCCGGCAGTCATCACCGGGATGACATGTGCGCCCGCATCGACGAGACGGCGGCAGACCTCGACGGCCTTGTACGCGGCGATGCCGCCGGTCACGCCGACGACGATCGTCTTGCCTGCGATGTAGGAGCCGCTCACGCGTTCACCCTGTCACGACTGCAGTACGCAACGCTCGGCGCAAGCACTGACCGAGTCGACGTGACGCCAGCTCAGACGGCGGCGTCGGCCTCGTCGGTGACGACTTCGGGGACGACGATGCTGATCGGCACGATCTTGTCGGCAGCGATCTCCTCGAACCCGATGCTCAGCGGCTTGCGCGCCACCGAGGAGACCTGCGGGGGCACCATGTGGCCGAGGCTGTCACCGAGCTGGTTGAAGTAGGAGTTGATCTGGCGGGCGCGACGGGCAGCGAGGGTGACCAGACTGAACTTCGAGTCGACCCGGCCGAGAAGCTCCTCGATCGGTGGGTTCATCATCGTGTCGTTGGTACGCGCCATGGTGTCGATCTCCTCGTTGTCTAGCTCGACAAGCCTAGCGGGCGTTCAGGCGAGTTTCTCGACGAACGCCTCGAGCTGGCGCAGGTTGCGGCACTCGAAGACGCCGTCGGTATGGGTGCCGTAGTCGCCGACGATGGAGTCACCGGTGTTCCAGTAGCTCTTCGGTTCAGGGTTCAGCCAGTACACGTGGCGGGCCTTCTGGCGGATGTTCTTGATCACCCAGGCCTGGTTCGCGTGGTAGTTGTTGCGCGCATCGCCGAGCAGCAACACCGTCGTCTTCGGGCTGATCTCCTTGCCCCACTTGTCCCAGAAGACCTCGAAGGCATGCCCGTAATCGCTGTGGCCGTCGACCCAGACGACATCGGCCTCGGTGTTGACCCGGTGGATCGCCTCCTGGATGTCCTCGGTGTTCTTGAAGTAGTCCGTGACCTCGTCGATACCGTCGATGAAGACGAACGATCGAACCTTGCTGAACTGCCCCTGCAGCGCATACACGAGCATCAGCGTGAACCGCGCGAACGCAGCGACCGAGCCGCTGATGTCGGCGATCACGACGAGCTCGGGCTTGGCCGGGCGCGGGTACTTGAACTTCGGATCGATCGGAACTCCGCCGGACGACAGCGAGTGGCGGACCGTGTTGCGGAAGTCGAGCGGACCCTTGCGGCCGTGGCGGCGCTTGCGGGCCAGACGAGCAGCGAGCTTGCGGGTCAACGGGTAGAGCGACTTCTTCAACGCCTGCATCTCGTCCCGGGACGCATGCATGAACTCGACGTCTTCGGGCAGCGGCTTGCGCAGCGTCTTGGCCATTGCCTCTGCGCCGCGGTCAGCGACCAGGCGACGACGGATCTCGGCCTCGATCTCCTTCTTGAACTGCTCGATCCGGCTGTCGAATTCGTCCTTCTCGAGACGCTCCTCGAGCGGGGTCAGTTCGCCACCGACCTCCTGCTTGCTCGCCTCCATCAGCTTGTCCTGCATGCCCTCCAGATCGAGGTTGCGGAGCGTGCGGTACAGGTAATAGGTGCCGCCGACGGGCCGACCGGGCTCCATCCCGGCGAACCGCTGCACGGCCTGCTTGGCCAGGGCCCGCATCATCCCCTGGTCGCCGTTCTTCAGCGCCTGCATCAGCAGGTTCATCAGCTCTTCCGGGGTCAGCGAATCCATCCCGCCGCCACCGGATTTGCCATCGCCCTGCTGCTGGGCCTCTTGCATCTCGCGCCACATCTCGTCGATGGCGCTGTCGCCCTCGACCAGTTTGTACTCCGGCCCACGCAGGCTGAAGTACACCTCGAACACGGTCTCGAACGCGCGCCAGTGAGCGTTGTTCTTGACCATCGTCGCGCCGAGGGCGTACTTGAACGCCTCCCGGTCCTCGATCGGGATGTGTTGCACTGCCTCCATCGCGTCGAGGTTCTCGGTCAGCGACACCGGTAAGCCTGCGTTGCGCAGTTCGGCGACGAAGCCCGCCATCAGGTCGAGCATGATCAGCCGGTTACTTCGCGGCTTCGATCGACAGCTCTTTGGCCGCCTTGGCGATGTCGGTCTGGTACTTGAGCAGGATGTGCAACGTCTCTTTGGCCTGCTGGGCATCGATGTTCTCGACGCCGAGCAGCACGAGCGTGCGGGCCCAGTCGATGGTCTCGCTGACGCTGGGCGCCTTCTTCAGATCGAGCTGGCGGATGCTGCGCACGATGCGTGCGATCTGGTCGGCCAGGTTCGCCGAGACGTCGGGCACCCGGGTGGTGACGATCAGCTTCTCGCGTTCCATGTCGGGGTAGTCGACGTGGAGGAACAGGCAGCGGCGCTTCAGCGCCTCGGACAGCTCACGGGTGTTGTTCGAGGTGAGGAACACGAGCGGGATCTGCTTGGCCTTGATCGTGCCCAGCTCAGGGATGGAGACCTGGTACTCGGACAGGATCTCGAGCAACAGCGCCTCGGTCTCGACCTCGACCCGATCGACCTCGTCGATCAGCAGCACCACCGGATCCTTGGCGCGGATGGCCTCGAGCAACGGGCGGGTGAGGAGGAACTCCTCGGAGAACAGATCCTCTTCGACGTCGGACCACGAGGTCTCGCTGCCGCGCTCGGCCTGGATGCGCAGGAGCTGCTTCTTGTAGTTCCACTCGTAGAGGGCCTTCGACTCGTCGAGGCCTTCGTAGCACTGCAGACGAATGAGGCGGGCCCCGATCATCTCGGCCACCGACTTCGCGAGCTGGGTCTTGCCCGTACCCGCCGGGCCCT
>JANXUX010000219.1 GCA_025351965.1 Actinomycetes bacterium | reverse complement strand
CGACGCAATCGCGATCGAATCCGCTGTGACACCGACCTCACTCCCCGAATCGGTGTTCGCGCCATCACCCACACTGCACGGCCACGGCGCATCACCGAACATCGGCCCGGTCGGCACCGCATCCGTCACCGGCGTCGTGTCAGTGGTCGAGCCACCTGTCGCCGAGTCGCTGGTCTCCACCGAGCTGGCGGATGTCGCCGTGTCGCTGGTCGACGACGCCGTGGTGGGCGCCGTCGACACAGCGACGGTCGTGGGTGCTGCTGTCGATTCGACGGTTGCATCGCGGTCCTTGCCGCAGGCGCTCGCCACGAGGGCGAGGGCCGTGCAGGCCGCCATGAACCGAACCGTTGTCGTTCTTCGCATCAAGAATCTCCCGAACAAATATTTGGACGGAAAGATGCTTAACAGGATCTGACGCCGCGTCAGAAATGCGCTGCGACAGCGTTCGGTGGACGTGGCCGCCCACCTGGTGGTTCAGCCTCCGGTCGCGAACTGCTGGGAGATCCGGTTGGCGTCCAGCTTGGCGGCCTCGAGCGCCGGCGTTCCCGTGATCTTGGCGATCCACGACGGGTCGCACTCGAACGTTCCCCGCTCCTTGGGCACGACTCGCTCGTAGGTGTCGCCGACGAGGTGCAGGATCGCACTGCACGCCGACGGGTGGTTGCCACCGGGATCGGTCTCGGAGTGCAGACCGTGACCCGTCCAATTGTGCGTGTTCTTCAGGTTCGCGAGCGTGCACTCACGGGTCAGGCTGGCGCCGCAGTCCGACGCAGCCTGGGCCCAGAGCATGAACGACGACGCCGTGTTCGTCGCCAGGAGCGACGTCTTGCCGCCACTCGCTGCCATCAGATCGAGATAGTCCTGCGTCGCCTTGTTGACATCGGCTTCCTCGAACGGGACCGAGTTCGTGCGCAGATAGACGTTGTCCATCGCACCATCGGTGTTCGCATCGGCGCAGACCTTGGCGTAGTGGTTGGCCTCGGTGAGGATCGGGATGTCGAGTCCGTTGGCCTTGGCAGCCTGGTCGAACAACTGCAGGTTCGGCAGGCACGTACCGGACCAGTAGATGACGCCGGCTCCGGCGTCTTGGACCTGCTTGACGAACGGGGTCCAGTCGGCCTCGCCGACGGGGTTGTACTCGATGGTCGTCGAGACCCACTTCCAACCGAACTGCTCAGAGGCGATGACCGCCTTGTCGCGTGACTCCTGGGTGGCGGAGAAAGCACCGACCATGCCGGCGACCTTGGTCACGCCCTCGGGGAACAGCTTGGCGAACTGGGCGTACATACCGGCAGTCGTCTCGTCAGACGGTCCGGGGATGCCCACGTAGACGTCCTTGCCGTGCTCGAAGGCAGCACTCACGGCGTATGTCGGCACGGCCGGCATGCCGCAACCGAGACGGATCTCCTCCTGGTTCGAGTCGAACGCCCAGCCCTCGCCGACGAGGAAGAAGTTGCCGTCGTCACACGCCGACTGCATCGCCGGGCCGACGTTGAAGAGCGCGGCGTCGTAGTAGTTCGCCTTGATCTGGCGGCCGTTGATGCCGCCGAGTTCGTTGCACTTCGCGATCAACGCATTCATCGCGTCGGTCATCTCGCTGTTGAGTCCTGGCGAGCCGGCGTAGCCGGCATCGTCGCCGTCGGCGATCGTGATCGAGTCCTTGGTGACTCCCGGCGTGCTGCCGTCGTCGGTGTTGGCGCCGTCGCCGGCGCTGCACGGCCACGGTGCGTCACCGAACATCGGCACATCCGGTGCCGTTGTATCGGTTGGCGCCGTGGTGCCGGCCGTCGTGTCGGTGCCGCCGGCCACGGTCGAGTCCGTCGAGGCCACCGACGAATCGGTGGCTGCCGGTGCCGTGGTCGAGGCCGCGGTGGTCGTTGCTGCTGTTGACGTTGGTGCAGTCGACGACGATGACTGGTCTCGATCCTTGCCGCACGAGGCGGCAATCAGAGCGAGCGTGATCGAAGCCGCGACGAGGCGGTAACCGGGACGACGCATGAAATCTCCCCCGAGAGTCTGTGTAGGTGCGGGCACCGTAGCAGTCCGACGTGACGATGGTCACCATCGAACGGGGGTGCTCGTCAGCCGATCGCGATGGGGTTCACCGGAGATCCGGTGGCACCCGTGACGAGCAGCCCGCCGACTGCGAGCAGAATGTCGTAGCACTCGTCGGCAGCGAGATCGGCGAGCCAGAGATGCTCGATCAGGGTGACGCCCATCTGCTGGAGCAGTTCGATGTGCACACCGAGGAACTTGTTCTGATCGAACGGGATCGGCTCGATCGCCGAGTTGTCGCTGCCGACCACGCTGATGCTGTTGTCACGGATGAAGTCGACGGCATCGAGCCCGAGACCGGCCTGCATCCACGCCTGGTCCGGCGCGAGGTGAGCGTTGCGGTGCTCGATCCAGCCGGTACGCACGAGCAGCATGTCGCCGGCCTCGATGGTGGTGCCCTGCGCTGAGCGGCACACCTCGAGCAGCGCTCCGTCGATGATCTGGCCGTGGGCCAGGCCCTCACCGGTCGTGGCCGTGAGGTGACCCTCGACGTCGAGCAGTTTGGCCGGACCGGCGAAGCTGCCGGTGTGCTCGATGCCCAACTTCGACGCTCCACCGCGAGGTGTGAACGTGTCCGAGGAGTGGTTGTTGTACATCGTGAACTCCGATGTCACGTGCGACAGCGCATCCATGTGCGTGCCGATGTGGCTCGGCATCACGATGACGTCCTCGTTCGCACCGACACCCTCACCGATCTCGAAGAATGGTGGCACGCGACCGATGTCGGCCACCGAGGACAGCGTGTAGCGCTCGATGAGCGGGCGGTCGTGCACAGCCGGGACCGACGCCTGACTGAGCTGGATCGCGAGCGAATACACCTTGCCGGTACTGCGACGGAGTGCAGAGGCCTTCACTGCTTCAGGTGTGATCAGGTTCAGCGTCCCGCGCTGATCGTCGTCGCCCCAGCGGCCCCAGTTGTTGGTCATCGTCGTCAGCCTTTCGTGTGTGCTCGTGCTTTCGTATCACGTCGCGCGGTCGACGCGAGCTACCGTCGGCCGCCATGACGAAGCAAACATCGACAACCGGCGGCCTCCAGGGTTCGGCCGTTCTGATCACGGGTGGCGGAACGGGTATCGGCAAGGCGTGCGCCGCGCGACTCGCCGCCGACGGCGCCGCCGTCACCATCTCCGGGCGCACCGAGGCATCCCTCGCGGCGGCCGCAACCGAGATCGAAGCTGCTGCTGCGGCCACCGGTCACGGCGGCAGCGTGCGGTTCGTGTCCGGAGACGTGACCAACGAGGACGATGTCCAGCGGATGATGGCGACCGCCGTCGAGCCGACGGGCGCGCTCGACGGTGTGGTCGCCAACGCCGGCGGATCGCGGGGAATGAGCCCGTACCACCTGACCGACACCGAGAAGTTCGTCGAGACCCTGCACCTCAACGTGGTCGGCACGATGCTGTGCATCAAACACTCGGTCCCCCACCTCGTCGCCGCCGGCGGCGGATCGTTCGTCGGTATGTCGTCGATCGCCGGCTACGTGACGCATCCGTACTTCGGCGCCTACACCGTGTCCAAGGCCGGCATCGAGCAGATGATGCGCAACGCCGCCGACGAGTACGGCGCCGTCGGCGTCCGCTTCAACTCGATCCGCCCCGGCTTCATCTCGACCGAGATCATGGAGGGCATTCCTCGCGACAGCGTGGTCTACGACAGCTACATCACCCAGACGCCGATGGGTGACGTCGGCGAGCCCGAGGACGTCGCCGCCCTCGCGCGCTTCCTGATCGGGCCGGATTCACGCTGGATCACTGGCACGGCCATCGCCGTCGACGGTGGCCACGGGCTGCGTCGCGGTCCCGACTTCGGACCGTTCCTCGAACCGTTCCTCGGGGCCGACGTCATGCTCGCCAAGAAGCCCTTCGCTCCGTAGGCCTCGGCACGGCTTCGCCCACCGCCTCGCCCGAGATGGCCACTCGACGGTGCGTCAGCCGTGAGCGCCACCGTCGATGCGCAGGCTGGTCGCAGTGACCCACCGGCCGTCATCGCTGGCGAGCATGGCGATGACGCCAGCCACGTTGGCGGGCTCGCCCATGCCGCCCGCGAGCAGCGGCATCATCTTGTCGAACAGCGTCCAGTCGGCGTCTTTGGGGATCATGTTCGCGGCATCGGAGGTGATGCCGCTCGTGATGCCACCGGGTGCCACTGCGACGGCACGAAGGCCCTGCTTCGCGTACTCGACGGCGAGCGTGTGCGTGAACGAATCGACGGCACCCTTGCTCGCTGCGTAGGCCGCCATGTACGGGTGGGCGAACGTGGCCGAGGTCGAGCTGAAGTTGACGACGACGCCACGACCGCACTCCAACAGGGCCGGCAGCGCGGCCCGGGTCATCAAGAACGTGCCCGTCAGGTTGACGTTGATCACCTGGTTCCACATCTCGAGCGTGCACTCGTGGGTGTGCACCGCGCGCATGATGCCGGCCGCATTGACCAGCACCTCGAGCCCACCGAAACGCTCGACGACCTCTGCGATGTGCGCACCGACTGCGGCTTCGTCGGAGATGTCGAGCGTGCCGGTCGTCAGCCGATCTGCGGTGCCATCAGCGGTCGCCATCTCGGTCGTCGTCCCCAGTCCGGCGGTGTTGACGTCGATCGCGTGAACCGTGCCACCTTCTGCGAGCAGACGCCGGACGGTGCCCTGGCCGATGCCCGAACCCCCACCCGTGACGATGACGCGCCGGTCGTCGAACCTGTTCATGCACTCCCCCTCGTTCGGTTTCGTCGAAACCATAGCGAGGGGGAGTCCAGCGTGATCAGCTCGACCGGATCAGGCGACCGGCTTGATCTTGCCGGGGAGGAAGATGATCCACGGCGCCTTGTAGACGAGTTTGGAGACCTGGCCCTCTGCGACGGACACCGTCGTGGTTCCCTTGCCGGCCGTCTTGATGAAACCGTAGGGGAAGTGGACCTGCACCTGGTGCTGGCCGGCCGCCGTCGGCACGAACGTCGGGGTGCGCCACTTCTGCTTCGAGGCAACGCCGTCGATCGTGAAGACGGGCTTGAAGAAGTTCAGGATGAACGCAAGTGGGAAGAACTTCGCCGTGATCTCGATGCCGGTGGCGCTTGCGGTACTACCTGGGGGTGTGGGTGTGCTCATGGGGGGACATTAACCAGGTGCCAATCCCGCATTGCGGCATGCTCCACCGGGCTTGTGCGCTCGCGCCCTGATGGTCAGTTCCAGTGTGTGGGTTCAGGCCGGACCGTGTGCGGCGCCGTACATCATCGTCTCGGCGACGAGGTGGTAGGCCCGCCGCCAGGCCTGCACCGCCTCGGTGGTCATCTGATCGGGGATGCACACCGTGAACGCGTGCAGGATGGCGTCGAGGACGAGGTCGTAGTGGTGCGGCTCGACTCCGTACCCGGCGTGGCGGCGGCCGAGCTCGGTCGTGCGCGCAACCAGCGTCGGCAGCCGACCGAGCGTCTCGACGATGGCGACCAGTTCGTCGACCAGCTTCTGTCGCTGGGCGGTGAGATCCGTTGCGAACATCGAACGCAGCGCCGGATCGGCTGTGAACAGATGGACGTAGAACTGCTCCGAGAACCGGTCGGCGACCGGGACGACTGCAGCGAATGTGGATTGGACGAGGGCAATACTCTGCGCGTCCACGACTACTCCTGGCCCAGTCCGAGGGCACCGCGCAGCTCGGATCGCCCGCGGATGCCCAACTTGTCGTAGATGTGCTGCAGGTGGTTGTTGACCGTGCGGTACGACAAGAACAGCTGGTCGGCGATCTCACGGCTGGTCAGTTCACTCGCAGCGAGGAAGGCGATCTCGCGCTCTCGGTCGGTCAGCGGATCGACGGCGCCGCTCGCAACGGCGAGCGCCGGCGTGACAGCACTCTCGCACAACGCGGCGTAGCGCTCGGCTCGGAGGGTGAGCGCAGCCGCAGCGCGTTGGTCGCCGCGCTCGCGAGCGACGTCGGCAGCGGCGACCGCGGCCTCGGCGGCGTGCAGGTTGGCGCCCATCGCCTCGAACGCGTCGGCGGCCGCCGACAGCACAGACAGGTCGCCGGCGACGAGGCCGCGCAGGTGAGCCAACCGCGCTCGGGCGAACGGCGAGTCGGTGATGTCCACGAGCTCGCCCAGACGGCCGACAGCATCTGCTGGCCGGCCGAGACGGCCGACGTCGTGGAGCATCCACACGGCACTGGTGATGTGCCCGGAATCCGCCGCCATCTCCGACCCTGCGATCAGCAACTGCCGGCCCAGCGCAAGATCGCCACGCGCGACCGCTGCCCAGGCCAGGGCGAGCTCCTTCTCCGGGCCCATGAATCCGAACGGCGGCAGCGCATCGATCTCGGCGATGGCTGCCTCCGCTGCGGCGGAGTTCTGCAGCATCGACTGGCACATGATGATCCCGATCACCGCGGACCGGGTGGGTCCGGCCAGGCCCGAATCGAGTCCGAGGGCGCGGGCGTTGGTGAAGTACCGCAGCGACGACGCGATCTGCCCGTTGCAGATGTGGGCCCGACCGAGGATCAGCATGAACCAGAACTGGCTCAGCGGGCGGGCAATGGAGACCGCTTCCTCGTACTCGCTCGCGGCCAGATCGATGGCCTCGGCGATCCGTCCGGCCTCGATCATCGAGAACGACTTGGCGACGAGGTGTGCGTCGACATCGGCGACGCCCACCGCCGAGCCGCGCGCCCGTCGGACGAGCGCGCGGTCGATGGTTGCGATGGCCTCCTCGGTGCGGCCGCCCATCGCGAGCGAGTTGGCGTAGGACACCGACGCTCCCAGCATCAGCTGCAGGTGATCGCTGCCTGCGGCCCCCTGCAGCTCCCGCCGAGCATCTCCCGGGCGACCGGCGTTGACGAGGACCGAGGCGATCTCGGCACTGAGCCGGTCGAGGTCCGGCGCTTGCATGTCAGGATCCGAACGCAACCGCTCCAGCACATCGAGCGCCGAGGCCGCGTCGCCGACGCCCCAGAGCAGGATCGTGGCGCGCTTGACGACGAGGTCGACGCGCAGGTTCGATGGTGCCGGGAGCGAGCTCGTCAGATCGAGCACAGTGAGCGCATCAGCCCACTGCCCGGTCTGGAACAGGGCATCGCCGAGCAGCCCGCCGCACTCGGCGGTCGGGCGCTGCGCGAACAGTGGCCGGGCCAGGCGCAGCACGCTGCGCGCATCGTTCATCGCAGCGGCCAGTCGGGCACCGTGCATCAGACTCTCGAGATCCGTCGCCAGGCCGGCATCGAGGCGCCAGATCGCGAGCTGGAGGGCGTCGTTGCCGTCGACGACGTCGTGGGCCTCGACCCACGTGACATGTCCGCGCAGCAGCAGGCGCGAGCGCATCGCCGGCAGCGACATCCGGATCGCTTCGCCGTGCAGCGGGTGGCCGAGCGTCGCGAACTGGCGAACGTCGCGGTGGACGATGCGCACCAGGCCGCTGGCCTCGAGATCCACGAGCGCCTCGAGTCCGACCATCGCCTCCAACTCGTCGAGCTCGACCAGATCGCAGAGCGCGAGCAGTTCGAGCGCTGCCCGCGCGCGCGACTCGACCACGTCGAGCCGGCTCTCGACGACCTCACGCAGCCGCGACGAGCTCGGCGCATCACCGCGGAGCAGCCACACGCCGCCGACCTCGACGAGTGCACCGGAGTCGAGCGCCGAACGGGTCAGCTCGCGCAAGAACAACGGATTGCCCTCACTGCGATCGCGCATCGACATCAGCACCGAGGCGTCCACCGGACCACCGAGAACGAGGTGCAGCAGCGTGTCCATATCGTCCTCGGAGAGCGGGCCGAGCGTGACGCCGTATGCCCCATCGCCGAGGAGGACGTCGACGAGCGGATCAGGCAGCGGCTCCTCGTCGCGGGCCGACGCGACGACGTGCACCGAGCCGGCGCCGGCGAGCGTGGCGATGACGCCGGCCGTTGCGACGTCGAGGAGCGGCACATCGTCGATCACGAGGACCACCCGTTGGTCGCCATCAGCGGCGAGCACGTCGCGGAGCGAGGCGATCAGCATGAGCGGATCTGCGCTGTCACGCGCCCCGACGGGCAGCAGGTGGGCGACAGCGCCGAACGGCACGGCCGACGTTGCAGAGGTTGCGACGATACGACGGATGCTGCGGCCCTTCGCGTCGAGTGCCGTGACCACTTCATCGATGAGGCGGGTCTTGCCACCGCCGAGCGGGCCGCGCACGAGGGCAGCGCCGGCACGAATCGAACCGCGCAGGGCGGGGGCGGGACCGCTGCCGACGGCGGCCACGATACGCGCAACGGTGCTCGCGCGACCGATGCATGGCCAGGACCCGATCGGGCCAGAACCAGCAATGAAGGGAATGCGGGCCGCGGTGATGACGCCAGTATCGCGCGACCACCACGCCGGGTGAGTGAGCTGAGGTGTGGTGGGATGCTCTGCATCTGGTCTCCTCGTCGGGGCGCCCCACTCGGGCGATGGCCCCAGCAAACCATCGACCGTCAGCGGCCACCTGAGCACCCGGTGCTCATTCGCCCATCCGTGCGTACTCACCCGGCACTGTCCAGGCCGCGCTGATCCCGACGGGTACATTGACCACTGATGAGCGCTGATGACCGCTGACGACTTCGACCGGATCCTCGCCCCGGTGACGGAGCGGGCCTTGGCCCTGCTTGGCGACCTGGTCGCAATGCCGACCGAGAGCCGCACCCCCAACCGCGCGCTCATCGACTGGGTCGGGGATCGCTTGCAGGCGTATGGGGCGTCCGTCTCGGTGATCGAGGGCCATCCCGGACGGGCCAACCTGCTCGCCACGCTCGGGCCGAGCGGCCCAGGGGGTCTGCTGCTCTCCGGGCACACCGATGTCGTTGCCGCGGGCGAGGGCTGGACCACTCCGGCCTACGAGCTGACCCGGACCGACGTCGGCTGGATGGGACGTGGCAGCGCGGACATGAAGGGCTTCATCGCATGCGTCCTGGCGACGATCGAGGAGCTGGACGTGGACGAGCTCACCCGTCCGCTGCACATCGCGCTCTCGTACGACGAGGAGATCGGCTGCGTCGGAGTGCACGGCCTGCTCCGGCAACTGGCCGACGGTGCTGCGCACCGCGACGTGCGACCAGACCTCGTCCTGATCGGTGAACCGACGATGATGCGGCCACGGCACGCACATCTCGGCAAGCTCGCCCACCGGCTCGCCTTCACCGCTCGCGCCGGCCACTCCAGCCTGTCCCCGTTCGAGCCGACCGCTATCGGGGCTGCGGTCGAGGTGATCGCTGCGCTCGAATCCGTCGCCACCCCGCATCGAGCCGCAGCGACCCGCGACGCTGCCGACGAACCGTCGGCGGACGTCACCGTGAACATCGGCACGATCCACGGCGGCACTGCGCTGAACGTGTTGTCCGAGCACTGTGAGATCACGTTCGAGATCCGCCACACGACGGCGTTCGACCCCGACGATCTGCTCGTTCCCGTCTGGGCCGCTGTCGCCCGAGTCGAGGCCGAGCTCACCGCCGTCGGCGGCGGCGTCGAGCGTGAGGAGATCAGCCGCTACCCGGCGCTCTCGACCGATCGGAGCCATCCGCTCGTGCGGATGGTCGAGCGCATCGCTGACCGCGGGTCGACCGTGGCGGTCGGATTCGGCACCGAGGGCGGACTGTTCGCCGCCGCCGTCGACGCTCCCGTCGTCATCTGCGGTCCGGGAGACATCGCCGTCGCGCACCGGCCCGGCGAGCACGTCTCGACCGCCCAGCTCGATGCCTGCCTCGGCTTCCTCCCGACCCTCGTCAGCGCCGTCTGCCGGCCCTGACGGGCGCGACTGCGTCCGCCAACGCTGAGGCGCGGCTCGGCCCCTGTGTCAGCTCCGCCGACCGGTGCGCGTTGCGAGCAGCTTGGGCAACCGGGCGCGCACCAACACGGCGAACTCGTCGGCCGCGGCCGGCAGCGCGCGGTCGGCCATCGCCAGACCGAGTTGCAGCTGCGGGACCGGGCCGTCGATGCAGACATAGGAAAGTCCGTCGTCACCGCGCTGTGATGGCACGAGGTTGACGACCGAGTAGCCGAGGTGCTCGGCCACCAGACCGCGCACGAAGCTGAGATCGCTGCACCGCATCGCCGGACGCATGCTCACCCCGGCAGCGAGGAACACGGCTTGGAAGTAGTCGACGCTGACCGGGAGATCGAGCAGCACGAAAGGTTCGCCAGCCAGCGCCGACAAGGCGACAGAACGACGACCGGCGAGCGGGTGTGCCGACGGCAGCAGGACCTTCGGGGCCACCTTCGCGATCGGGATGAAGTGCACGCCGTCGTCGATGTCGAGGTCGTACGTCAACACCATATGAAGGTCACCCGTGTCCAGCGCGACGAGCAGTTCCCGCTGGTCAGCGGTGACAACGGACACGCCGGCATCGGGCTGTTGGGCGCGGAACTCGCGGATCAACGGCGGCACCACGACGGGTGCGACCGTCACCAGCGAGCCGACGCGCACGGTCCCGGTCGCCGGAGCGGCCAGGCCGGACGCTCGCTGCGCGACGTCATCGGCGTGAGCGACCAGACGTCGAATCTCCGGCAGCAGCACACGGCCCTCGGCCGTCATCGTCAGCGGCCGGCCTCGCGAGCGGACGAACAACGCGACGCCGAGCGAGTGCTCCAGCTCGCGCAGGCTGGTCGACAGCGTCGGCTGGGTGACGTCGAGACTGCGCGCTGCAGCCGAGATGCTGCCGGCGTCAGCCATCGCAACGACGTAGCGGATCTGGCGCAGGTTCAACTCAGACATAGAGAGAATCTATATATCAGCCGGTGTTACGGTTTTCATCAATCGCTGCGAACGACACGACCACACGACTTCCCCGGCAGAAACGAGCCAGCCATGACCCTCCTCGACACCACCGGTCACACCACCACCGGTCACACCACCACCGGTGACAGCATCGCGACCACGACCCACGAGATTCCGACCACCGAGGAGCTGCTGCGTCGGGTCGACGCGCTCGGGCCGACCTTCCGGAGCCGGATGCGCGAGCTCGACCGGAACGCAGAGTTCCCGTTCCAGAACTTCGCCGAGGCGACCGAGGCCGGCCTCAACCGGCTGTGCGTCCCCATTGCCGACGGCGGGTTCGGGTATTGGATGCCGGGCAAGTTCAGCGGCCTGTACAAGATCCTCGAACGGCTCGCCTACTGGGACTCGAACACGTCGCAGCTGCTGCAGGTCCACAACCACGCGGCCGGCATCATCGCCTGGCACGGCACGCCAGAGCAGCGCGCCCACTTCATGCCCGACATCGTCGGCGGTGCGTTCTGCGCCTCGCTCGGGTCCGAGGCGCACATCTACGAGAACGGTGCCGAGACCCTCGACTCCGAGCTGACCAAGGTCGAAGGTGGGTACCGGCTCAACGCGCGCAAGGCCTTCACGAGCGTGTCCGCGATCGCCAAGTACCTGATGGTCTGGTGCGCTGTCGATGACAGCCAGCTGCCGGAGTCTCGGCCCTATGCGTCGCGGATGATCTTCGCCGTCGTGGCGAAGGACTCCCCCGGCGTCGAGATGCTCGACGACTGGGAGATGCTCGGCATGCGCTCGACCGTCTCGTGCGGCATCAAGTTCAACGACGTTTTCGTACCGGACTGCAACGTCGTCGGCGAGCCCGGTGGCTGGATCGAGAACGACCCGCGCACCTTCTCGTGCGCCTACGCCGCAAACCACCTCGGCTCCGCGCAGGCCGCGTTCGACTTCATCTGCGACTACGTCATGGACCGTCCTGACCTGCGCGACTCCGAGGCCGTCAAGGTACGTCTCGGCCGGATGGACGCCCAGCTGTACGCGGCACGCTGCGGTCTCGCCGCCGCAGCAGCACGGTTGGATGCCGGCGACGACTACGACGCTGCCGAGGCCGACGCCGTACGCACGATGCACCTCTGCAAGAACGCCGTGCTGTCGATCCCGTACGAGGGATTCGACATCGTCGGCGCCCGCGCCGCCCACGAGCGCTACCCGCTCGGCCAGATGATGCGCGATGCGCGCACGTTCACGCTCCACTTCCGCGACGATCTGTATGTGCAGCGCCTCGCCGAGATGGCGCTCGGTAAGGGTTTCTCGGCGAAGAAGGCCCGCGGCGGCTCGACCCCGTTCGATCAGTCCAGCGCCGGCGCCTGATGCGTCTCGACGCGCTCGCTGCCGACGCACTCCATCCCGACACGCTCCATCCCGATACGGCTCTGTTGATCGATGTCTGCTCGATCGACTCGATCTGGGGACGCGAGCGCGAGCTGGCCGAGCACCTCGCCGACCTGCTCCGCGAGTGGGGCTGCGACGAGGTTGTGCTGGTGCAGTCGATGCCCGGCCGGCCGTCGGTCGGGGCGCGGCTGCGCGGTTCCGGTGGAGGCAGATCGCTGGTGCTGAACGGCCATCTCGACATCTACGAGCTGAGCAACGACTGGACCCGCGAGCCGTTCGAGCCGGCGCTCGAGGACGGTCCGGGTGGCGCTCGCGTCTACGGCGCCGGCATCGCCGACATGAAGGCCGGCACCGCGGCGGCGCTTGCCGCCGTGCGCCGCATCGCACTGAGCGGCACGCGTCCCGCCGGCGACGTGATCTTCCAGGGCGTTTCGTGCCACTTCGAGGGCGGCGTCGGCACGCGTTCGCTGTGCGAGGCCGGGTTCGTCGGTGATGCAGCCGTCGATTGCGAGCCATCGAGCAACACGATCGGTATCGCCCATCGCGGTGCTGCGTACCTCACGATCACGACGCGCGGCAAGCAGGCCCACACCACCTACAAGCACCTCGGGCTGAACGCGATCGAGACGATGGAGCCGATCCTCGCCGGTCTGCGCCGGCTGGAGTCAGAGCTGCCGTACGAGCCGCACGCGCTCCTGCCCGGCGGACCGATCCTGAACATCGGTACCATCGTCGGCGGCACCAAGCACAACCAGGTACCCGATCGCTGCACCGTCAGCCTCGACATCCGCCTGCTGCCGAGCCAGGACCCGTACGACGTCAAGGCCCGCGTCGAGGCGATGGTCGAACAGCTCCGACTGGAGATCGACCCGCGCATCGATGCCGTCGTCGAGTTCAGTGAGCACTGGCTGTCCGGCCCTCGCCACGCCTACGAGATCGATGCCGATGCACCAGTCGTCGCCGCGCTCGACACCGCCGTGCGCCAGGTGACGGGTGCCGCCCCCGAGTACCAGGGCGTTCCGTTCTGGTGCGACATCGTCGCGCTCAAGGATTTCGGCGTGCCGGGTGTCAACTTCGGCCCCGGTGATCCGCCGTACAACTTCGCCGACGAGTACGTGTTCGAGGCCCAATACCTGGAGGCCGTCGACGTGTACGAAGCGATGATCCGCGGGTGGTGCGCGTGAGCGACGCACGGTCGAGACCTCAACTCGTCGGCGACCTCAATGTCGTGCACGCTGCGTCGCTGACGCGCATCTGCGACCACGGCACCGCTCGTCGCGGGACGACTCAGGGGGTGCTGGACATCATCAGTGACGGAGCTCTCGCAATCCGCAATGGCGTCATCGTCGCTGTCGGCAACACCACGACCGTGATGGCCCAGTACGACGAACCCGGCGTGGCGACCATCGACGCGACCGGCCGGACCGTGCTGCCCGGCCTCGTCGAGTGCCACAGCCATCCGATCTTCGACGGCGAGCGCCACGACGAGTACGCCGAGCGGTTGGGAGGCGCGAGCCTGGCCGAGGTCGCCGCCAAGGGCGGTGGGATCTGGCGCAGCGTCGTCGCGACGCGAGCCGCCGACGACCAGACGCTGTTCGACCGACTGACGATCGCGTACACGCGGATCCTCGCCGGAGGCGTCACCACGCTCGAGGTCAAGTCCGGATACGGCCTGACGGTCGATGAGGAACTACGTGCTCTGCGTATCCTCGAGGCCTCGCGGGTCTCGACGCCGATGCAGTTGGCGATCACCTTCCTCGGAGCGCACGTGGTGCCGCGCTACCTCCAGTCCGTGGGCGATCTCGCCGCCGACGCCGACGAACGGGCCACGGCCTACACGGATCTGATCGACACGACGATGCTGCCCGCGATCATCGCCCAGGGACTGTCCGAGTTCCAGGACGTGACCGTGGAGGAGGGGCTGTTCACACCCGCGCAGGCCCTGCAGTTGATGGCGCGCAGCCACCAGCTCGGCCTGCCGGTACGGGTCCACGCCGATGCATGGAAGCCCTCGCAGGGTTGGCGGACGGCGGTGCAGGGCCGGGCGATATCGGCCGAGCACCTCACCTACACGCCGGATGAGGAGATCGTCGAGGTCGGCGCGACCGACACGGTGGCTGTGCTGCTGCCGATCGCCGAGCTGATCTACATGACCGACCGCCGGGCCAATGCTCGCCTGTTCGTGGACCAGCAGGTGCCGGTC
Source organism: Actinomycetes bacterium (assembly GCA_025351965.1). GTDB lineage: Bacteria > Actinomycetota > Acidimicrobiia > Acidimicrobiales > Ilumatobacteraceae > WLMZ01. The sequence goes on along the minus strand of JANXUX010000219.1, from coordinate 5,623 downwards.
GCGATTGCGACCGACTACTGCTCGTCGATCCACGCCACGTCGCTGCTCAACACGCTCGCCACCGCGGCGCCGTGGTTCCGGATGACGCCCGCCGAGGTCATCGTCGGGGCGACGCTGAATGCTGCCTACAGCCTCGGTCGGCAGGCGACGTGCGGGTCGCTCGATGTCGGCAAACGCGGCGACCTGATCGTGCTCGACTGTCCGCACCCCGAGGAGATCTGCCTCGCGCCGGGTGCGCCGTTGCTGGACCAGGTCGTCATCGCCGGCTCGGTCGCTTTCAGCCAGCGCTGAACGGGCCGGTGGTGTCGTCACCGTCACCTCGTCAGCCGGCGGCGAACGAGACCGTCACCGGTCGTGGCGTCAGCCGGCGGCGAACGAGACCGTCAGCGTCACGTCGTCTGCACCGCGCACGATGCCCACCTCGACCGTGTCAGTGCCAGTCGCACTTCCGTTCGCGGCGCTCAGGTCATCGAGGGCTCGCTGGAGGTCGTCCACCGTCGCGACGGTCACGTCACCCACTCGGACAATGAGGTCTCCGACGAGGACGCCGCTACGACCGGCCGGGCCGGTCTCATCGATGCCACGCACGAGCACACCGGCGCGCTCGGCAAGGCCGACGGCCTGACGGAGTTGGCTGGCGACTTCGGCTGGCGCGACCGCGATCCCCAACGAGCGTCGCTGCGGCGACTTACCGTCGACGAGTTCGGCGATGCGCGCCTGCAGCACGTCGTCAGCGACGCGGGCGAGGTAGAAGCCGTCACCGATTCGGTGGGTGTTGATGCCGATCACCGCACCAGCGGGATCGAGCACCGGACCACCGGACGAGCCTCGGGCGAGTGGGGCGGTGTGCTCCACGCTCCCGCGCACAACCCGGCCGCGAGGGCCGTGGAACGAGCGGTCGACACCGCTGATGAAGCCGAGCGTGGCCCGATTGCGGTGCCCGCCGCGCCCGATCGACACGACCGCAGCTCCGAGGGCGGCAACGGTGGTGGCGAAGGCGAGCGGCGCGACGTCACCGGTGGCGACATCGATGACGACGAGGTCGCCGTCGGCGTCAACGCCGTGGACCGAGCCCTGCTCGACCCGCGCATCGTCGAACGTGACGGAGACGGTCTGGTCACGCAGGTTGTGGGCGCTGGTGAGCACACGGTTCGGAGCGATCACGAAGCCCGTGCCGCGCCCGTTGCGACCGATGCTGACGACGGCCGGCGACGCGATGGCGGCGACGGAGCGGATGGTGTTCTCGATGTCTTGCAACATGATTGGTTCTCCTGATGATGCGTTGTGAGTGGTGAGTTGTGAGTTGTGAGGTGCTCACTTGTGACTTGCGATTTGCAATCGACTATACACTGCTCGCCATGAACCGCAACCGAGTCCTGTCCGGACGCGAGACTGATCCTGTGATGGACCCGCTGCTGCAGGAAGCTGCCGAGATCGCCGGCGACCGCTGGGTGCTGCTCGCCCTCGGCGCCTTGCGCGACGGCCCGCGCCGGTTCGGGGACCTGGTCGGCGATCTCGGTGGCATCGCCCCGAACATCCTGATCGACCGGCTACGCCGGATGGAACGCCACGGACTGCTCGCGGCAGCCCTGTACTCCCAGCGCCCGCGACGGTTTGTCTACGACCTCACCGAGTCGGGTCGTGAACTGGCCGCCCTGCTGCCCGTGCTGACGACGTGGGTCGCGCGGCGCAGCGGTGGCGAGCCACACCGGCACAGTGCGTGCGGATCGGCGCTCGAGGTGCGGCGGTGGTGCCCGACGTGCGCCGCCACGGTTGACGACGGCTCGGTGGTCGCGCCCGCAGACCGCTCGGGAGACGCAACAGGCGCCACCGATGACGGCCGGGGTGACGACGGGCTGCGGTGGCTCTGACGATCGCTCCCGCAGGTTGCTCGATTCACCACCGCCAACGTGGCGAATGGAGCACCGTCGCTGCCGCTCGCCGGCAGGCCGGTGCTACGGGCGGCGGCGCGGGCGGAGCGTCACGCAGCCGGATGTATCGCACGTCGTGGTGCTCGGCCAGCGGCTCGGCCTCGTCCAGATCGTCGCCGTGTGCTGCGTCATCGCCGCCACCGCGGGGACCGTGGCCTCGGGCTCGGACTCTCAGCTCGCAGCAGTCCCCGACATCGGATCCTCGGCGGCGAGCGCGACGGTGGGGAACCTGGCTGCTGGATCCTGACGGTAGAAGCCCGACAGGGCGGCGTAGAGATCGGGTTTCTGGGCGCGCATCTCGACCGGTTTGGAGAAGTAGTACTCGGTCGCGACGGCGAAGAACTCACCCGGGTTCTCGGCCCCGTAGTCGCGAAGCAGGTTGCCGGGCAGACCGCGGCGCAGCGCGTTGAACTCGCGGGTGAACACCTCGACCCAACGCCGTCGCATCGCATCGTCGACCAGCGGCGGTGTGCCGTCCAGCAAGCCGTCCAACATGTCCAGCTTGTGCGCGAACTCGTGGTACACCACGTTCTGGCCACGCCACGGGTGGCGGGCGTCGTAGCTGACGGCATCCCAGGCAACGATGGTCGGCCCACCGAACTGGGCCTGGCCGAGGATCGGGTACGGGTCGCTGCTGACGAGGCCCCCGGTGCCGGTGCTGCGCTGGCCCACGAGCACCAGCGTGGTCGGGTGGACGAGGATCGTCGTGACGCCGCGGAACGGATCGCCGTCGAGCTCGAGCACGAGCAGACAGGCCTGGGCGGCGATCAGGACCTGCATCGCCTCGGTGAGCTCGAATCCGTGCGCCGCCTCCCAGCGCTTCTCGGCGACGAACGCCTTGGTCAGGTCCTCCAGCCGGGATCGCTCGGCATCGGACAACCGCTGCCAGTGCGGCCAACGGGCCGTCAACATGATCCGCCACGACGGCTCGAACACCAGATCGGCGAGCTCGCGTTGACGGCGCTTGCGGCGAGACTCGAATCGCATCTCGCAACGATATCGCCCGACCGCATGCCGGGGCCGTCGGGCACCCTCGGCGGCGGGCACCGGAACCGCTCGGCTACGATCGGCGGGTGACCGAGCACAGTGCTGTCCCCGATCGCGCCACGCGTGGCCTGACCATTGCCGAAGTCGCCGAGCGGGTGGCCCGGGGCGAGGTCAACGATGTCCCCGACGCCCCATCGCGCACGTTCAGTGAGATCATCCGGGCGAACCTGTTCACCAAGTTCAACGCCCTGATCGGCGCGCTGTTCGCGATCGTGATGATCTGCGGCGCCTACCGGGACGGGTTGTTCGGCGGCGTGATCGTCGCCAACACCCTGATCGGCATCATCCAGGAGGTACGCGCCAAGCGCACCCTGGACCAGCTCACCGTCGTCAACGCACCCAAGGTCACTGCGATCCGCGAGGCCAAGCCGGTCACGATGGCCGTCAACCAGCTGGTGCTCGGCGATGTCGTCGACCTGCAACCCGGTCAGCAGATCGTGGCCGATTCCACCGTGCTGACCGCGAGCAACCTCGAAGTCGACGAGTCGCTGCTCACCGGCGAGGCCGACCCGATGGTCAAGCAGCCGGGCGACGAACTGTTGTCGGGCAGCTTCGTCGTCGCCGGCAATGCGCGCGCCGAGGTGAGCAAGGTCGGCGCTGACGCCTACGCCGCACAGTTGGCTGAGGAAGCCCGCAAGTTCACGCTCGTGCACAGCGAGCTGCGTAGCTCGATCGACCGCATCGTCACCCTCGTCACCTGGGCACTGGTCCCGACCGGCATCGCCCTCTTCATCCGTCAGCTGACCGGCGATGCGAGCTGGCGCGACGCCTTGGTGACGTCTGTCGGGCTGGTGGTCGCGATGGTCCCGGAAGGGCTGATCCTGCTGACCAGCGTTGCCTTCACGGTCGGCGTGGTCCGCCTCGCGCGCAAGCGGACGCTGGTCCAGGAGCTGCCGGCGATCGAGGTCCTGGCTCGCGTCGACGTGATCTGCATCGACAAGACCGGAACCATCACCTCCGGCTCGATGGACGTCGCAGACGTCCAGATGATCGGCGCCGACGACGACACCGACCGGGTCGAGTCCGCGCTGGCGGCGCTCGCCTGGAGCGACCCCAACCCCAACGCCACCCAACGGGCGCTGCAGAGCCGCTACACGGAGTCGTCGGGCTGGACCACCTCGTCGTCGGTCGCGTTCTCGTCGGCCCGTAAGTGGAGCGCTTCGTCGTTCGCCAGCAACGGGACCTGGGTCTTCGGCGCACCGGAGTTGGTGATGTCGGCCGATGCCTACGCAGCGATGTCCGAACAGGTCGAGACGGCCGCCGATGCCGGCAACCGCGTCCTGCTGCTCGCTGCGTGCGACACCGAGCTGTCCGGCGAGACCCTCCCGGACGGACTCCGTCCAGCCGCGCTCGTGCTGCTCGAGGACCAGGTCCGCCCCGACGCGGCCGAGACGCTCGCCTACTTCGCGGCCCAGGGCGTGACACTGAAGGTGATCTCCGGGGACAACCCGCGCACCGTCGGCGCTGTCGGCAGGCGTGTCGGTCTCGCCGGCGCGGAGAACCTGATCGACGCACGCGACTTGCCGACCGATGAGCAGGCGTTGGCCGATGCCGTGGACGGTTCGACGGTGTTCGGTCGGGTCAACCCGCATCAGAAGCGGGCGATGGTCAAAGCGCTGCAGTCACGCGGACATGTCGTTGCGATGACCGGTGACGGCGTCAACGACGTGCTCGCGCTCAAGGACAGCGACTGCGGGATCGCGATGGCGAGCGGATCAGAGGCGACGCGAGCGGTGGCCCAATTGGTGTTGCTCGACAGCACCTTCTCGTCGCTACCGAGCGTGCTGTCCGAAGGTCGCCGGGTCATCAACAACATCGAACGCGTCGCCAGCCTGTTCCTCGTCAAGACGGTCTATGCGTTGTTCTTCGCGATCGCCACCGTGATCAGCGGCGCCGAGGCACCGTTCCTGCCCCGCCACCTCACCCTCGTCGGGACGTTCACGATCGGTGTCCCGGCGTTCTTCCTCGCCCTCGCCCCCAACGACGCCGCCGTACGGGCCGGCTTCCTCGGACGGGTGTTACGTATCGCCCTGCCCGGCGGCGTGCTCGCCTCGTTCGCGACCTACATCGCCTACACCATCGCCCGCCACACCGGCGGCGTATCAATCGAGCAGGAGCGCACCGTCGCGACGGTGGTGCTTGCATCGAGTGCGATCCTCGTCCTGGCTCGGGTCGCCAAGCCGTTCGCAGCCTGGAAGATCGGCCTGATCGCGGCGATGGCTGCATTCTTGGGCCTGGCGCTGGTGTTCGAGCCGCTGCGCAACTACTTCGTCCTCGTCGATCCGCCGAGCGGCACGATCATCATGATGGCGATCGTCATCGCGGTGACCGGAGTGCTGCTCCCGTTGGTCTGGCGAGTGGGCGACCGGCTCGTCGGTGCGGCCGAAAAGCGAATCGATGCTCGCCGGGCGCCACCCCCAAGCGCGCCACAACATACGGTCTGAGCTGGGCGAGCGCGGCGTCTTACGGAGCCGAATTTTGTTTGGATGACGTTTATTGCTTCTGTTCAACGACAACAGAGAGAGCGTGAACAAGCCATCAACCCTTCGGCCTCACGGAAAGGATGTCACCGTGCTCATCGATGACAAGCAACTCAATGAGTTGATCGAAGAATCCCAGGATCAGCATTCCGATGCGATGCGGCA
>JANXUX010000214.1 GCA_025351965.1 Actinomycetes bacterium | reverse complement strand
CTGAACATCCTCAAGTTCGCGCTGCTGGCGCTGCTCTACCTGTTCTTCGCGCGTGTCCTGTGGGCGGTCTGGAGTGAGGTGCGCGGGCCACGTGCAGCCGCTCCCCTGGCCCACCTGGACGGCCAACCCGGTGCACCGGCCGCGGCGGTCGCGGCACCGATCATCCAGCCATCGAGCGGCAAGGACCCCAGGGTCAAGCGCGGTTCGGTGGCCCGGTTGATCGTGCTCGAGCCCAAGGCCAGTAAGGGCACGGCCATCAGTGTCGCTCGCGAGGTCACGTTCGGCCGAGCCGCCGGCTGCACCGTCAGCGTCCCGGACGATACGTTCGTGTCTCAGATCCACGCCCGGGTGTTCAACGACGCCGGCAACATCATCATCGAGGACATCGGCAGCACGAATGGCACCTACGTGAACGGCAACCGACTCACCATGCCGACCGTCTTGCACAAGGGCGACCGCATCCAGTTCGGTGGCACCGTCCTGGAGGCCAACTGATGCCCGACTTGCGCTGGGGCGCGACGACCAATCCTGGTCGCGTGCGTTCGGACAACGAGGACACCTTCGTGGCCGAGCCGATGGTGTTCGCCGTCGCCGACGGCATGGGCGGGCACCAGGCCGGCGAGATCGCGAGCGCGCTCGCCGCCAGCATCATCCGCGACAGGCTGTCCAACGGATCGGTCAGTGAGGACTACGCCGTCTCCGTCGTCAACGAGGCGAACGCGGCGATCCACGGTGCCGCCCGGGTCGATGCGAGCAAGAGCGGCATGGGCACGACCCTGACGGCGATCGCGGTGCTGCAGGCCACGGACTCGATGCCCGAGCAGCTCGTGCTGCTGAACGTGGGGGACTCACGGACCTACCGCTTCCGCAGCGGTCGCCTACAGCGCGTCACCGTCGATCACAGTTACGTGCAGGAGCTCGTCGCCACCGGCCACATCACCATCGAAGAGGCCCGCACCCACCCGCGACGCAACATCGTGACCCGGGCCCTCGGCATCGAGCCGAGCGTGCGCACCGATATGTGGACGCTGCCAATCGTGCGCGGCGACCGTTTCGTGCTGTGCAGCGACGGCCTCGTCGACGAGGTGCCGGACGACGAGATCCTCGATCTCGTCGCAGCGGTCGCCGATCCCCAGTCGTTGTCCGAACAACTCGTCGAGCTGGCCAACCGACACGGCGGACGCGACAACGTGACGGTCGTGATCGTCGATGTGCTCGACGGTGCCGAGCCGCCAGACCCGACAGGCGAGATGCCCTACGACCCGGCTTGGGCGACCGAGGGCGCCGGCAGCCCGCCGATCTGGGCCGAGACCGACGGCGTCGATGCTGCGCCCGGCGCGACGGCCATCGGCGAGCAGCCAACCCCAGCCACGAGCGCAGCGACGGCGGCCGCGTCCGGTGCGGCGGCATCCGCCCCATCAACCGGTTCGACCGCTCCGACCGTTCCCCCACCCGCTGCACCTTTGTCGGGAGTGACGTCGAAGTCCGGCGACTCCCCGGCTTCGGGATCCGAGCCGACCACGGTGGAGATCCCGGTGACCGCCGCACCCACGTCCTCGGCCGACTCGCGGAGCACCGTGGCCACTGCCCCCGCCGCGACGGCGACCAGCGATGCACCCGAGGTCGCCTCACTCACCGCACCGGTACTGCCGCCCGGGAGTCTGACGCCGCCCGGGAAGCCGTCGACGCCGACGCTGCCGGCGGCTGCATCGATGCCTGCGCCGGACGTCGTGCCGGCACCGACCACCGTTGCGCCCAAGCCACGCCGGCGCCGACTGACCGGCGGGTTGTTCCTGTTCATCGTCGTGCTCGCCGCGATCATCACCGTGACGTTCACCCTGATCGCCGTCCACGCCCGCAGCGGCTACTACGTCGGGTTCGAGGACGACACGGTCGTGGTGTTCAAGGGTCAGCCCGGCGGGCTGCTGTGGTTCCACCCGACGGTGGCTCAGAAGAGCTCGGTGACCCGCGCCGACCTCGACCCCACCCTCATCGCCGTGATCAACGAACACGTCACCTACGATTCAGCCGAAGAAGC
>JANXUX010000210.1 GCA_025351965.1 Actinomycetes bacterium | reverse complement strand
TCGTCGTTCGGGGTGTCGCTGAGGCGAGCAGCTGCGGCGACCTTGCGGGTTCGCTCGGACTCCGGGATGCGCGCGAGCAGCGCAAGCGCGTCCTCGCCCTTGCCGGCCTCGACGAGGATCTCTCCGAGAGCGATGATCGCGTCCTCGTTGCCCGGCTCGATCTCCAACGCGGCGCGCAGGCTGACCTCGTCACCCGCGGCGATCAGTGCGGCGAGCTCTGTCTGTTCCGCCGATGGCAGTAAGGCCTGCACGAACTGCTCGATCACGTGCTCGGGATATGCGCCGACGAAGCCGTCGACGACTTCGCCGTTGCGGAGCGCGTAGACAGCAGGGATCGACTGCACCTGGAAGGCCTTGCTGATGCCGGGGTTCTCGTCGACGTTGACCTTGACGAGCACGACCTCGCCATCGGTCTCGTCGGTGACGCGTTCGAGAATCGGCCCGATCGTGCGACACGGACCGCACCACGGCGCCCACAGGTCGACGATGACGGGATGGGTGGCGGAACGATCGAGGACCTCGGTCTGGAACGTTGCATCGGTGACATCGACGGACATCCCGTCACGATATCGGTGTCCACCGAGGTGCGATTTCCGGCGTTCGCCCCCGGCTGACCCTCAGCCGACCGGCTGGCGCCAGATCGACTCGATCGCGGTCCGGCGCGCCACTTCGGCGTCGACTGCGGCAGTGGAGGCCTCGTCGGACCAACCGAGCACCGGCGCTGCGACCGCTGCGATGCGTGCGATCTCCTCGGCCGAGACCTGACCGACGGTGCCGATGACGAGCCGGCGGTCGATGATGTCGCTGAGCGTGCAGGCACCCTCGTCGGTGACTGCGAACACGACTTGGGCGGCGATGTCGAGGACTCCGTCGCGGGCGGACACGCGCGCACCGAGTGCCGGGTCGTGCTCGACGAGATCGAGGATGCGTTCGTGCTCGGTGCCGTACAGCCGGGCGATTTGCTCGCGTACAGACGGTTCGAGGCCGAGCTGGCCGCGGCTGCGGATGGCTTCGCGCAGGTACGGCTCGGCGTCCTCAGCCCACGCGAACGCGCCGCCGGCAGCGACATGCGTGCTGTCGAATCGACGCGGGACGACACCGCTCAGCGCCGGCGAGTCGAGCAGGGCCATCACCGTCTCCTCGCCGAGAGCCCGGCCAGTGGTCCACTTGCCTCCGCCGATCGACCAGAGATGGTGCACGCCGGACGGGCCGTGGTCGTACAGCTCGTGGCGTCGACTGGTGTGATAGCTGTCCTTGCCCTCGTCGACGATGAGCGGACGGATGCCGACGGTGGTGGCTTCGACGTCGGCTTCGGTCAGCTTGTCGACACCCGGAGCGAGCGTTGAGTTGACCGTGTCGAGGATCAGCGCGACGTCGGTGTGATCGACGCGGACGTCGTCGGGCGCGGCGGTCTCGGGCGTGTCGGTCGGACCGATGAACGAGCGATCCATCCACGGCGAGATGATCACGTGCTTGCCGGTCTTGGCCCGGGCGAACACCGTGTCGGTGACGACGCCTCGACCGCCGACCGGGCGGGTCAGCAGGTGGATGCCCTTGGAACGGTTGACCTTCACCCCGAGCGACTTGCCGAGCGACTGGAGCACGAGATCCATCCACGGTCCGCCGGCGTTGACGACGGTGCGGCCGCGGACGTCGTAGCGCTCGCCGGTGAGCGCGTCCTCGACCGTCACACCGCGCACGGTCACATCCGAACCATCGGTGTCGACCGCGTTGGCGTCACTGCCCGGCTCGGTGACGAAACCAACGGCACGCATGTGGTTCAGCGCCGTGGCGCCGGCGGCGACAGCAGACTTCAAGAACGCCAGCAGCAGCCGTTCGGGGTGCAGGTTCAGGGTGTCGTGGTACGCGAATGCGCCCTGCAATTCAGCGGGGTCCAACCACGGAACGGCGGCGAGCAGCTTCGACTTGCTCAACCAGTTCGGGCGCGGGACGCGCAGCGAGTCCGGGGCGCCCCGATTGCTGTCGTACCCGAGCAACGAATAGAGGCCGACTCCTGCACCGATGAGTGGCGTGGACGGCTTGCTCCACTTCCACGCCGGCATCAGGAACCGCTTCTGCTCGACGAGGTGCGGCGCAGCAAACCCCAACACTCGACGCTCGCGCAGGCTCTCGCGAACGACCCGGAACTCGTAGGTCTCGAGGTAGCGGATACCACCGTGCAGGTACTTCGTGGTCGCACTGCTCGTGCCACCGCCGAAGTCACCCTTCTCGACGAGCAGCGTGCGCAGGCCCCGGCCGGCGGCCTCGCGCGCAACGCAGACCCCGGTGATGCCCCCGCCGACGACGATGACGTCGTACGGCTCGTGGAGGCGGGAGAGGTCACGTTCGATGCGCATGGGTCGACCACAAGGTTACGGCCGAAGCGACGGATACCGTGTGACCGCTATGAGCGACATTCTGGGGATCGATGTTCCGTCCGTCAGCTCCTGGCTCGAATCCCACGTCAGCGGCGCAGCCGGCCCGTTCGAGTTCGACCTCATCGCCGGGGGACACTCCAATCTCACGTTCAGCGTGCGCGGCGCGAGCGGTGCCCAGTACGTGTTGCGCCGGCCCCCGCTCGGCCACGTACTCGCCAGCGCCCACGACATGGGCCGCGAGTTCCGGATCATCTCTGGGCTGCAGACCTCGGCGGTGCCCGTCGCTCCAGCCCTCGGCTTCTGTGACGACACGACGGTGAACGGTGCGCCGTTCTACGTGATGGCGTTCGTCGACGGCCACGTCATCCGCGACGAGGCAACAGCGCTGAAGGTGCTGACCGAGAGTGCTCGCCGGCGGGCCAGCGAATCGATCGTCGACACGATGGCGGCCATCCACGCCGTCGATCTCGTCGAGAGCGGCCTCGACACGCTCGGCAAGCACGAGGACTACATCGCCCGCCAACTGCGCCGCTGGTACGGCCAGTGGAACTCTCAGAAGACCCGGGACCTGCCGGCAATCGACACTGCGCACGCGCTGCTGGCATCACGCATCCCCGAGCAGGGCCCGGCCACCATCGTCCACGGCGACTACCGGCTCGACAACTGCATGGTCGACACTGCCGGCAACGTCATCGCCGTCCTCGACTGGGAGATCTGCACGCTCGGCGATCGGCTCGCCGACCTCGGCCTACTGCTCGTCTACTGGACCGGCCCCGATGACGCGCTGACATCGTGGACGGGCGCCTCCACGACCTCCCCGGGGTTCTTGAACCGAGTGGACCTGGCCGACCGCTATGGCGCCATCACCGGCGTCGATCTCGGCCAGCTCGACTACTACGTCGCCTTCGCGTTCTGGAAGCTCGCATGCATCCTCGAAGGCGTGTACGCGAGGTACCTCGGCGGTGCGCTCGGCGAGCGGGATCCGGCCGAGCTGGAGCCGTTCAAACTCCAGGTCGACAACGCCGCAGCGAGCGCGCTGGAAGCATTCGAGCGGCTGACATGACCAACTCCTACACCGTGGTCGGCGGTGCACTTCCCACGCTCGACGAACCGACGTTGGTCGTGATGCTCGCGGGCTGGATCGATGCCAGCGGCGCAGCGGCTGCGGCGATGTCTGCACTCGAGTCCGAGACCAAGGCAACGACGATCGCCGTGTTCGACAGCGACACGTTCATCGACTACCGGGCGCGTCGCCCGACGATGCAGCTGCGTGACGGGATCAACACCCGCCTCGTCTGGCCCGACATCGAGCTCAAGGTCGGCAACGATCTCGACGGTCGCGATGTGCTGATGCTCACCGGTCCTGAACCGGACATGGCGTGGAAGCGCTTCGGTCTCGCAGCCGCCGAACTGGGCGAACGGCTCGATGTCAAGCGGATGGTCGCGCTGGGCTCGTACCCGTTCGCAACGCCGCACACCCGTCCCTCACGACTGTCGCTGTCGGCACCGTCGGCCGATGTCGTCTCGTCGTTGCCGCTGCTGAAGAACTCCGTCGACGTGCCGGCCGGGGTGGCCGCCGTTCTCGAGCACTGCTTCCACGACAAGGGCATCGAGGCGCTCGGGATCTGGGTCCAGGTCCCCCACTATGTCTCGTCGATGGCATACCCGGCGGCAACGGTCGCTCTGCTCGGCGGGCTGACCCAGGTATCGGGTGTTCACATCGACGGTGCTGCGGCGCGGCAGGAGACGATGATCCAGCGCGAGCGTCTCGACGAGCTCGTCGCCGGCAACGACGAGCACGGAGCAATGGTCCGCCAACTGGAGTCGCTCTACGACGCCGCCATCGCCGAAGCCGAGTCCGGCCCGCCGCTCAGCGACGCCGAGATCCCCACCGCCGACGAGCTCGGCGCCGAACTCGAGCAGTTCCTTCGGGACCAGAACCCCTGAGCGCGCCAGCCCCGCGTCGTACAGTGGCGGCCTGACACGCACAGGGGGCGATGGATGAAGGTCGACGGAGGAATCGGGACAGATCTGGCCAAGGCCGGGGCGCATGCCAAGCAAGCCGAGGCGGCCGGCTATTCGGGTGTGTGGACGGCGGAGACGGCGCACGACCCGTTCTTCCCGCTGCTGTTGGCGGCCGAGCACACGTCCACGCTCGAGCTCGGCACCTCGATCGCCGTTGCGTTCGCACGCAATCCGATGACGCTGGCCAACATCGGCTGGGACCTGCAGAGCTTTTCCCAGGGGCGCTTCGTGTTGGGCCTCGGCAGCCAGATCAAGCCGCACATCACCAAGCGATTCAGCATGGAGTGGAGCCACCCAGCGGCGCGCATGCGCGAGATGGTGATGGCGATGCGTGCGATCTGGAACTGCTGGCTGAACGGAACGAAACTCGAGTTCCGCGGCGAGTTCTACAAGCACACCCTGATGACCCCGTTTTTCACGCCCGACGCCGGCGACATCAGCGACTACGGCGTGCCGCGGATCTTCCTGGCCGGCGTCGGCGAGCTGATGACCGAGGTCGCCGGCGAAGTCTGCGACGGCTTCATCTGCCACGGCTTCACGACAGAGAAATACCTCCGCGAGGTCACGATCCCGGCGCTCGAACGCGGGCGTGCCAAGGCCGGCAAGACAATGGACGGCTTCGAGATCATCGGGCCGAGCTTCGTGGTCACGGGCAACGACGAGGCCCAACTGTCTGCGGCATCGGCCGGCACCCGCCAGCAGATCGCGTTCTACGGATCGACGCCGGCCTACCGCGGTGTGCTCGATCTCCACGGGTGGGGCGGCTTGCAGGACCAGCTCAACACCCTCAGCAAGCAGGGCAAGTGGGTCGAGATGGGCGATGCCATCACCGACGAGATCCTGAACACCTTCGCCGTGGTCGGCGAGCCGGAGGCGATCGCGCCGGAGCTGCATCGTCGTTACGGCGACGTGATCGACCGGATCAGTTTCTACGCCCCGTATGCGAGCGACCCCGACCGCTGGTCCAAGGTTCTCGCCGCCGTGAAAGCGATCTGACCGCGGACGTTCTGGCGTCGGCTACGCGCCGGCGCCGATCAGCCAGCGGCGCACGTTGTCGCCGAGGGCAGCGACGTCGTAGCCGCCCTCCTGCAGCACCACCGTGGGCAGGCCGAGCTCGGCGACGGCGGCGCCCTGTCGCTCGAAGCCGTCGGCGGTGATCGCCAGGTCGCTGATCGGGTCGGTGAAGAACGTGTCGAGGCCGAGCGAGACGATGACCATCGACGGCCCGAACGCCTGGATCTTCTCCAGCGCGCTGTGGAGCGCGTCGATGTAGGCGTCGTCCTCGGTACGCGCTGCGAGCGGGATGTTGATGTTTGCACCCGCTCCCCTGCCCGTTCCGGTCTCATCGGCGAACCCGACGTTCCACGGATACGCCCGGGCCGGGTCACCGTGCAACGACACGTACTGCACGTCGTCGCGGTCGTAGAAGATCTCCTGGGTGCCGTTGCCGTGGTGGTAGTCCACGTCGAGCACCGTCACCTTGGTGCCGGTGGTGCTGGCGACGTGGTGGGCGGCGACGGCGGCGTTGTTGAAGAAGCAGTAGCCGCCGTACATGCCGCTCGTCGAGTGGTGCCCCGGCGGCCGGCAGAGCCCATACGTCGTGCCCTTGCCGTCGAGCACGTACTGCGTCGCGGTCAACGCCGTGTCGACAGCCGTGATCGCCGCCTCGTAGGTGCCCTTGGTCAGCGGAGTCGTCGTCTCGAAGCACCAGTAGCCGAACTGGGCCTGGACGGCCTCGGGCTCACCACGCTCGCCCATCCCCCTGCGCAGCGCCGGGCGGTAAAAGACGTCGGGCATCACATCCGCCGTCGGTCCGGCAGCGACCTGGTAGTCCTCCCAGGCCCGCGCCAGGAAGCGGATCAGTCCGGCATCGTGCACAGCTTCGATCGGGGCGAGGCCCCACTCGCTCGGTGCGGAGAACCGGAACCGTGCGTCGGTCTGCAGCGTCTCGCGGATGGCTTCGGCGCGACCGACGTGCTCGAAGGTCGGCAGCAGGCGTGACTGCTCGATCGCGAACTTGGGGTCGTGGCGGAGGTGGGCGGGGCTGTAGACGACCTGCATCACGCCATCGTGCCAGATCGGACGTGCCAGATCGACCACGTGCGGGCCCGGCGAAATGCCACGGCGTTCAGACCTCGAACAGCTCGAGTTCCTCGTTCATGTACAGCTCACGGCACTTGGCCCGTTGCAGCTTGCCCGACGAGGTCTTCGGCAGCGTGCCGGCGCGGACCAGCATCACGTCGCGCGGCGGCAACCCACACACACCGATCGTGCGGTGGTGGATCGCCTCACGAACGCCGGCGGGGTCGTCGGTGCGCACCTCGGCGACGACGATCACCGTCTCCTTACCCTTGTACCCGTCGACACCGAACGCGATCACGTTGCCGGCGCGGACGCCCTCCAGACCGCCGACCGCGCGTTCGATGTCCTCGGGGAACACGTTCCGACCGCCGACGATGATGACGTCCTTGAGCCGGCCACAGAGCACGAGCTCGCCGTCGAGGATGTAGGCGAGGTCGCCGGTGCACAGCCAGCCGTCGGCGAACAGCGCAGCCGTCGCATCGGGCCGCTTGTAGTAGCCCGGCGTGACGGACGTGCCGCG
>JANXUX010000438.1 GCA_025351965.1 Actinomycetes bacterium | reverse complement strand
CAAGGACGAGGAATCAGGAGGTTTCCCCAATCTCTCGGCGGTTCCACCGCTCCGATCTCTGCCCTCTACCCTCCGATCGCCTTTGAGCGCACCCGCAGCGCAAACTACTCATGGCGCAGCGCCGTCACCGGGTCAATCCGCGCGGCGTGTCGGGCCGGGTAGACGGCGGCCACGGTGGTCACGAGCACGGTGAACAGCGCGACCGTCGCGGCCATCCACGGTGGGAAGACGAAGATCGAGCCCTTCAGTTCGATCTTGATGTCGCGCAGGACCATCGACCGCACCCAGGCGTCCTTGACATTGCGGAGCATCAGCGAACCGAGCGGGCCGTAGTCGTAGCTGGACCGGAAACCGCCGTAGATCTCGGCCGACGGGTAGACGAAGCCCCGTCGTTTGCAGAGATTGACGATCTGATCGAGCTCGGTGGCGGGCATGGCAGCAAGGCTAAGGGAGGTGTGCGATGAGTCACGAACGAGTTGATGAAAAGGTGCAAGATGGACCGATGGTCGTCGCCCGATCCCTGCCCGCCAGTGTCTCAGGGGGCGGGACCCGGCGTCGCCGCTCGACCGTCGTCGCCGTCGGCCTCTGCCTCACACTGTCCATGGTCGCCTGCGGCAGCGGTGGTGACGAGTCATCGACGTCGTCCTCGCCGACGACCCTCGCCATCGTCCAGCTCACCGCTCCCGCCGGCGCGCCGACGAGCGTGGCCGCTGCGGACCCGAGCGCAACCCTCGACCCGGCCGGCGCCGATCCGACGATCGTCGTGTCGATCACGGTCGCCGACGTCACCGTTGCGCCGGCTGTGTCATCGCCCCTCGTGACGTCGCTGGGCACGCCGACCACCGCACCTCCGTCCACCGTCTGCCCTGGCATCACTGCGATCCCGGCGGGGGCGGTGACGGGCGACCAGCTGGTGGGTGACGTCGACGGTGATGGACGAGACGACACCGTCACCGCCTACACCGCAGCTGACGCCTCGGCCCACGTCTTGGTGCAACGCGGCGGAGCCAACGCCAGCGATGTGGCCGTCTCCGCTGGAGGCGCGACGTCGGTGTCGCTCAGCTTCGAGGACGTCGACGCCTCGATCGGAGCCGAGGTCGCGCCGCCCAAGGTCATCATGGCGATCGGCGGCGGGCCGGCCGGCAGCGCCGTGGCGACGTTCTTGTCACCCAGCCGCTCCTCAGGCAGCGGGCGATGTCTGGCCCAATGGACGCTCGACAACGCACCGTTCACGATCCCGATCGACCAGCGCGAGCCGTTCAGCGGGCTGCTGTGCGACGGCGCCGCCGGCAAGCGCTACTACGTGCTGCGGACCGCCACCCCGGACGGGCTCGGCAGCATCGTGGTCAGCTCCCGGGAAATCGACCACGTCGCGACGATCGTCACGCTGACCAAGCTCGGCGACGAGATCCTGCCCCACGACGCCAACTCGCAGCGCAACTTCGGCGACATCCAGAACTGCGATCACCCGCCGCTGTTCGCAAACTTCCCGCTCGCACCGGTGCCGGAGACCACGACCACGACGACGGCGGCGACCTCGACGACGATCAGCTGACGCTCCGAGGTCGACCTCCGCCGACTCAGTGGCGTTCGAACACTGCCACCGACCGCAGCCGCCGCTCGATGTGGTGCTCGACGGCCCGGGTTGCATGGTTGTTGACCTCGTGGGTCGCGGATGACATCGGGGCGGCCAGGGCGGCGTTCATCTGCCCGCCGAGGATCATCCGCATCAGCTCGAGCGCAGCCGCCGAGATCGGAGCGCCGGTGCGGCATGTCCGGCACAAGACCCCGCCGTGATCCATGTCGAACGCGACGAGCGGCTCCGTCTCACCGCAGCGGACACACACGTCCAGCTCGGGACGGACACCCTCCAGGGTGAGGAGCTTCCAGAAGAACGCCGGCACCACGAGCGGTGACTCGCTGACCGAGATCGTACGCAGCACACCGACGAGCATCCGGTACAGCTGCGGGTTGGGCTCACGATCGAGCGACATCTGGTCGACCGCCTCGAGCACCGCCATGCCCTGGGTGATGTGATCGAGGTCGGCACGCAGCGGTGCCAGCGAATCGACGGACTCGACCTGGTTGACGATGTCCAGCTCGCGTCCCTCGTGGAGCAGCAGCCGGACGTGGCTCATCGGCTCCAGCCGGGCCCCGAACTTGGAGTGCGTCTTGCGCACCCCTTTGGCAACGGCGCGGATCTTGCCGTGACCTTCGGTCAGCAGGACGATGATGCGGTCCGATTCGGCGAGCTTGTACGTGCGCAGGACGACGCCGGTGTCGCGGTAGAGACGGCTCACGCCGGTGTCCCGGACGTCACGCCGAGCCGGTCATTCGATGCCGCCGAAGCGCCGGTGGCGGCGCGAGTAGGCGTCGATCGCATGCTCGACGTGGGACGCGGCGAGGTCGTTCCAGTGGGTGTCGATGTACACGATCTCGGAGTACGCCAGCTCCCAGACCAGCGACGGGGGCAGCTGCTGGCGTGGCCCGAGGATGACAGTCAGGTCGGGCTCGATCGGCGCCGGTGCCATCAGCACCGCAGCGATGGCGGCCTCGTCGACCGCCTCCGGCGCCAGGTCGCGCAACTGATCGATGGCAGCCAGGAACCGGGCCCGACCGTCGGGCGTGGGATCGACGATCACCGTGCAGCCCTCGCGGACGTCGATGGTGCGCTGCGTCGGCGTCATCACCGACGCAGCCTCGTCTGCGCGGACGTCGCCCGCGTGATACGGACGGACAGTCAGCCACATCGCACCGGCGTGGGCGACCACCTTGGCCAGGTCGTTGCGACGCAGCGCCCACAGCTCGGGGCCGAGGTCGTCCCACTCCTGAGTGGTCCCGCCGACGACCAGGACGTGTCGGAGCGCCGTCGCGGCCTCATCCGTGGACGACCCCCCGCGCTGCTGTTTCGACGGTCGGCTGGCCACGGATCAATTCTCACACGTCCTGGCCCGAACCCTTGCGCACAAACGCGTTCGGTGCTCAGCGATATCGTGACGTCGCCGTGAATGTCGACTTCTCCCCCGCCTCCGCCAATCGGTCCACGACCGGCCCGCACATGGCGTGCATCATGGACGGCAACGGCCGGTGGGCCAAGGCCAGAGGCCTGCCGCGCACCGACGGGCACACCGAGGGCGAGGAAAACCTGGCCACCGTGGTTCGTGCAGCGGTGAAGCGCGACATCGGGTGGCTGACGGCGTTCGGCTTCAGCACCGAGAACTGGGTCCGCCCACGGCGCGAGGTCCGCCACATCCTCGGCCTGCACGAGAAGCTGTTCGGGCGCGTCGCTGAGCTGAACGATCTGAACGTGCGCATCCAGTGGATCGGGCGTCCGTTCGACTCCCCCGATGCGCGCACCCCGCGCTTCGTGCAGCGCGCGATCCGCAAGGCGATCGCCGACACCGCCACCAACACCGGGATGACCCTGACGATCGCGTTCGACTACGGCAGCCGCACCGAGCTGGCGACCGCTGCCCAGCGGATCATCGCCGACGGTGTGCCGGCCACGGCGGAGAACCTGCAGCAGCGGCTCTACCTGCCCGACCTGCCCGATGTCGACGTGCTGGTCCGCACATCCGGTGAGATGCGGATCTCCAACTTCCTGCTCTGGCAGATCACCGGCAGCGTCGTCTACTTCTCCGACAAGTCATGGCCCGACTTCGACGAGCACGAGATCGACGCGGCACTCGCCCTGTTGCCGGCCCGCTGACCCATGTCTGTCCCGGGTGTTCGTGTCGCGCTCGCGACGGTGACGGGGGCGCTGCCGGCCGCCGAGGAACGCCCCGGACAGCTGCAGATGGCCGAGGCCGTGGCAGCGGCCATCGCCAACAAGCGCCACCTGGTCGTGGCCGCCGGCACCGGGACGGGCAAGACGATGGGCTACCTGGTGCCTGCGGTGCTGGCCGGCAAGCACGTCATGGTCGCCACGGCGACGAAGGCGCTGCAGGACCAGTTGGCGAACAAGGACCTCCCGTTCCTGGCCACCCACCTGGACGTCCCGTTCGACTTCGCGATCCTCAAGGGGCGCAGCAACTACATCTGCTTGCAGCGCGTCCACGAGGTACAGGCAGCGGCCACCGGTCAGCTCGAGCTCGCTGATCTGGCACCCACCGTCAAGCTGGAGATCAAGCGGCTCGGCGAGTGGTCGACCACCTCGAAGACCGGTGACCAGGCCGAGCTGGACTGGATGCCGAGCGACCGTGCCTGGCAGTCGGTGTCGGTGAGTAGCGACGAGTGCCCGGGGGCGACCCGTTGCCCGAAGGGCGACGAGTGCTTCGCCGAGAACGCCCGCAAACGTGCTGCGTCGGCCGACGTCGTGGTGGTCAACACCTACCTGTACGGACTGCACATCGCCAGCGGCGGCGTGCTGTTGCCTGACCACGACGTGCTCATCGTCGACGAGGCCCATTCGCTCGAGGACATCATGAGCGACACCGTCGGGATCACCATCGGGAGCGGCCGGTTCACCAACGTGAGCGTGGCGCTGCGCCGGATCCTCGACGACCAGGGCCTCATCGCGTCCGTGATCGAGAGCGGCGTCGCACTGCGCGAGTCGATCTCGAACCTGTCCGGCCAGCGCCTGCCGTTCCCCCTGCCGGACGCGATCAGCGAGGCGCTGATCACCGGTCGCCAGTGCATCGATCGCGCCCAGGCCGCGCTACGCGCGATCGAGACAACGGTCGAGGAGGCCAAGCAGCGCCGCCTGCGCGCCCAGCAGCAGGCGACCCGGCTCATCGACGACATCGACCGCGCGATCGCCAAGAACGACGGGTATGTCGCGTTCGTGTCGGGCAGCCCGGACATGCCGCGCCTGGAGATCGCCCCGCTCGACGTCGGCCCCACCCTGCGCAAGGGCATCTGGGAGCAGCGCACCGCGATCCTCACGAGCGCGACCATTCCCGCATCGCTGACCGAGCGCGTCGGCATGCTTGCCGGCACGGTCGACGTGGTCGACGTCGGCAGTCCCTTCGACTACGCCAACAATGCTGTCCTGTACTGCGCGTTGCACATGCCGGATCCCCGCTCGGCCCAGTTCGCCGAGGCCGTCGCCGACGAGCTGGTCGGTCTGATCACTGCCGCAGGCGGGCGCACACTGGCGCTCTTCACCAGCTACAAGGCAATGGATGCCGCCGCAGCTGCGGTACGCGGTCGGATCCCGTTCACGGTGCTGACCCAACGTGACCGACCCAAGAACGCACTCGTCAAGGCGTTCTCCGAGGACGAGAGCGTATGCCTGTTCGCGACGTCCGGGTTCTTCCAGGGCGTCGACATCCCGGGGCGGACGCTGTCGCTGGTCACCATCGATCGACTGCCGTTCCCCCGCCCGGACGATCCCCTGCTGTCGGCCCGCCGTGAGCTGCTCGGCGCGAAGGCGTTCGGCCAGATCGACATCCCCCGCGCCTCGACGCTGCTCGCCCAGGCGACCGGGCGGCTGATCCGTACGGCGACCGACCGTGGCGTCGTGGCCGTCTTCGACCCACGGCTCGGCAAGGCCAACTACCGCTGGGACATCGTCAAGGCCCTGCCTCCGATGCGGCGCACCCGGGAACGCTCCGAGGTCGAGGCCTTCCTCCGCGAGATCACTGCCGACTCGTAGCGTGGCCGGTCACGCCGGTCGCGTCGGACACGATCTCAAGTCGGTGCCGCTCGGTGCCGATGGCTGACGCGTGATCATCGACGACACGCCCCTCGCGCCGCAGACTGCGCCGCCCCGCGCCCGGCGCCTGCCCTGGTGGGGAGCCCTGCTGATCGCCGTCTGCGTCGCGTTCGTGGTCGCCTGCCTCGGCGCGGTCGCGCCTTTTCTGCAGCGTCCCGCCGGCCCGGTGCTGTGCCGCGACGGCACGTTCGTGCCCGGCAATCATTCACAGCCGACCAGCGACGGGGAGGGCACTGGCTACGACATCGACTCTTCGTGCGTCACGACGGCGACCGGGCAGACCGCACGTGTCGATTCGTTCGCGATCGTCGGCGTGCTCTGGGCCGAGTACACCGTCGTCGCCTTCGTCGTCCTGATGGTGCTGCTCGCGCTGGTTCGAGTGGTTCGTGGCACGTCTCGGGCCGACGGCACCCTCGGCGGTCCGCCATCCGGCGTCACGATCGTCTGAACTGCCGACTCCTGACCGGTCAGGCGAGCGGACTCATGTGAGCAACCGGTAACCCAGGCCGCGGACGGTCACGAGCAGCTTCGGCTCGTCGGGGTGGTCCTCAATCTTCAGGCGGAGGCGGCGGACGTGGGCGTCGACGAGTCGGCTGTCACCGAGGTACTCGTAGCCCCAGACCCGCTCCAGCAGCTGGTCACGCGAGAGCACCGAGCCGGCGTGCTCTGCGAACTCACACATCAACCGGAACTCGGTCTTGGTCAGGCTCAGCTCGACATCGTTCTTGAGCACGATGCCCTGTTCGTGGCGAACCTCGACGTCGCCGAACACGACCGGCCGAGCCCCGTGCGTCGGGGTTTCGTGCAACTGCACGCGTCGGAGCTGGGCACGGATCCGCGCCGCGAGTTCCTTGGGTACGACGGGCTTGGTGACGTAGTCGTCGGCGCCGGCCTCGAGCCCGACGACCAGGTCGTGGGTGTCGGTCTGGGCAGTGACGATGATGATCGGCACGATGCTCTTGGCGCGCATCGCCCGACAGACATCGAAGCCGGAGATGTCCGGCAGGCGGAGGTCGAGCAGGACGAGATCAGGCTCGCGTTCATTGAACGCCTCGAGGCCGCTGCGACCGTCCGGCGCTTCACGGACCTCATAGCCTTCGTCCTCGAGGGCGAGCCGCAACGCCAGCCGGATCGAGTCATCGTCCTCGACAAACAGCAGTGATTGCACGGCGCTCCCTCTCTCGAGATCTGTTACAGAAATCGCACACATCGGACGAGGTCTCGTTACAGACAACCCCCATCATTACCCGTGTTCACGCTGCTTCGGTGGGGTACCTTCCTCCCCCTGGTGCCTCACCGGCAGCGCGGAACCAATCGGGTTCGTTGCACAGAATGTCGAGGTCACCGAATGTTGGAGCCGTCGATCACCATCCGCACCGACCGCCAGAGTGGAATGGTCATTGCGAGCATCTCCGGCACGCTGAACACCTGCGATCAGGTCGATACGTTGCGCCACTCGCTCGATGATGTCCCCAGAGGCTTCAGCCTCGTCGTCGAACTCGACGCCATGTCCAGTCTCTCGGCGACCAGCCTCGGCTGCCTCCGCGATCTCGCGACGGCGGCGACGCGAGAGGGCGTCCGGCTGATCCTCGTCAGCGAGTCCCTCGACGTGCGTGCCAACCTCGTCCTGGCCGACCTGGATTCGTTGGCCCCGGTCCTGCATACCCTCGCCCAGGCGTCACAGGTGGTCGCAGCTGCTGCCTAGCGGTTCGAGACGGGCATCGGATGCCGACATCGGCAACACTGTCCGGGTGGCACGTGCGAGCAGACCCCGACGTGCCCTGAGCCTACGGATCCGGTTCACGCTGTTCCTCGGGCTCACTGCCTTCACGACGTCGGCCGCACTCACCGCGTTCACCTACACCACGGCGCGCAACTACCTGCTCGACCAGCGGTCGCGAGTCGCTCGCGCCCAGACCTACGCCAACGCCACATCGGCGCTCAGCCAACTGAACACCGGAGTCACGGACTTCGGCAAGATCATCACCAGCAGCCGAACGGAATCAGGCGGGTTTGCGATCCTCTTCGTGGACGGCCGCGACTTCGCCCAGTTGACACTCCGCCAGAAGGAGTTGTTGCCGTCTGAGCTGGTCGAGCAGGTCACCAACCACCAGAGCGGCCAGCAACGCTTCGAGTTCGACGGCGCCCCTTACCTCGCCGTCGGGGTGGACATCCGAGCCGTCGACGCCCAGTACATCGAGGCGTTCAACCTCAGTGACACCGATCGCGTCATCCGCCAGGTCGGCACTGCGTTGGCGCTGGGCTCGCTCGTCATCACGGTGCTCGCCGCGTCGCTCGGATGGTGGGCGAGCCGGCGCCTGCTCAAGCCCGTGAGCCGCGTCGCGGCTGCTGCGGGCGGCCTGGCTTCGGGCGGGCTGCACACTCGCCTCGATCCGGAGAGCGACCCCGAACTCAACCGGCTCGCGCAGTCGTTCAACGACATGGCGGACACGATGCAGGCCAGGATCGAACGCGAAGCCCAGTTCGCGTCCGACGTCAGTCACGAGTTGCGTTCGCCGATCACCGCGCTCAGCGCCGCAGTCGAGGTCCTCGACGCGCGTCGCACCGATCTTCCCGAACGGACCCAACAGGCGCTGGACGTCGTCGTCAACCAGGTCCGCCGTTTCGATCAAATGGTGCTCGACCTGCTCGAGCTCTCGCGCATCGATGCCGGCGTGACCGACATCCATCGAGAGGAACTCCGCCTCGACGACGTCGTGGCGCGCATTGCCCAGCGCGCCGGGTTCGGCGACGTCCCCATCGACATCGCCCCGACGACCCTGACGACCGTGTGGATCGACAAGCTCCGCCTCGAGCGGATCCTGGCCAACCTGCTCGACAATGCCCGCCAGCATGGCGGTGGCGCCGAGCGGATCACCATCGAGCCCGGCCCGGGTCGCAACGTGCTGCTCGCCGTCGAGGACTCCGGACCCGGCGTGGCCAGGGGTGAGCGCCAACGGATATTCGAGCGCTTCGCCCGCGGCACCGCAGCCCGTCATCGCATCGGAACCGGACTCGGCCTGGCGCTGGTGACCGAGCATGCCCACGCACTCGGCGGTGAGGTCTGGGTCGAGGACCGCATCGGCGGTGGCGCCCGCTTCGTCGTGCGGATGCCGACAGATCGACGCGGAGGCGAGTCCTGATGCATCGACGCCTGATCTTCCTGCTCGCCGTCATGGCAGCGCTCACCATCAGCGTTGCTGCATGCGGTGCCCCGAAGTCGAGCGGGTTCTCGCCGATTGCGCTCGGCAACATTCCCGACGGGCTGACCGGAACCACGACGACGACCACGACGATGCCGGCAACGACGTCGACGATCGAATTCGTCGCCACCACGACCACGACCCCGCAAGCGACCACGACCACACCGAACACAGCGGTCACGCTGTTCTTCATCACCGGCCAGCAACTCGCCAGTCAGCAGCAGTACACGTCCAGCTCGGCGGAAGCGCTGGTGGTTCTGGGGCTACTCGGCGATGGTCCGGAGAACCCGGTCGGCGGTCAGCGCACCGCCATCCCGAAGGACTCCACGTTCCGGACCAGCGAGTTCCGCGGCGTGCTCACCGTCGATCTCCCACTCGACTTCTTCGATCGCGTCGGCGCATCGGATCGGTACGACGAGCGGCTGGCGATCGGTCAGATCGTGCTGACCCTGACCAAGCTCAGCGGCGTGTCGCAGGTGCGGTTCACGCTGAACAACGAACCCATCGGTGTGCCGTTGGGCACCGGCGAGACCAGCGACAGCGGCGGTGTCCTGGTCAAGGAGGACTACTCTGCGCTGCTCGGCAGCGCGCCACCGCCGACGACCACGACGGTTGTCGTCGAGCCACGGGCGACCGACCCGGCACTGGAGTCCACGACCGCCGTCACCGGCTGAACCCGACCGTCAGTAGCCGAGGCGCTCGATGCGATCGGGCTTGCGCTGCCAGTCCTTGTCGACCTTGACGAACAGCTCCAGGTAGGCGCCTTCGGGCATCTGCGCCCGGGCGCGTTGGCCGACTTCTTTGAGCACGGATCCGTGCTTGCCGATGACCATGCCCTTCTGGCTCTCGCGCTCGACGATGATCTCGCAGCGCACCCGCGGCCATTCCCACTCGGTGATGCGGGTCGCGATCGAATACGGCATCTCGTCCTCGAAGATCGCCAGCAGTTGCTCACGCACCAACTCCGCGACCCACTCCTCTTCGGGGATGTCGCTGACGGTGTCGACCGGAAAGTACAGCGGGCCCTCGGGCATCAAAGAGGCGAGGTGCTCGAGCAACTCGGGCACGCCCTCGCCGGTCTTGGCCGAGATCGGGAAGTAGGCCGATGCCTCCAACCCACTGGCCCGGATCAGCTGCTTGAGCACCGCCTGCTTCGAGGCAGCATCGACCTTGTTGACCACGATGACGGCGTTGGCGGTGTCGATCCGGTCCGCGACCCACTGATCACCGGAGCCGAACGGCATCGTTGCGTCGATGACGAGGCAGACGACGTCGACGTCCTCGGCAGACTCCAGCGCGGTCGCGTTGACCCGCTTGCCGAGCGCCGTCACCGGCTTGTGCAGGCCAGGCGTGTCGACAAAGACCAACTGCGTGTCCGGCAGGTTGACGACACCCCGGACGCGCTTGCGTGTCGTCTGCGGCTTGTCGCTGACGATGCTCACCTTCTGTCCACACACAGCATTGAGCAGCGTGCTCTTGCCGACGTTGGGTCGGCCGACGAAGGTGATGAATCCAGAACGCATGGTCCTGTGACGCTATCGGCGGCGGCGGCCAGCCGGTTTCGTGCGGCCCGGCACCTCCGTCATTCGGGTGTGTCGATTTGTGCCAGGGTGAAAACCATGAGTACGCACCATTTTGACGCCATGAAGTCGGCCCTCGACGAGATCGCTGCGCTGCGCGAGCGCTTGGCCGTTCTCGAATCACGCTTCGCGGCGGCCGTGCCCGATGTGTCGCCGGATGTCGTCGGGTCGTTGACCGCTGAGCCTGCGTCCGAGCCGGATCAGGAGCCGATCGCAACGAGCAGCAGCCGGCGCGGTGTGCTCCGCCTCGCCGGAGCGACCGCCGTCGGCGCGGTCGCC
>JANXUX010000175.1 GCA_025351965.1 Actinomycetes bacterium | reverse complement strand
GCGATGCTTGCGACCGCCGTCGCCAACCTTGACCGGCTGGACACGATCGTGCCCGCCGTCCGTGCCCTCGGCGCCCGGCACGCGACTTATGGCGTGTCGGCCTGATGGTGCTGCTCCCAGCCGTCGAGCGCGATTCCGTCGTCGGCGTGATCCGATCACTGGTCATCGGTCGGATCGACGCCCCCAAGGTACTGATCACGATGGCCGTCGTCATCATGCTCGGCCTGCCGTTCGTGGCGTTGTCACTGGTGCTCCGCGATCTCATCCACTTCTACTTCCACTCCAATCATCTGCGCACTGCGAGCGCTGACGTGTTCGCTCCCCGGTTCACGCTCACTGGGCTACGGCTGCCGTCCGACGATCTCGGCGAACACGCCGCTGCTGCCCTCACCGCTGCTCGTTCGGATCGGGTCGCGATCGAGTTGCTCGTGCCGGCCAACGACCGATCACGCGCCGCGATCGACCGCCGGATCACGGCATATGGGGGACTCGGTGTCCGCTCCGCATCGATCGACGATCAGGATCGGGCGAATGCGCTGTTGCTGCTTGCAGCGTCGCGTAGCCGCGATCTGATCAGCGAGGTCGCCAAAGTCGAACACGGGATGGCCCGCCATGTGCTGCGTACCCAGACCATCGTCCTGCGCTATGCGAAAGCGTTGCTCGTGCTGCTCGCGACGGCGATGGCCACCTTCGCCGCCGCAGCCGTCGTCGAGGGCCGTGAGGCGTTGGGGCCCGGCGCGGTGCTCACCTTGGCGGTCATCTTGCTCGCCTGGGCACCGATCGTGATCGTCGCGGTGACTGCTCCGGTGCGTTGGCTCGATCGGCTCTTGCGCAGCGAGGGCGCGATCCACACGGCTGTCGCTGACGACCGCGAGCTGACCAAGGTCGAGATGCTGTCTATCCGCCTCGCCGCGTGCTGCTTCGGCCTTGCGTTCATGGCGCTCGTGATCGAGGTCACCAGCGACGAGATCACCGTGGCGACGCAGCGGTTCGGGCTGATCGCCGGGGTCGTCTTGCTGGTGGCGACGGTCGTCGTGCTCGCGACGTGCGCAGGACGCCGAGTGCTGCGCCGCGCGTAGCGGTGCGGCCGACGGTGCCGGCCGAGCAGCCCGGCCGAGCAGCCCGCCGTCTCGACGGGGATCAGGCTCTCGGGCGTGGGTGCGTGATCACGACGGGGCACATGGCGTGCTCGGCCACCGCCAACGCGACTGAGCCGAACAACGCCGTCCGGAAGCCACTGCGCCCGCGTGACCCGATCGCGAGCAGGTCTGCCTCGATCGTCCATGCAGTGAGCGCGGTTGCGGCATCGCCATCGAACAGGTCGCCACGCACGGGGCGGCTGCACCGGGCGCTGCACCGTGTCACCGCATCGTCGAGGATCGCCGTGGCGTCGGCGCGAACACCGGAACGGTCCCAGCCATGCACGACGATGATCTCGGCGACGTGCAGCTCGGCTTCGGCGGCTGCCCAGAGCAGTGCGGCATCCGACGCACTCGAGCCGTCCGCTCCGACCGCGATGGTGTGGATCGCTGCGGTGGATCGACGACCGCGGACGACGACCAGCGGGCACGGACTGCGCCGGGCCGCGCTGTGGGCGACCGAGCCGAACAGCAGTCGGTGCGCGGCGCCCCGCTCGGTGGAGCCGAGGACGAGGAGGTCGGCCCCCGACGCCTCGCGGATGAGCGCGTCGCGGGGGTCCAGCACGGTGGCAGCGATGTCGAGGTCGAGTGTCGGATGTTCGACGGCGATGTGTTGAGCCAGTTCTTCGAGGTCGGCGATCTGCCGTGCGCCGATTCCGGAGAAGTCGACTGCCTCGGGCAGGGCGCGTCCCATGACCACCAGCAGGGAGGCGCCGCGCGCAGTGGCCTCCGCAGCCGCCCAGTCGACGGCCGCGACCGAGCCTTGGGATCCGTCGAATCCGACGAGCAGGCGGTCGTGCGCGGGACTCACGTTGGTCGTCGAACCGGTGGTGAGGTGTTGGCTCATCCCACGATTCTGCGGAACGCGCGAGCCGGGCACGAGGGTCTTTGGTCCCGACTATCGTGCGACGACCGAGGGGAGTGGGCGATGCCGATCACCGTGACAACACTGGGGACAGGGAGTCCGTTGCCGGACCCGAACCGGGCCGGACCGTCGACGTTGGTGGTGGCCGGCGGAACGCGGCTGCTGATCGATGCCGGTCGGGGTGTGCTGATGCGGCTCGTTGCGGCGGGTGCCCTGCCGATGATGCTCGACGCCGTGTTGCTGACGCACCTCCACAGCGATCACATCACCGACCTCAACGACGTGATCACGACCCATTGGGTGATGAGCGCCAGCCCGACGCCGCTGCACATCTACGGCCCGCCGCGCACCGCCGAGGTCGTCTCGGCGATCCTGGCCATGCTCGCACCGGATCTGACCTACCGGCTCGCTCACCACGACGATCTGACGTGGACGCCGATCGTCGAGGTGCACGAGATCGAGCCGCCCGACCAGTTCACGATCGGCGAGGCGACGATCATCGCCCGCTCGACCGATCATCGCCCGGTCGAGCCGACGATCGGTTACCGCATCGAACACGGTCGCACCAGCGTGGCGATCGCCGGGGACACCGTGCCGTGTGTCGGCCTAGACGAGCTCTGCGCCGGTGCCGATGTCTATGTCCAGACGGTGATCCGCGCCGATCTCGTCGAGCTGATCCCGAGCGCGCGGATCCAGGACATCCTCGATTACCACTCGACGGTCGAACAGGCTGCGCAGACGGCCACGACCGGCGGGGTCGGCACCCTGATGTGCACTCATTTCGTGCCAGCGCTGCAACCGGGCCAGGCCGAGTCCTGGCGCGCCCGAGCCGCAACCCACTTCACCGGGACGATCATCCTCGCTGACGATCTCAGCTCGGTGACGATCGAGGGGTGAGACACCGGCGACGCACGGGTTCTTGACGCGACGAGCACGTCCACGAAGGCGGACCCGGCGGATTCGCTACGGTGCTCGGGTGGGATCAACCGAGCGGTTCGATGCGGCGTACTATCGCACCTTCTACGGCGACCGGCCCGTTCATGACCTGCGCCGCATCGGTCAACTCGCCACCGGCGTCACGGCGTTGGCCGACTGGTGGCGGATCCCCATCCGTTCGGTGCTCGATGTCGGTGCCGGCAAGGGCTATTGGCGCGACTGGTTCGCCGAGGTGCGCCCTCGCGTCAGCTACCACGGGATCGACGTGAGCGAGTACGCCTCGACCCGCTACGGGCACGAGCACGCCGACATCTCGCGGTGGACACCGCCGGAGCAGTACGACCTGGTGATCTGTCAGAGCGTTCTGCAGTACATCGAGACCGCGGCTGCGCGGACGGCGATCGAGGTCCTCGGCCGTGCGGCGCGTGGATTGCTGCTGGTGGAGGTCCCGACGATCGCCGATCGTGATGAGGTCATCGACCCGGCGCGGACTGACCTCGACATCCATTGGCGAACGGGTGACTGGTACCGGAATGCGCTGGAGCAGCACTTCCTCGAGATCGGCGCGGGTCTGTGGGCGAGCCGGTCGCTGCCGATCCCGTTCTTCGAGCTGGAACGCGCCCGTCGTCGTGACCGAGTCACGAGCCGAGTGATCGAGCACTGAAAGCACCGGAGGCGCGAGGAGCGTCGGCCGCGGCGTCACAACACCGGCCGCAGGACGGGCCGGCGCTGCTCGTAGGCACGTGCGGCGCGGAGCACGATCGCATCGCCGAACATCGGCCCCACGATCTGCAGTCCGATCGGCAGTCCGGCTCCCGTCAGCCCGCACGGCACGGTGATCGCTGGCTGCTGGGTCAGATTGAACGGGTACGAGAACGGCGTCCAGCCAAGCATCGATTCGGCGGTCATCGGCTCCTGAGCGGTCGGTCGCGCCTCGAAGGCGGGAATCGCAACGGACGGCGTGACGAGCAGGTCGTAGTGCGTCATGAACTGCCGCATCAGCGAGCCGAGTTCGCCGCGGCGGGCGTTCAACCGCTGCACGTCCAGGCTGGACAGGCCCGAGCCGATGGCAGCCTGTGCAGCGAAGTCCGGGTCGGTGATCGCCTGCTGCCCAGGTGTCAGTGTGTTCCAGAGCGTCCACGCGCCGGTGAACCACAGGCCCGTACTGATCTCGAGCGGGTCCGCGAAACCTGGATCGATGGCGTCGACGATGGCCCCGGCCATCTCGAGTTCGGCGACAGCGGCCACGACTGCTGCGGCGACCTCGGGGTGCACGTGTCGCGCGTACCCGAGTGTCGGCGAGAATGCGATCCGCAGCCCGAGGACTCCGTCGTCGAGGCCGTCCGTGAAATCGATCGGCTCGTACTGCAGCGACGTCCAGTCCCTCGGGTCGGGGCGAGAGAGCACATTCATCATCAACGCAGCGTCGGCGACGCTCATCGTGTGTGGTCCGAGGTGGGCGACTGTCCCGAACGGTGAGAGCGGGAAGGCCGGGACGCGCCCGAAGCTGGGCTTGAGACCGACGTTGCCGCAGAACGCAGCCGGGATGCGCACCGACCCGGCGCCGTCGGTGCCGATGCTCAGCGGGCCGAGCCCGGCGGCAACGGCTGCGGCCGTCCCACCCGACGAGCCACCCGTCGTTTTCGATGTGTCCCACGGGTTGCGGCTGATACCGGTGAGGATCGAGTTGGTCTCGCCCTTGCACCCGAACTCGGGCGTCGTGGTCTTGCCGATCAGCACGGCTCCGGCCTCGCGCAGCCGGGCCGTGGCTGGCGCATCGACCTCCCATGGCTGATCCGGGTCGATGGTGCGGCTGCCACGCAATGTCGGCCAGCCCGTGGTGAGGATCAGGTCCTTGATCGACGTTGGCACGCCGTCCAACGGTCCACCCGGCTCATGCCGGTGCCAGCGTGATGTGCTCTCCCGCGCGGCGGCGAGACCCCGTTCACGGTCGACCAGGCAGAACGCATTGAGCTGTGGATCGACGCGGGCGATCCGGTCGAGCACTGCCTCGGTCGCCTCCACCGGGGAGGCCGTTCCGGAGCGGAAGTGTTCGATCAGTTCGACGGCCGTGCAGGCGGTGAGGTCGGTCGGGGACATCCGCGATGTTGGCACACCGCAGTCCCAGCGGATTGGGCGGGACCGACCGCGCATCGGCAAGGATCGAGGGATGGCGCCGAGAGTTCCCCCCACCGATGCCGACGGTGAACCAGGGCGGGCTCGACTGGTGACCCTGCCGTTCGCACTGGTCACCGGTGCGACGTTGTTCTACTTCACGGCGCTCGGGACGCTGCTGCCGACGCTGCCGAAGTACATCAAGGACGAGCTCGGTGGTGGCGGTTTCGCCGTCGGTTGTGCCGTGGGCATCTTCTCCGTCGCCGCTGCCGTGCTCCGTCCCTGGGCCGGGCGGCTGGGTGACAGCAAGGGTCGTCGGATCCTCGTCGTCGGTGGCTCGCTCATCGTTGCGTTGTCCGTCGCTGGGTACGATCTGGTCGGCGGTCTCCCGATGCTGATCGCGTTGCGGATCGTCACGGGCATCGGGGAGGCCGCAGTGTTCGTCGGTGCGGCGACCGCCGTCCAGGACCTCGCCCCAGCTGATCGACGTGGCGAGGCGGCGTCGTACTTCTCGGTCGCGCTGTATGCCGGCCTCGCCCTCGGACCCACCCTCGGTGAGCGGGTGGCCGATTCGTTCAGTTACCACGCGACCTGGTTGGTCGCCGGCGGATTGGCATTCGTCGC
>JANXUX010000174.1 GCA_025351965.1 Actinomycetes bacterium | reverse complement strand
GCACCGTCGGGGCGTCGAACGGGAGGAGCGATGACCCGACCAGCTGAGCCGGAGGCAGCCGAGGCCGGTCGTCGCGACGACCTCGACCGCTTCGACCGCGTGGAGCGGTGGGTGCACTGGTCGGTGGGCCTGCTGTTCGGGGTCTGCGTCCTCACCGCGGCCGTGCTCTACGTCGGGCCGCTGTCGGTGCTCGTCGGCAACCGGCGCCTGGCCGTCCTGGTGCACGTCTGGACGGGGTTCGCGCTGCCCGTGCCCCTGCTGGTGGGCGCAGTGTCGAGGGCCTACCGCAACGACCTGCGCCGGCTCGGGCGGTTCACGACGGCGGACGGCCGGTGGCTGCGCTCCAAGCAGGCGCGCCGCGACGCCGAGGGGGTGGGCAAGTTCAACGCCGGCCAGAAGCTCAACACCGCGCTCAGCGGCGGCGCAATCGCCGTGCTGCTGGTGACCGGCACGCTGATGTACTTCCCCGACCTGGCCCGGCTGTCGTGGCGAACCGGGTCGACGTTCGTGCACGACTGGTTCGCGCTCGCGCTCGGGCTGCTCGTGATCGGACACATCCGCTATGCGGTCGGCGATCCCGGCTCGCGTCAGGGGATGCGCACCGGATCCGTCACCGAGACCTGGGCGCGGACCCATCACGCCGCCTGGGCCGACGAGACCGTCGGTCCGGTTGCGGGCCTGGTGACGGAGTCGCAGACCGGCGCAGCATTCCATGCCGATCCAGCGCCGTAGGGTTCGGTGATGACCAACGATGCTCGTCCCGCGATCCCGTCCACCATGCGCCAGATCCGGACGCTCGTCGCCGCTGACGGCCAACTCGAACTGTCCATCGCCGTCGTCGACATGCCGACGCCCGGTCCGGGAGAGGTCCTGGTCCGCATCGAGGCCACCCCGATCAACCCGTCCGACCTCGGCCTGCTGCTCGCCGCCGCCGACATCTCCCAGGCCGTGTCCGCCGGGACACCAAAGTCCCCCGTCGTCACAGCGCCCATCTCGCCGGCCGTCATGCGCGGGCTCGGTGGCCGCCTCGGCGAGTCGATGGCCGTCGGCAACGAGGGTGCCGGGGTCGTCGTCGCCGCCGGTGATTCGCCGGACGCGCAGGCGCTCGTCGGCAAGATGGTCGGTATGGCCGGCGGCCAGATGTACGCCGAGTACCGGGTCGTGTCGGCGTTCATGTGCATGGTGATGCCAGACGGCACGCCAGCCGAGGCCGCAGCGTCGTGCTTCGTCAACCCGCTCACCGCGCTCGGGATGGTGGAGACGATGCGCATGGAGGGCCACACCGCTCTGGTACACACGGCTGCGGCATCCAACCTCGGCCAGATGCTCAACCGGCTGTGCCTCTCCGACGGCGTGCCACTCGTCAACATCGTCCGCCGACCGGAGCAGGCCGCGATCCTCGTCGACCAGGGCGCACTGCACGTGTGCGACTCGTCGTCGCCGACGTTCCTCGACGACCTCACCATGGCGCTCGTGGTGACCGGGGCAACCCTCGCGTTCGATGCGATCGGCGGCGGCCCGCTCGCCGGGCAGATCCTCGGGTGCATGGAGTCGGCAGCTAACGCGACCGCAGCCGACTACAGCCGCTATGGCAGCACGACCCACAAGCAGGTCTACATCTACGGTGGCCTCGACCGCCACCCGACCGAACTCAACCGCAACTTCGGGATGGCCTGGGGCGTCGGCGGGTGGCTGCTCACCCCGTTCCTCGCCAAGTTCGGCGTCGAGGGCATGCTGCGTCTCCGGGCCCGGGTCATCGACGAGATCCACACGACGTTCGCGAGCAGCTACACCGACGAGGTTTCCCTCGCCGGTGCCCTCGACCTCGATGCGATCTCGACCTACGCCCGCCAGGCGACCGGCCAGAAGTTCCTCATCCGCCCGAGCCTCTGACAGACCGTGCCCGGCAGGCCGTCCTGATCGTTCACGGTCACTCTGACCGACACGGTGCCATGCTGTGCGCATGTTCATCGACGCCTTCGCCGAACCCGCTCGTCACATCGCCTCGCTGCTGCGCGAGCGCGATGAGACCGTCGCCGTCGCCGAGGGTTCGGCCGGTGGCCTGATCTCGGCCGCGCTGCTCTCGGTGCCGGGTGCATCGGCGTACTACCTCGGCGGCGCCGTCGTCTACACCGGCGCGGCCAGCAAGGCCTGGATGTCAGGGGCCGTCGATGCCCCCCGGGGAATGCGTGGCGCGACAGAGGTCTTCGCGACCTATCTGGCCCGGTCGGTGTCGATCAAGCTGGGCGCCACGTGGGGCATCGGCGAGGCCGGAGCCGCCGGACCGGCGAACCCGTACGGCGACCCCGCCGGGCACAGTTGGTTCGCCATTTCCGGACCGGTGGAAGCAACCCGGAACGTCCTGACGGGCCTCGACGACCGCGCCGAGAACATGGTTGCATTCGCGCTCGCCGCGCTGTCGTTGTTCGCCGAAACCCTGGCCGACGCACCGACTGCATAGGCGCCGGCGCAGAACCAGTCGCAGCCTCAGTTACGGGCGAGCTGTTCCTCGGCGATCGGGTGGAGGGCGTACCTCACCGACAGGTCCTGATCGTACGAATTCATGGCCATCGATGCGGCGGCACGTCGGCCGCGCTTGATCCGATACATCGCCGCGTCCGCGGCGGCGACGAGCGCAGCGGGGTCCCAGCCGACGGTGCGCGTGTCCGCCTCACCGATACTGGCAGTACAGCGAACACGCACACCGGAACCGACCTCGATCGGCTCGGACAGCGCGTCGGTGATCCGCGCGATCAACCCGTCGTCCCCGTTGTCCGCAGCGTCGTGGACGATCACGAACTCGTCACCGCCGACGCGTGAGACCACGTCGGCCGCGCGCACGGTCGAGAGCACCCGTCGCACGACCTCGCAGAGCACGGCGTCACCGGCCTCGTGGCCGTATGTGTCGTTGATGTGTTTGAACCGGTCGAGATCGATGTACGCGACCGACAGGTCGTCGCCGCTGCGCCTGCTGCGGTGGATCGCTCCGGCCAGCAGCTCGTCGAGCAGGCGGCGGTTGGCCAAGCCGGTCAGTGGGTCGCGCAGGGCCAGGGCGAGGAGCTCGGCCTGCAACGCGCGCACCTCGGTGACGTCACGGCCGATGCCCTGGATCCCGTCGTCGACAATCGTGATCTGCATCTCGCCGATGACCACCCGTCCGCTCGGATGGGTGAAGCGGAGGTCGTAGCGATCGGGTACCGGCTGTCCATTGATCGCCTGCGACACGAACGCTCGCCCGGCGTCGTCGAGCACGTCCATGAACAGCGCGAGATCGGCTTCGAGGTCGGCGGCCCGGTACCCGATGACACGTTCCACCGACGGGCTGAGGTAGGAGAAATGCGGCACCGGTGTCATCGAGAACCGGAAGATCACATCGGCCGACTGCTCGGCCAGCGATCGGTATCGGGCTTCACTGTCGGCGAGCTGTAGTTCGGCGAGGTGGCGTTCGGTGACGTCACGACCGATCGTGAGGACCTCGTGACCGTCGCCGAGGATCTGGTCGGTCCACGACAGCCAGCGATCCGGTGCTTCGGGTGCCCGGCGCGGAGTGGGGTCGACCAGGTGGCGCCGATCGGGCCCGAGGCGGGCGAGCTGGGTGGCCAGACCGGCCCGCTCGTCTGCGGACAGCAACTCGTCCAGGCATCGCCCACGCAGCTCGGCGGGGGTGGCGCCGTGGCCGGCCGCCCAGGCCGGGTTGCAGTACCGGATCACATGGTCCCGGACCCGGTAGCGGACCACGCGTTCAGGCATACCGGCGAGCATTTCCGCGAGTTGTTCGGCGTGGAGGTCGGGGGCCATCGACAGGTCATCGGCACCTCGACCTGAAATCTGGAGAGAGATCTCCCGTGTCAACGACGAGTTCGGCGACTCACCGGGAGCAGCGACGGGTTACCGGTGATGTGCGAGATGCCCGCCATGTCTCGTCCTGGCTTGACCACCCGGTCGATCGCATCGAGGGTGTCGGCGTCGAGGACGACGTCGGCTCCGCCGAGCAGATCATCGAGCTGCGTCATCGTCTTGGGACCGATGATCGTCGATGTGACCGCCGGGTGCTCGTCGACGAACGCCAGTGACAGATGGGTCAGCGAGATGCCGGCCGCGTCGGCGATGGCGCTGAGCCGTTCAACGGCGTCGAAGCGTGCGGGCGCGTTCGGGTCGGTCTCGATCGTCCGGCCGCCACGGAACGCCCCGGCTCCGCCGTAACGGGACTGCTCGGGAGCCGGTTCGTTGCGCCGGTACTTGCCCGTCAGCCAGCCGCCGGCGAGCGGACTCCACGGGATGACACCCATCCCGTGGCGCCGGCAGGCGGGCAGGACCGTCTCCTCGGTGCTGCGCGCGAAGATCGAATACTGCGGCTGCTCGCACACGAACCGCTCGCGTGAGCGCTTCTCCGCCGTCCACTGTGCCTCCGCGATCCAGTCCGCCGGGAACGACGACGAGCCGAGGTAGCGCACCTTGCCCTGATGGACGAGATCGCTCAGCGCGCCGAGCGTCTCGTCGAGGTCGGTGTCCCAGTCGTGGCGGTGCACCTGGAACAGGTCGATGTGGTCGGTACCGAGCCGGCGCAGGCTGTCCTCGACGGCGCGCAGGATCCACGACCTGGTCCCGCCGCGCTGGTTCCGACCCGGACCCATCTGGTTGAAGCACTTGGTGGCGATGACCAGCTCGTCGCGTCGCCCGGCGATCGCCTTGCCGACGATCTCCTCGCTCTCACCGGCGGAGTACATGTCGGCGGTGTCGATGAAGTTGATGCCGGCATCGAGCGCACGGTGGATGACCGACACGCAGTCGTCGTGGTCGGTGTTGCCGAACGCGCCGAACATCATCGCCCCCAGGCACTGCGAGCTGACCTCGAGACCCGTGCGACCGAGCTTGTTGTAGTGCATCGTTCCCCCTCGTCGCCGGCCGATCCGGCGCATGTCACGTTGCCAGGTCGGCCAGCGGTGCAGCGACCCGAGTGGCGATCAGCAGCGAAGCTGCGCACCGGTCGCCACCCGTCCGAGCACCTCGTGGCTGGCGTCAGCACGTTCGGGGGTGTTCGCCCCTTTGTGTGCTGACGCCGGCGGTGGTGGCGGTGGTGGCGGCGGCGGCTGGCGTCAGCACGTTCGGGGGTGTTCGCCCCTTTGTGTGCTGACGCCGGCGGGGCGGGCAGCGCGGTCTCCGCCGCCTGATCGAGCGGCCGTGGATCTCGATGTCAGGTCGGGGCGACGGGTCCGCCGCCGGAGATCTCGTTGGTCGCACCCACGGTCACTGCGAGGTAGCGGGCGACGGTCGTGCCCCGGTTGTGCCAGCGGTGCCGCGTGCCGTTCTGGACGACGAGATCACCCGGGCCGAGGATCACCTCGACGCCGTCGTCCAACTCCAGCCCGATCGTGCCCTCGAGCACGAAGTCGTAGTCGTGGGTCGCGGTGCGGTGCATGCCCGGCTCGTCGGGGTCGGCCCACGCTGCGAGCACGCCACCGACGAAGTGATGGAAGTCGTCCGTGCCGGGAGCGAGCGTGATGACGGCGATACCGCTGCCGCCCGGAGGCGGGAACGCGGCGGCCATCGGCGGCCGGCTGCCGTCGTCGGGGAACCGACCCGGTTCATCACGGCCCCACAGCGACGTGGCTGACGTGCCCTGGTCCCCGATCGGGAACCCCTCGACCACCTCGTCGCTGACGACGACCGCCGTGCCGTCGGCCGTGTGTCCGGTCACGATCCGTCGCACGCTCATGGGTTGCTCCCCTGCAGTGGATGGGCCACGAAGAAGGACCACATCAGTTCCGTTGCATCGATGCTCAGCGTGGTCGTGCCGACCACGGAGGCGATGCTCGTGCTGAACGCGCTGCCCGGCCAGGCATGACCACCGCCGGTGACCCGGTAGAGCTCGACCGTGGCGTCCGCCGGGCAGTCGAACGCGAGCAGCTTCACGTCGACGGCGACCTCGGTGGACGTCGGCGGATCGGCGTTGCAACCGTTTCGGCGGGCCCAGGCCGCGGCGATCTCCTCGACCGATGGGCCGCTCGGCAACACCGCGCCGGTCCCCAGCGTGCCTCCGTCATCGGTCGGTAGGTTCGCCACAGACGGTCCGAATCCTCCGTCGTACGACACGAACGTGTCGGCCGTTCCGTGGAACGCAACCACGGGGACGGGCCGCGCGAACGTACAGCCGTCGAGGTCACGGATGCCGGCGACAGTCCCGACCGCCGCCACCCGCGCCGACAGGTCACAGGCGACGGCAGACGCCATGAACGCGCCGTTGGACAGCCCCGCCGCGTACACGCGGGCCTGATCGATGCAGTGCGTCGCCAACTCCCGGTCGAGCAGCTGACCGATGAAGGCAACGTCGGCCGACCCGATCGTGGCGTCCCACCGAGGCACCACGTTGTCGATCTGGGGCGTCACGACGACGAAGCCCTCACGCTCGCCCACGGCGGAGAAGTTCGACATCAGCCGTTCGATCTCGAGCGGCGATTGATATCCGTGCAGGTCGAACACGAGCGGCAGTGGGGTGACGCCGTCGTATGCCGACGGCAGGATCTCCAGTGCTCTGCCCGGGCGGGCGAGGTCGGGCTCTGCGACCAACGTCTCGCCCGGCACCGCAGCATCGGTTCCGCACCCTGCGGACGGGCGTGCGCGGACGTCGGCCGGAGCGACGACGACAGACTCGGTGGTGGCGGGCTCGGTCACGACTGGCTCCGAGGTCGCGGACTCCGTGGTCACGGACTCCGTCGTGACAGACTTCGCGGCAACGGTCGTCGAGTCCGGGGTCGCTGAGGCCTCGGGTGCCGAGGTCACGGTGGGTTTCGCAGTCGTCGGCGTGCCGGACGACGTGTCGCTCGCGCAACCGGCGAATACAGCCGCTGCAACGACGACGAGCACGGCGAAATGGCGATTGGGACGATTCACTCGCATCAACATCGCGTATTGCACGGCATCACGCAGCATCGGAATGCACCGACTCATCAAGCGGTCGATGTACTCGAGCGCGAACAGTCGGTCAGCCTCGGACGGGCATGAACGCGGCGAGGTCGATGCCGATCTGTTGGCACTCGATCAGCACCTCGCGGAACGCGTCCTCCGGGAAGGTCACCCCGGTCAGGTCCATCGCCTCGTCGAACCGGCGCAGGCAGTCGTCGATCGTGGCGAACCCGGTCAGTCCGGGCACAGTTCCGAGCACGACACGGGCGGCGCGTCCGCCGCCGACCACGAACGTCTCAGCGGTGCAGGGCACCTCGCGTGACACCAGCGCGCCGACGAACGGAGCGATCTTTTCCGGCGGGAAGCCGGATTCCATCAGGGCCGCGAAGTCGGCGCTCTGAGCGGTCAACCTCGAGAACGCCGATGGCATCACGCCGTTCACGACGATGCCGATCCGCTTGCCGTCCTGGCCGAGCGCCCGGGTCAGGCCGAAGATGGCCGCCTTGGCGGTGATGTACGCACTTGTGCCGGGCAGGCCGAACACGGACGCCGACGACGTGTTGACGATGCGGCCGTAGCCCTGCTCGCGCAGGATCGGCCACGCCGCGCGGCACACGGCGAGTGTGCCACCGAGGTGGATCGAGAGCATTCGGTCGTAGTCGGCGACGTTGATCGTGTCCAACGTTCCCCCGCCGGAGATGCCGGCGTTGTTGACGACGACGTGCAGCCCGCCGAACGCATCGACGGCCGCAGCGACGACGTCGGCTCCGGCGGTGGCGACGTCGCTGGCGTCGGCGACCGCCACTCCCCCGGCGCTTCGGATCTCGGCGACGACGGCGTCGGCCATCGCCGACGTGCCCGGCGTGCCGTGCTGGTCGCCGCCGTAGTCATTGACCACAACCTGGGCTCCCTCGGCGGCGAGCAACAGCGCGTACTGGCGCCCGAGTCCACCACCCGCCCCGGTCACGACCGCGACCTGTCCATCGAAACGACCCATGATCAACCCCCTGGTGCGGTCACCTGCTCGACCGAGGCGATCATGCCCGATCCCGCGTCAGCAGCTGGCACCGGCCGGTCCCCGACTCGACCCGGGACGACCTGGATAACGTCAAACGGATGAGCCTCGACGTCCGCGAGCTGTTCGCATTCGACAACACCTTCGTCCGCGATCTGACCGGTCTGTACGAACCGTGGCAGGCAGCTCCAGCGCCTACGCCGACGCTGCTCGCGTTCAACGACGAGCTTTCCGCGGAGCTCGGCCTCGATCCCGCTGCGCTCACCACGCCCGACGGCGTCGCTGTGCTCGTCGGCAACGTCGTCGCACACGGCTCGTCCCCCATCGCTCAGGCGTATGCAGGCCACCAGTTCGGCGGCTACTCACCACGGCTCGGCGACGGACGCGCCATGCTGCTCGGCGAGATCATCGACATCGAGGGTCACCGCCGCGATCTCCACCTCAAGGGCTCCGGACGGACGCCGTTCGCACGTGGCGGTGACGGTCGGGCTGCCGTGGGGCCGATGCTGCGCGAGTACCTGATCGGCGAGGCGATGCACGCCCTCGGCATCCCCACCACCCGCGCCCTCGCCGTGGTCGCTACCGGCGAAAGCATCCCCCGCGACACGATGCTGCCGGGTGCGGTGCTCTGCCGGGTTGCGTCGAGCCACCTGCGCGTCGGCACGTTCCAGTACGCGTCGGCCCGCAACGATCCGGCTCTGCTGCGTCGCCTGGCCGACTACGCCATCGCCCGCCACGACCCGGACGCAGCGTCGGCAGCGAACCCCTACCTCACGTTCTTCGAGGGCGCCGTCAGCCGCCAGGCGTCGTTGATCGCGCAGTGGATGCTCGTCGGCTTCATCCATGGCGTCATGAACACCGACAACATGACCATCTCCGGCGAAACCATCGACTACGGCCCGTGCGCGTTCATGGACTCCTTCGATCCCGGCACGGTGTTCAGCTCGATCGACCACGCCGGCCGGTACGCCTACGGCAACCAGCCCCAGATTGCGCAGTGGAACCTGGCCCGCCTGGCCGAGGCCCTGCTGCCGCTGGTCGACGAGGACACGGACCGGGCGATCACCGCGGCCGTCGCGGCGCTGGGTCGCTTCGCGCCCACCTACGACGCCGTCTGGTCGGCGGGGATGTCGGCCAAGCTCGGCCTGCCCGGGGGAACCGACCACGCCG
>JANXUX010000433.1 GCA_025351965.1 Actinomycetes bacterium | reverse complement strand
GCTGTTACGG
This sequence comes from Actinomycetes bacterium, assembly GCA_025351965.1. Classification (GTDB taxonomy): domain Bacteria; phylum Actinomycetota; class Acidimicrobiia; order Acidimicrobiales; family Ilumatobacteraceae; genus WLMZ01. Next base: position 12,673 of record JANXUX010000433.1, on the reverse strand, counting down.
GCTGCCCGGCGGCGGTCCGGAACAGCCAGGAACCGGGCGATCCGACACGCGGCGAACCGCACACCGACGGTTGCAAATGCAACAACGACCGGCGGCCACGCCTCAGAAGCCGAATTTCATCACCCTGCTAGTGCTCGAACTGATGCGCCACGTCGCCCACGGCCGGCCGCAGAATAACCCTGATGGTCCGCGCCAGCATCAAGGTGGGCGTTGACGACCCCGATCCGTTGCGTCACTCCAGTGAGGCGGCTGCGGTTCGGAGTTCGTCGAGTGCAGCGAGGCTGAGTCGAGCGAGTTCGCCACTGCCGCCATCCGGGCGGCTTGACCATGCGCTGTACCCCTGATGGAAGGCGAGGACCCCCATCTCAGCGGCCAGTCGTGCCGTCGCGTCCGGTACGCCGCGGGCCTGCAGCGCCTCCGCCATTGCGCTGGCGAGTCCCACGCTCTTGAGAATGCTGCGCTCCTGAAGTTCCACGCTCGATGCGATCACGGCTTGGAGGCGTGGGCCGAGTTCGTGGTTCACCGGGCCGAGCGTCTCGCTGGCTCGATGCAGGCCGGCCGCAACAGCGCCCAACGGTCCCAACTCGGCCGGAGCCGTCGCGATGCCCTCGGCGAGCAGGCGACTCAGCGTTGCCTGACCGGCGGCCAACAGCTCGCGCTTGTCCGGGAAATGGCGGAAGAACGTGCTCTTCGTGACACCCGCCCGATCAGCGATCTGGGCGACCGTGGTCTCGTCGTAGCCCTGCTCGCTGAAGAGGTCCACGGCGGCGATCAGCAGACGTTCTCGAGCGTTCGGCTCCCAACGAGTCATGAAAGCATCGTAGTTGATGAGACCGTTGTCCCATCACTTGCTATGGTGACGGGACATCAATCCCATCACGTGACGAGGTTCATCATGCAGGTATTCATCACCGGAGGCACTGGCCTCATCGGTACCGCCGTCGTCGCCGAGCTGCTCGGTGCCGGACACACCGTTCTCGCGCTCACCCGCTCCGATGCCTCTGCAGCAGCCGCAGAGCAGGCTGGCGCCGCGACGATACGTGGAGGTCTCAGCGACCTCGACACGATCCGCCAGGGGGCCGAGCGATCTGACGGAGTGATCCACCTCGCGTTCAGCAACGACTTCTCCAGCGTCGACGCCCTCACCGGCTCGATCGCCGAGGAGACCGCTGCGATCACCGCCATCGGCGAAACGTTCATCGGGAGCGATCGCCCGTTCGCGATCGTCTCCGGCACCCCCTGGATCCCCGGTCGGGCCTCCACCGAGAACGACCCGCTCCCAACCGATGGAATCGTCGGCGGCCGCGGTCGCACCGTCACCGCTACCCTCGCGCTGACCGAGCGCGGTGTGCGGACGTCAGCGATCCGCATGCCCCGAACGGTGCACAACAACGGCGTCGGAGGCTTCGCCGGTCTGCTGACACAGATCGCCCGGAATGCCGGTGTGTCCGGCTACCCGGGCGATGGCACGCAACGCTGGCCGGCCGTGCACGCGCTCGACGCCGCCGTCCTGTTCCGCCTCGCCCTCGAGAACGCTCCAGCCGGCAGCTCCTGGCACGCAGTCGCCGACGAAGGCGACGCCGTTCGCAACATCGCTGAAGTCATCGCCAAGAAGCTCAACTTGCCCGCGCAGCAATTACCCACGGAGTCGTTCGGCACCCTCGGCGAGGTCTTCGTCCTGGACCAACCTTCGTCGAGCGTCATCACCCGCACAGCCCTCGGCTGGACACCAACACACCTCAGCCTGCTCGACGACCTCGACCAGAACCTGCGTCCTTGACGGCACGGCCCCGGGCGACACCCGGACCGTGAGCGCACCCATCTTCTAGACCTTTCCTCGCAGCCCGGCAAGGTGCACATCGTCATGAGATGTGCACGGTTCGTGCACGGTTTGGCGTTTTCGAGGCAGAACGAGCAGAGCCGGCCCTCTCGGACCGGCGCTGACCTGTTGTTATTGGTCGGGCTGACAGGATTTGAACCTGCGACCCCTTGTCCCCCAGACAAGTGCGCTACCAAGCTGCGCTACAGCCCGCTGATTGCGGAACCCTGTTTGACCAGGGCAAATGTCGTCCGACCGGATTTCTGGGCAATAGTGATCGACCTATCCAGGGCGCAGCTGGGGGCTGGGATTCCTGGACAACAGCTGGCAGATCACCGGGGCTGTCAGAAACCGAGCGGCCGCCAGATGGTAACGGGCGCGGGTACACGCGGACAACGCTGCGGCGTGCTGAACGCGATCCGGTGAACGAGAATGGCCGGAGGTCGAAGGAATGCCTACGAGCTCGGCTTGTCTGCGCGAGCCTCGTTGGCCTGTTCAAGCTCGGCGCTTGATGCGCCGATGAGTTCCAGGCATGGACGTGATCGACCTGATCCCGAACTCGATGACGTTCCGGATCGTGTCCACCCTCGACCTGGACGATGGCGAGGACACCCCGCCCGAATTCACGGGGCGCGTCCGACGGCACAGCGCTGGTCGGCCCATGTCTGTGGCGTGGTACCACTGCGGGCTTCTGCAGAACCCCGGTCGACACCACCCGGCCTTTCGATCGTTCCGTGCGGCCGGACAGGTGAAGTGCGAGATGTACTACACCGTCGGCTCGCTCCAGGACCCGAACGCGTCGACTGCAGCGGTGCGGGGCTACTACGCCAGCGGCGATCTGCACTACGAGGAGCGCTGGTTCCGAGGCCTCCGCCAAGACGGCATCGACGGTGCGGCGGCCATCCGCAAGTGGCGCGCCGATGGCTCGTTGCGTCATGAACTGCACTACGAACGTGGCGCACGCTCGAGCATCACGTTGTCGCTCGGGCGGTAACGGATGGGCGGTCCACACAGTCGTTGCGTCCCCGACCCTTTATCTGTAGTCGGCGAGGATTTCGGCGGCCGCACGTTGCCCGGTTTCGACAGCGCCATTGAGGTAACCCTGGAAGTCGACCGAGGTGTGTTCCCCGGCGAAGTGGCATCGGCCGCTGCGCTCGCGTTCGACCCCGGCGAATGCTTGGTACTGGCCGACCTTCCAGTACGAATACGAGCCTCGCTGGTAGGGGCTGGCGGGCCAGTGGTCGATCGTCGCTCGGCCGTTGAGCTTGCTGCTGATGCCCGGGAAAACCGGTTCGAGTTGCTTGACGAAGGTGTCGGCGCGCGATTGCGGCGTGCCGGTCCCGAAGCTGTCGCCGATCAGTCCGCCTGTGTAATCGACGAGGATGCCCGGCGTGCCGGGTTGGGCGCGGGTGACCTCCCAGGTCGCTTGGTAGCCGGTGTCGGCATAGCTGTCGCCGTTACCACCGAGCTGGCGCCAACGACGGTCGACGAACTGCACGTTGAGCTTGGAGTTCGTGCCCATGCCCTGCTCGCGAATCGCCCGAATCTTGCGTTCACCGAAGCCGGCCCGGGTGAAGTCGAGCGTACGCAGGACGGCGAAGGGGAGGGCGAGCACCACGCGATCAGCTGTCTGGACCACCGACCTGCCGGCCCGCCGAAACGTGAGGTCGTACCCGCCGTCGGCGCGCTGGCCGATCTTGGTGAGGGCGGATCCTGACACGATCTGCCCAGTGAGCTGTGCGCTCAAGCCTGCGACGATCTGGTCGTTGCCGCCACGCACGTGGTACTTCTCGTTCGACGGGCCGAAGAGCCGGAGTTGTCCTTGGCCGGAGTAGCCGAGCAGATACAACAGGTTCAGCGAGCTCTGATCCGAGCACTCGGCGCCGTACTCGATGTTGTAACCCACGTCGAGCAACTGGCCGAGACGAGACGATGTGCCGCCGGGAACGCTTTCGTTGATCCAGTCGATGATCGACATCGAGTCGAGCTGGCGACCGCGTGCTGTCGACACGTTGTACAGCGTCGGATAGCTGGCAGCCTGCAGGTCACCTTTGATCTTCTGCCAGATCGACTTGATGTCGTTGGTCGCATCGACGGAGGAGTACGGGGCATTGTCGAACCAGAACTTCGGCTCGGTCCCGTTCTGTTCCGCCGCAAGCAGGTTGTCGAGCACCAGTCCCAACGATTGGCACAGCTGACGAATCTGGGTGTGGCCCTGGTCGATCAGTTCGCCACCGTGTTCGGTGATCTGCCCCGCCGCGAACGTGTCACGATCCGACCAGGCTCGCCCGCCCAGCCGATCCGGGTGTGCGTCATGAACCTCGGCGACGTAGCCGGCCTTGCGCAACTCATACGCACACGTCAAGCCTGCCAAACCTGCCCCGATGATGATGATCCGCTCGGGGCTGGCTGCGGCCACCGGCGCCGGCTGGCCCAAGCGCCACGTTGCCGCCGCAGCCCCCACCGCAGCGGCACCGGCGAGGAAGCCGCGCCGGCTACTACTCTGCGCAGGACCGCTCTGACCGGCTCGACCGGCGTCTGCTGCGCGCAACTCACGTGCGGCCGATTCGAACATCGACAGCAGTGGCGTGTGTGCCATCCCACGTTCCTCTCGCTATGCCGTTTCATCGGCCCCTGAACGAACCCTACATGTCATGAATCGGCCTGGAATCCGCGCAGGCTCGTGACAGCCAGAGATCAGATGTAGCCGAGCCGAGTTGCCGCCGCGGTGAGTGAATCGCGATGAGCGGGGTCGGCAACAGCGATCAGCGCATGCGCTCGGGCGCGGATGCTCCTGCCCCTCAGCTCGGCCACGCCCCATTCCGTGACGACCTTGTCGACGGTGTTCTTGAGCGTGGTGACGACATCGCCGGCAGACAACTGCGACACGATCTTGGAGACGGCACCGTCTTTCGCGGTCGAGTGCAGCACTACGAAACCCTGCCCGCCGTCGGAGTACATCGCCCCGCGCGCGAAGTCGGCTTGACCACCGCTCGACGAGTAGTACATCCCTGCCACGGTTTCGGACGCACACTGCCCGAGCAGGTCCACGGCGATGGTCGCGTTGATCGACACGAAACCACTCTCTTGGGCAATGATCCTCGGGTCGTTCACGTAGCGGACCGGCCACAGCTCGATCGCCGTGTTCTCGTCGAGGAAGTCGTACAGGCGCTGCGTGCCGAGCGCGAAGGTGCCGACGGTCTTGGTCCTGTTCAGTTGCTTTGCGACACCGTTGACGACACCGGCCTCGACGAGATCCATCACGCCGTCGGAGATCAGCTCGGTGTGCACCCCGAGGTCTCGGTGACCGGTCAGCGCCGACAGGATCGCGTTCGGGATGCCACCGATGCCGACCTGGATCGTCGCGCCGTCGGGTATCCGCTCGGCCACCGACGCAGCGATGCGCATGTCTGCTTCCGACGGCAGCGTCGGTGTCATCCGCAGCATCGGGTAGTCGGCCTCGCTCCAGCCGACGACCTGACTGATGTGGATCTGGTTGCGACCAAACGTGCGCGGCATCTGCCGGTTCGCCTCCAGGAAGAACCGAGCCCGACCGATGAACGACGAGACGTAGTCGGCGTTCAGCCCGAGGCTGAAGTAGCCATGCCGGTCCGGCGGCGACGCTGAGGCAAGGACGAGCGGATCGTGCGTCGCGCCCTGCAGGATCGCCTTCATCTCGGAGAAGTTGTTCGGCACGAGATCGAGCGTTCCGGCGATGAAGCACGGCCGGGTGACATGCGACAGGAAGTACGAGACGTGGCGGAGGTGGTCTCCGAACTCGCCATGCAGGTATCGGCGATCGTGGAGCGCGTGCATCTGGTGCACACGAACACCGGTCAGCAAGGCCGCTTGCTCCTCGATCGCGTCGAGCAGTGTGACCGGCTCACCGTTGGCCAACGGCACGATGATGTCCGCTCCGGGCCCGATGTGGTCGAGCACCGTCGAAGGTTGCCCGGCAGCGATGATCGGTCGTGACGTAGGGCCCATCGCCCCATGTAACTCCATCCGCCCACCCGGCGACACCATGGCCGCTGTTGCCATCGGTGCGTCGGTACTGTGCAGCGCAAGGAGGACGCCGATGAGAATTGCGATCAGCACGGGTGGTGGCGATGCGCCCGGCCTCAACGCGGTGATTCGCGCCGCGACGTTGTCCGCGCTGCGACGCGGATGGGAGGTCGTCGGCATCCGCGATGGCTTCACCGGTCTGATGTCGCCGGAGAAGTACCCCGACGGCGACGGCGTGATCACGATGGACCTGAACCGCGTCCGTGGCATCGGACATCTCGGCGGCACCATCCTCGGCAGCACCAACATCGGCAACCCCAGCGAGTACCCGCAACAGCAACCAGATGGGACGTGGATCAACGTCGATCGGATCGAGGAGCTCGTCGGCATGTTCGGTTCGGCGGGCATCGATGCGCTCGTCACCATCGGCGGCGACGGATCACTGTCGATCGCCCGGCGTCTCGCCGAGGCCGGCCTGTCCGTCGTCGGGGTCCCCAAGACGATCGACAACGACCTCGACAACACGTCGGCAACGTTCGGCTTCGACACGGCCGTCCAGTTCGCCACCGATTGCATCGACCGTGTCTTCAGCACAGCCACGTCGCACAGTCGCATCATGGTGGTCGAGGTCATGGGCCGCTATGCCGGATGGATCGCGCTGCACTCCGGCATCGCCGCCGCGGCCCATGCGATCCTGATCCCGGAGATTCCCTTCGACCTGCACAACGTCGCCGAGATGATCGGCCGCCGGTCCGCTCGTCAGGCGAACTTCGCAGTGGTCGTCGTGGCCGAAGGAGCGATGCCGCGCGGCGGAGCGCGTGCTGTGACGGGCAAGGCCATCGGCCAGGCCGAGAGACTGGGTGGCATCGGCGAGCGCGTCGCCGCAGAGCTCGCGCTGCTGACCGGCAAGGAGGCCCGGACGGTGGTGCTCGGGCACCTCCTGCGTGGTGGGAACCCAACAGCCTTCGACCGGTTGCTCGGCACCCGCTTCGGAGCAGCGGCGGTTCGAGCACTCGAGGCAGGTCATGACGGCGTCATGGTGGCGCTGAACCCGCCGGTCGTCGACTACGTCCCCCTCGCCGAGGCCACCGCCCAGATGCGCGTGGTCGACCCGAACGGTGACACGGTCGTGTCGGCCAAGGACCTCGGGATCAGCTTCGGTGACTGACAGACAGCCCCGAGGACGCCACTCGGTACACTCGCCGCGGTGAGCCTGGTCGACGCTGCAAACCTCTCGAACGTCGACATCATCGGCCGCCTGGCGGTGTCGCTCGGAGTCGGCGCGGCGCTCGGGCTGGAGCGCGAGATCGACGGTCAAGAGGCCGGCCTGCGGACCCACGCGCTGCTCGCCCTCGGCGCCGGCTTGTTCGGTGTCATCTCGGTCGGCGCATTCGGCACGTTCGCCAGCGACTCGACCGCCGGCAACATCTCCATCGACGTCACGCGGATCGCCTCGTACGTCGCTGCCGGTATCGGGTTCCTGGCCGGCGGCACAATCGTCAAGGGCGCGACCCGGGTCAAGGGGCTCACCACTGCGGCGTCGTTGTGGGTCTGCGCTGCGGTGGGCCTCGCCGCCGGGTTGGGCTTCTACGTCGGGGCGGTCGCCGGTACCGTCGGGGCCTTGTTCCTGCTCGCGCTCGAACGTCCGTTGGCCGGCATCCGACGCAACAAGGAGCGTGTCGCCGTGCAGGTCCGCCTCGGCCCCGGCGGCACACTGGATGACGTGATGAGTGCCGTCCTGGATCTCCAGGCCGCCGATTTCCACCCGAACATCACGACTCGACGTGTCGACGGGGCAATGATCATCGAGATCTCCGACGTCCGCCTCCGCACCGCGCAGCACCTCCTCGCCGTGTTGGCCGCGATGCCGATGGTCGACGAGGCGACGTTGCTGACCGACTGACCGCCGGCACGCGCGGCTCCTCCGCTCGGCCGGTCGGCGCCGACGCTGCGTAGGGTGCCGTCGATGGAGACCCAGCGGCTGTCGTTCTGCCGAATCTGCGCTGCTGCATGCGGCATCTCGGTCACCGTCGAGGACGAGCGCATCGTGCGGGTGCGTGGCGACATCGACCACCCGTACTCGCGCGGCTACGTCTGCGCGAAAGCGCGGGGACTTCCCGAGTGGCACCACTCGGCCGCCCGCCTCGATCGGCCTCGAATGCTGGGGCACGAGGTCACCTGGGACGTACTGCTCGAGGACCTCGCCGGGCGGCTGCGGTCAACGATCGACAACGGCGGAGCGAATTCGATCGCGCTCTATCTCGCCACCGGATTGGCCTACGACTCGGGCGGCCAAGTCGCGGCGGGGATGTGGATGCAGGCGGTCGGCAGCAGCTCGTTCTACACGGCTGCGACAGTCGACAACGCGCCGGTGCTCGTCGCCGCCGAGCTGCTCACGGGCAATCCGATGCTCAATCCAGTCTGGGATCCCGACGTTCCCGGGCTGGTGCTGTTGATCGGCACGAACCCGGTCGTGTCCCACGGCTACGGCACGACCCTGCCCGATCCGGTGCGCCGCCTCCGCGACCACCGCGCCGCTGGAGGACGGATCTGGGTCATCGACCCGCGCCGATCCGAGAGCGCCGCGCTGGCCGACGAGCACCTCGCGGTGCGTCCCGGCAGCGACGTCGCGCTGCTCGCCGCGCTCGTTCGCTCGGTGCTCGACGACGGCATCGACCCGACCGAGTTGTGCGATCCAGCTGACGTCGCAGCGCTGCGTGCCGCAGTCGAACCGTTCACGCTCGAACGTGCCGCCGTGGCCGCCGGCATCGAGGTCGAACGACTCGATCAGCTGCTCGACGACGTCCTGGCCCACCGGGGTCGTCTGGCGATGTTCTGCGGCACCGGCACCACGATGTCGACCGACGGCGTGCTGACCGAGTGGCTGCGCTGGGTGCTACTGGTGATCACCGGCTCGCTCGATCGGCCTGGCGGGATGCGTTTCAACCGAGGCATCGTCAACCGCCCGAGGCCCCCACGCGGTGCACCCGTTGCTGCGCCCGGTCCGCGGAGCCGGCCGGAGCTCCCACGTGTTGCCGGACAGATCCCCGCTGTGGCACTCGTCGACGAGATCGAGGCGGGACACGTGCGGGCGCTGATCGTGACCGGTGGCAACCCGATCACTGCGTTCCCCGAGCCGGATCGTCTGCGGACCGCACTGCGCTCGCTCGAGGTGCTCGCTGTCGTCGATGTCATGGACAGCGAGCTCGTCGAGATCGCCACCCACGTGATGCCGGCCACGGGACAGCTGGAGCGGGCCGACCTGTCGCTGGCCGAGCACGTGTCCATCCGCTCCGGCATCCAGGCAACGACCGCGGTCGTCGGGCCCGTCGCCGACCGTCGGCCGGTGTGGTGGATGCTCGGCGGTATCGCCGGCCGACTCGGGGTGTCGTTCATGGGTGGCGTCGATGTCGACCTGCTCGACGACCGGTCGTTCCTCGGCGGCATCCTCGGTCACACCGAGGTCGGCGCGGCTGCCGTGTTCGCCGCCGGCCCGCACGGTGTCGATGTCCCCATCGAGTTCGGCTGGGTCCGCGAGACGATGCTGCCGGGTGGTCACTGGCAGATCGCGCCAGGGATCATGCTCGAGCGTCTCGCCCAGCACGTTGCGCCGCACACCGACCCCGCTGCCGGGCTCGTCCTCATCCCGCGCCGGGAGATGGCGTGGAGCAACTCGGTGCGCTTCGCCGGCCCGCCGACGCGGCTGCCGACGATGCGGCTGCATCCCGACGACGCGGCTGCAGCTGCCATTCACCACGGCGACACGGTGGCAGTGTCGAGCGAGCACGGCTCGATCACCGCCGTCGCCGAGATCGACGAGAACGTGCGGACGGGCGTCGTCTCGGTGACCCATGCGCGGGGGATCAACAGCCCCGGACTGCTGACGAGCAGCCACATCGACGTCGACCCGCTGACGACGATGCCCCGGGCGTCGGGGCTGCTGGTCACCCTGCGGACCGCAGCGAACTGATCGACCCGAGACGCGCAACAGCTCCGGGCACGACGCTGGGCCCGGAGCTGTTGATGTCACGGCCAGGATCAGCCTTGATTGACCGTGAGGATGTTGCCCTGCGAGTCGGCATCGAGGTATCCGCTGGTGCGGGTCCCGTCGACGAACACCCGGATCTGGATGTCGGCTGTGAAGGGCAGATTGCGGGAGATGTGGACGTGGCTGACGTTGGCGCCCTCGATCGGAATCTGGGCGAGCGCTGCGCCGACCAGGCCGGGGATGGCATTCCAGTTGACATCGCTGTCGCTGAACAGATTGGCCTCGAGATCGCCGTCACCGGTGAGCTGCACCGGCGACGACGGACCGACCGTGCCATCGCGCCAGCCGAACTCGTCGATGTTGGCCGGCGTGTTCGGGTCCTGCACATCGGCAAACGCGTACTCGGTGTAGAGGTTGACGTCGAGGATCCGCAGCGGGCTCGCAGCGCGTGCCGCGGCGATGGCAGCGATGACGTCACTGGTCTGGGTGCCCTCGAACAGGTTCGCCACGGGAGGCGGCGCAGGCAGGGTCGTCTGCGGAGCGGTCTCGGCCGGAACGGTGGTGGCGCTCGGCTCACCGACGCCCGGGATGGTGGTGAGCACCTCGGGCAGTGTCGTGCCGGTCAGGTCAGGGATCGTGACCGGCGGAAGGGTGACCTGCGGAATGGTGATGTCGGGGCTGGTGACGTCCGGAATCGACACGTTCAACGTGTTCAGCGTGTCGAGTGCCTTGTCCTCGGCATCACGGGTGATCAGCCATCCGGCGACGCTGAGACCGACGACCACGACGAGCGTGATGATGACGAGAGCCGTGCGGCCCCCGTTGCCACCTCCTCCGGAGGGCGGCGGGGTCGACGGCATCCAACTGGTGTTGGCACCGAACGGCGAGGTCGGCCCGCCGGGAGGTGGTCCGTAGCCCGTGCCCGGCTGCATCGGCTGACCACCGAACGGCTGCGGCTGGGGCGGCTGCTGCGGTGGGTACGGCTGCTGGCCGGGGTTGTTGGCGGGACCGGGGAAGTTCGGCTGATCACTCATTGCGTGCTCCTGGATTCATGGCTGTTGCGATGAATGCATGATGAAGCACGGTGCTCGAACGCAGATGAGCAACGCTTACTCATTTCCGCACGGGCGACTACTCACCCGTCTCGCCCGCACGCCCGCCGGCGGCTGCGTCAGAGGAACAGGTAGACGATCCGCCAGATGAAGTACAGCACGAGCATGACCATGAGCAGCTTGAAGTGCCACGGCGCGCCGGCGTCGTCCTCATCGGCGTCTTCGCCCGCGGCGAGTTGCTTCAGGTTGAGGTTCTTGGCCGTGATCGGCGCAGGCACCGTCGGGGCCTCCAGCACCTGTCCGCACGTCGGGCATTGACCGGTCTCGGACAGCGCCGACGGCGCGTGGTATTTCGCGCAATCCTCACACCACGGCATGCGCCGGCCTCACTCCGTCCGGCGCCGGACGCGCAGCTTGATCGGGACGGAGCCGAACTCGAAAGCCTCGCGGATGCTGCGCTCGAGGTAGCGCAGGTACGTCTGGGGCAGCTCACGGTTGACGAACAGGGTGAAGGTCGGCGGCTCGGTTGCACCCTGGAGTGCGTACAGCACCCGGGTGCCGCCGGGGGCCGGCTGCTTTTGCTGGGCGGCTGCGATCACCTTGTTGACGTCGCGGGTCGGCACACGCCGGTGGTACTGCTCGATCGCGTCATGCAGGATCGGCGCCAGCTTGTGCACGCCCATCCCGCTGAGTGCGGAGATCTTCAGGATCGGCGCGTCGCCGATGAATCCGAGCTTGCGCTTCACGTCGGCCAACACGTCGAGGCGGCGGTCCGCATCGTCGATCAGCTCCCACTTGTTGAGCAGCAGCACGATCGGGCAACCGGCAGCATCGACCCGCTCAGCCAGGCGCTGGTCCTGGCCTGTGATTCCCTCGGTCGCGTCGATGATGAACAGGGCGATGTCGGAGTCGTCGATGGCCCGAAGCGAGCGCACGAACGAGTAGTACTCGGCCGAGTCATCGATCTTGCTCTTGCGGCGCATGCCGGCAGTGTCGACGAAGACCATCGGGCCGTCGTCGGTCTCGACGAGCGTGTCGATGGCGTCACGGGTGGTGCCAGGCATGTCGTGCACCACCGAGCGGTCCGAACCGACGAGACGATTGAACAGCGTGCTCTTGCCGACGTTCGGGCGACCGACGAGCGCGACGCGGGGCGGAGCGAGCTCGGGCGGTGTCCAGTTCTCGTCGTCGTCGGCCGGCTCGGCCATGCCGGCGACGCTGACATCGGGGATGCGCGCGATGACCTCGTCGAGCAGGTCACCGGCACGGCGGCCGTGCAGCGCGCTGACGGGGAACGGATCGCCCAAGCCGAGGGCCATGAACTCCCAGCGGTCACGCTCGCGGCGGTCGTTGTCGACCTTGTTCGTGACGAGCAGCACGGGCGGCTTGATCTTGCGCAGCCACATCGCGATCGATTCGTCGTCGTCGGTGAGCCCGACCGAACCGTCGACCAGGAACAGCACGAGATCGGCCTTCTTCACAGCGGCCTCGACCTGGCGGCTGACCTTCGCGTCGAGCTCGGTGCCGTTCGGCAGCCAGCCACCGGTGTCGACCAACAGGAACGGACGGCCGAGCCAGTCGGCCTCGACCTCCTTGCGGTCACGGGTCACGCCGGGGCGGTCCTCGACGATCGCCATCTGCTCGCCGACGACGCGGTTGAAGAGGGTGCTCTTGCCGACGTTGGGACGGCCGACGATCACCACCGTCGGCAGTGTGGCGGGGTCGACTTCGCGACTGGCGTGTGAATGGTTGCTGCTGTTGTCGGTCATCGCCGGATCTCCAAGATCTTCTTCGGCCCAGTGCTGTGCA
>JANXUX010000148.1 GCA_025351965.1 Actinomycetes bacterium | reverse complement strand
CGACGGCGATTCCGATCTCGGCCGGCGTCTATCGAGGAGTTCGGCGATCGGTACCTCCGGCGGGTGTACTCGCCCGGCGAGCTCGCGGCGTGCACTGCGCCCGACGGACGCGTCCGAGCCGACCGTCTTGCCGCCCGTTTCGCCGCCAAGGAAGCGGTCATCAAGGCCCTTCGGCCCGGCTACGGAGTGGACTACCGCACGATCGACGTGCTCACCGGCTCCGACGGCGGACCGTCGATCGACCTGAGCGGCTGCAGCCGCCTCGCGGCGACATCCCGCATCGTGTCGGCGTCGGTCAGCCTCAGCCACGACGGCTCCTACGCATCGGCGGTCTACGTGGCGCTCACCGATGAACCGTCCACCGGCCACGAGAACCACATCGGAGAGCCGCGATGAGCGAGCGCACGACCACCATCCGAACGATCCTCGCCAAGCACGGCAAGCTCAACGGCTCGGCCGACACGATCGCTGACGACAAGAGCCTCTACAGCGCCGGGCTGACCTCGCACGCAAGCGTGAACGTGATGCTCGCGCTCGAGGACGAGTTCGACATCGAGTTCCCGGAGCGGATGCTCACTCGGTCCACGTTCGAGACCGTCGCCAACCTGCGTCTCGCCCTCGACAGCTTGTTGGGCGAGGAGTCCGACTGATGTCGCTGCTGTCGGACATCTCGCCGGCCGGGCGTGAGTTCCTTGCTGCGGCGACGTACATCGGCATCGAGGTGCTCGCCCCTGCGGCAGACGAGGTCGACGCCGAGGCCCGCTTCCCGCACGAGGCTGTCGCGGCCATGCGCGCCGAGGGTCTGCTCGGCGCGTTCGTGCCCGCAGAGCTCGGCGGGGGCGGGTGCACCGTCACCGACCTGTCCCTCATCTGCACCGAGCTCGGCAAGCACTGCGGCTCCTCCGCGATGATCTTCGCGATGCACCAGATCCAGGTCGCGTGCATCGTCGATGCAGGCCGGGGGTTGCCCTACTTCGACGAGCTGCTCACCGAGATCGCGACGCGTGGTCGGCTGATCGCATCGGCCACCACCGAGCTCGGGATCGGCGGCAACGTGCGCGCCAGCCTCTGCGCCGTCGAGTACGACGGCGAGAAGATCAGCCTCCGCAAACAGGCTTCGGTGATCTCCTACGGCGCCTACGTCGACGACGTCCTCGTCACGGCTCGTCGGGATCTTGATGCTGCTGCCAGTGATCAGGTGATCGTCCATGTCCAGCGGCCCAACCTCACCCTCGACGACCAGATCGACGTGTGGGACACGCTCGGGATGCGTGGCACGTGCTCGGTCGGGTTCGAGTTGTACGCGACCGGTACCACCGACCAGATCCTGCCGCTGCCCTATGCCGACGTGTCCGCCCAGACGATGCTGCCGGTCACCCACATCACATGGGCGTCGCTGTGGCTCGGCATCGCCGAGCATGCAGTGACGAAGGCTCGCAAGTTGGTCCGTGCCGCGGCGCGCAAACAGCCGGGCACCCTGCCGCCGAGTGCGCGTCACCTGGCGACGGTCGTGGGCCAGCTGGAACGGGTGCGTGCGCTGGTCGAAATGGGTGTACGCGACTACGAGCGGGTCCGCCGGGATCTCTCCGTCGGATCGACGATGGCGTTCACGATCCAGATGAACAACCTCAAGCTCTGCGTCTCTGCCGACGTGTTCGCGATCGTCAAGGGGTCGCTCGAGATCTGCGGTCTCGCCGGCTTCCGCAACGGCACCGAGTACTCACTCGGACGCCAGCTCCGCGACTCACAGAGCGCGTCGCTGATGGTCCACAACGACCGCATCCTCGACCACAATGCCAGCCTGCTCTGCATCCTCAAGGACTGACCCCGATGTCGCCCGAAGAACTCGTCCTCGCTCACGCCGATCTCCGCGACCGGCTCTTCGCCGCCAAGCTGCTCGTACCCTGCGGCGTCGATGGTCTGTACGGCCGCAGCGCCACATTCGAGAAGGTGTTGAACGGTGTCGATGCCGCGGCATACGCGCTTGGCATCGTCGACGATCCGATCACGATCTCGTTCCCGCCGATGATTCCGCGCAGCACGTTCGAGGCGGTCGACTACCTCCGTAACTTTCCCCAGCTGTGCGGCCCGGTGTTCACGTTTACGGGCGACAACAAGGACCACAGCGAGCTCGTGCACCGTCTCGACGAGCACGAGGACTACTCGGACTGCCTCAGCCTCAGCGAAGTCGCGCTCACCCCGGCGTGTTGCTATCCGCTCTACCCGTCGCTCGTGGGCCAGCTCGGCGACGGCGATGGCTGGTATTCGACGATGGGCTACTGCTTCCGTCACGAGCCGTCGGTGGACCCGATGCGGCTGCAGGCGTTCCAGCAGCGCGAGCACATCCGCGTCGGCACTCCTGACGACGTGCTGTCCTGGCGTGAGACCTGGGTGGACCGCATCCCCAAGCTGCTCGAGTCGATCGGCCTCGAGTTCCGGACCGAGTTCGCCAACGATCCGTTCTTCGGCCGCGCCGGGCGACTGATGTCGCGCAGCCAGATCGAGCAGGAGCTCAAGATCGAGTGGCTGGTACCCGTGTTCGGTGAGGACCACCCCACGGCCTGCGTGTCCGCGAACTACCACCAGAATCACTTCGGCGAACTGTTCGGCATCTCCACGGCCGATGGTGCCGAGGCGCATTCAGGTTGCGTCGGCTTTGGCCTCGAGCGCTGCACGGTGGCGCTCTTCGCTGCCCATGGCACCGACGTGTCGATGTGGCCCGACTCGGTGACATCGGTGCTCTGGCCATGACGCCGTCGACCGCGACCACGACGACCACATCGACGGAACTGTTGCGCCGATCCGACGTCGTCGCGCAGATGCCCTCAGCGGCGTCGCACACCTCGCACGCGATCCACGCCCACGAGCGGGTGTGGCCCGAAACCAACTGCTATGTCGACCTGTGGGTCGAGTTGCTGCATGCGCTCGGCGCCGATCCGATGGGTGCGTTGGCGTTTCTCGTCAGCACGGGCTTCGACGGCGAGCAGTGGGAGTTCTTCAAGTACCCGCCCGAGGACCTGCGCTTCGCCTACGGCATCGAGGTCAGCGAGCTGAACATCTGGCGCTCGGTCGAAGAGCACGTCGTGACCCACCTCGCGCTCGGGCATCTGCTCACCATCGAGTCCGATGCGATGTACCTGCCCGACACTGCTGGCGACGCCTACGGGCTCGAGCACCAGAAGACGACGATCGCCCCGATCCGTGCCGATCCCGTGGCACGGCTGCTGACCTACTTCCACAGTCGTGGCTGCTTCGAGCTCAGCGGCGACGACTACGACCAGGTGATGCAGGGTGATTCGCCGTGGCCGCCGTACGCCGAACGCGTCGACGTCGCCCATCTGGTCATCCATGACGCAGCGACGCTGCGTCGACGCGCCGAGGACCTGCTCACCGAGCACCTCGGTCGTCGCCCGATGTCCAACCCGATCCGGCTGATGGCCGAGCGCGTCGCAAGCGACACGCAGTGGCTGCGCAACAGCCCGTCCGAAGTGTTCCACCGATATGCGTTCGGTACGTTGCGCCAGTGCGGCGCGTGGGCCGAACTCCTCGCCGACTTCCTCGGTTGGCTCCGCCCGGTCGACTTCGCGCCGGCCGCGACCTCGCTCCGCGAGCTCGCATCGACGGCCAAGACCTGTCAGTTCAAGCTGGCACGCGTCGCGAACGGTCGCGACGCCGACCTCTCCGGACTTTTCGAGTCGATGGCGGGGCACTGGGACGATGCCTACGAGGTACTTCTCGGTGCCCGGTGATCTCAGCGCGCTGAGCGACTGGCAGGTCGCGTCCAGCTCTCCCGGCTCGATCGAGGGTCCAGCGGACCTCACGGCGGTCCTCGAATGGATCCCTGCTCCCTGTCCCGGCACAGCAGCGAGTGCGTTGCGGGTCGCCGGACGCTGGAGCGCCGACGGGCCCGAGGTCGACTTCGACGCATCCGACTGGTGGTTCCGGGCCTCGTTCGACGTGCATGCCGGCCGCCCGGCCGTGGTCCGCTTCGGCGGCATCGCGACCATCGCCGACGTGTGGCTGGACGGCGCCCACGTGCTCCACAGCGAGAACATGTTCGTGGCTCATGAGCTCGCTGTCGCTGCCGGTGGCACGCACGACCTCGTCGTCGTCTGCCGGTCGCTCGACACCTGGCTGGCCGAGCGCCGTCCGCGCGGTTCGTGGAAGACACGGCTCGTCGCGCAGCAACAGTTGCGTTGGGCGCGCACAACCCTGCTCGGACGTATGCCGACCTGGCCACCCCGTGCCGCGCCCGTCGGCCTGTGGCGTCCGGTCGAGATCATCGGCACCGCCGTCGCCCGCCCGCTGGAGGTCCGTGCCGAGGCGCGCCTCGCCGACGACCGAGGCGTCGTCAACGTCGTCGGCCGCTGGGCGGCCGGACACTGCATCGCCGGCGCCGTCGTGCGTGTCGGCGACGTGGAGTCGACTCTCGCGGTGGAGAACGACGCTGACGGTGGATGCACGGTTCGCGGTTCGGCCCATGTCGTGGATCCGGCGCTGTGGTGGCCGCGCACACATGGCGAGCCGACTCTGCACGTCGTCGAGATCGAGCTCGTCCTCACCGATGGCTGCCGGCTCGCTGTGGCGGCCGGCTCGGTCGGGTTCCGCACCGTCATCGCCGACCGCACCGATGACGGGTTTCGGATCTCGGTCAACGATGTGCCGATCTTCTGCCGTGGCGCGTGCTGGGTGCCGATCGACCCCGTCGCGCTGTCGGTGAGCACCGCTGAGCTGGAGCATGCGCTGCGTCAGGTCGTCGATGCGGGGATGAACATGGTGCGCGTCACGGGCACGATGGTCTACGAGCAGCGCGAGTTCCACGAACTGTGCGACCGGCTCGGCCTCCTTGTCTGGCAGGACCTGATGTTCGCGAACATGGACTACCCCGTCGAGGACGAGGACTTCGTGGCGAGCATCGGCGTCGAGCTGACGCAGTTGCTGGCCCAGATGCGCGCCCATCCCTCGATCGCCGTCATCTGCGGTGGCAGTGAGGTCGAGCAGCAGTCGGCGATGATGGGCATCGATCAGGCCGAGGTCGCTCACCGACTTGGGCGCGAGGTGCTCGCTGCTGCGGTCGCCGAGCACCTCCCGGACGTTGTGTACGTCAGCAACAGCCCGAGCGGCGGCGTGTTCCCGTTCTCGGTCTCGTCGGGGGTCAGCCACTACTACGGCGTCGGTGCGTACCGTCGGCCACTCGAGGATGCCCGCCGCGCCGACGTGCGGTTCACGTCCGAGTGCCTCGCGTTCTCGAACGTGCCGACCCGGCTGTCGCTCGATCCATTTCTCGACTCCGGCGATCGTCCGGGGCACTCGCCACGCTGGAAGCAGGCCGTGCCGCGTGACCGCTCCGCCGGTTGGGACTTCGAGGACGTACGCGACCACTACGTCGCCGCACTGTTCGGCGTGAACCCCATCGATGTGCGGTGGGCCGATCCCGAGCGCTACCTCGACCTCGGCCGCGCTGCCGTCGCGGTCGCGATCGAGTCGACGTTGGGGGAGTGGCGGCGTCCCGGCTCGCGCTGCGACGGTGCGCTGCTGTTCACGCTGCGCGACCTCGTCCTCGGGGCCGGGTGGGGCGTGATCGATGTCGATGGTCGACCGAAGTCGGCCTATTACGCGGCGGCTCGGGCGTCGGCCGCACAGACGGTAATCGCCACGGACGAGGGGTTGAACGGGCTGGCCGCGCACCTGCTCAACGACCGTCCGACCGAGATGGCCGGCACGCTCGTGGCGAGGCTGTTCGACGTCAGCGGCAATGAAATCGCGGCAGCGTCGGCTGACGTGTCTGTCGCTGCGCATTCTGCGCAGACGCTGTCGGTCGACGGGCTGTTCACTGGCTTTCGCGACCTGTCCTACGCCTACCGGTTCGGGCCCCTCGCCGTCCACGTCGTCGCGTTGCAGCTGCTCGATCCGTCGGGTGCGACCATCGCCGAGTCCTGCTTCCTGCCGGGTGGTCAGGGCTGCCCGCTCGTGCCCGATGTCGGCCTCGCCGCAACGGCCGATCGCAACGAGGACGGCACCGTCGACGTCCGCGTGAGCACAGCGCAGTTCGCGCAGTTCGTATCGCTGGACCTGAGCGGTCACGACCCCGACCACGACTGGTTCCACCTTGCGCCCGGCGCCGAACGGACGGTCCGTTTCACGGCATCGCCGTTGGCCCGGGGCCGCAGTGCGTCGTCGGTCGAGATCCGCGCGCTCAACGGTCGAGCCGTGCTGTCGGTCCCGGTCGCATGACCCCTGACACACACGGCAGCGCGATGTCGATCGTCGTTGTCTCCCCACACCTCGACGACGCGGTCTTGTCGCTCGGGGCGACGATGCACCGCCTGGTCGCCGACGGATCAGCGGTCACGGCGGTGACGGTCTTCGCAGGTGATCCCGACCGGGACGGGGCGCCATCGGCGTGGGACGTGCCCCGAGGGCTCGCCACGGCGGCGGAGGTCGTCGCCGCACGCCGTGCTGAGGACGCCACCGCTTTAGGGTCACTCGGCGTACGACCGGTGTGGTTGCCGTTCGACGACGACGCCCACCTCGTCGCCCGTGACCCCGACGCGATCTGGCACGACCTGGAACCGGTGCTCGCCGAGGCTCAGCTGGTCCTGCTTCCGGGCTGGCCCCTCGTCCACGGCGATCACCGCTACACGACCCGGCTCGTCCTCGCCCGGATAGATCGCAGGATCCCGGCAATGTTCTACGGCGAGATGCCCTATGCCTGGAAGCCGGTCTCGGCCGCGCGCGCCCTATTGCGTGGGCGCTCGAACGGCGAGATCGTCCATGCGCTCGGCGAGGACCTGACGTGGTACGCCGTGCGCGTCAATGCCGCTGATCTCAGCGCCAAGTACGACGCGCTCGCGGGATACGTTGGCGAGCTCCCCGCCCTCGGCTTCGACGGACGACCGTCCGGAGTGCGGTCGCTCGGTCTGCGCCGCGAGATGCTGGCCCACCCGGCATCCGCGCATGCCCCGCAGGCGCTGGCACGTAGGTGAGCGGGTCAGGTGCGTCGGGCGGCGGCGGCGTCGACCGAGGCCAGGCAGCCCTCGGCGAAGCGGGCGAGCCCCCAATCGGCGATGCGATCCCGGGCGTTCACGGTGATCGTGTGCCGTAGGTCCGGGTCGAGCCAGACGCGCTGCAGTGCCTGGGCGAGGTCCTCGGCGTGGTTGCTGCGGAAGACCAGTGCGGTCTCGCCATCGGCGCAGAGGTCCGGCACGCAGCCAACTGCGTCGGAGACCACCACGCTCGTGCCGGCCGCCATCGACTCGTTCACGACCAGGCCCCACGTCTCGCTGATGCTGGGCAGCACGATCACATCGGCGAGCGCCATGAACTCCGGGGCCTCGCGGTAGTTGACGTAGGGCAGGAAGTGGACCGAGCCCGGCTTGGCGAGAGGGGGCGGATCGTCGGTGTGGTGGTTGACCACCCGTAACCCGACCGAGCTCGACAGCACTATCAGCGATTCCAGCTCCGGCCCCTCGCCGACGATGACGAGATCCGGGACGGTCTCACCGAGATGGTCGAGGCTCTGCGCGAACGCATGGATGAGCACCGGCAGGTTTTTCTGCGGCACAAGGCGGCCGAGGCTGAGCATGAACCGATCCGGCAGGCGGTAGTGGCGCAGGAGGTGGCCTCGGTTGGCCCGCGCGGCGGCCGCGCCCTCGGTGAAGTGATTGTTGTCGACGACGTCGTAGCCGACGAACATCCGCCCCGGGTCGACGCCGAGCTTCGTGAAGTAGTCGATCTGCGGTTGGCCGGCCAGGAACGAGGCGGCAAACCGGGTGACGATGCGTCGCTTGACGAGTTTGGCGATGCGTCCCGTTCCAGCGGTCGCAGCGTGGGTGTCGTTCATCATCACCGTGCGAATGCCGAGCAGCCGAGCGAGGACGTTGAGCAGCAGCGACCACGCCGGCAGGTAGGACGGCAGCAGGATGACCTCGGGCCGGCGACGGAACAGCAACGGGAGCACGTGCACCACAGTGCGCACCGGCCGCGTGCGGATCTCTGGCGGCGGCAGGCCGATGTTGTGGACACCGACGACGTGGCGCGCATGCCAGGGCGAGATGCCGCTGTCGGCGTACATCTGGACACCTTCCAGCTCCCACCCGTGCTCGGCGAGGTGGCTCCGCGCGGCACCGAAGCGGGCCTGATGGTACGGGCCCCAACAGCCCCACACGATAAAGACGCGACCCGATCCCGATCGCCGACGGGAGATCATGTGCTTGTCGCAGCCTCGATGGCATGGAGGCACTCGGCGGCGAACCGCTCGAGGCCCCAGGAATTGATCAGTTTCCGCCCGCCGGTCGCGAGCTGCCGACGGAGCTCGTCGTCGGTGCACAACCGCTCGAGGACGAGGCTCAGCTCCTGCACGTCGTCGTTGCCGAACACGGCGGCGGTCACGTTGTCGATACATAGATCGGGGACGGACCCGACGGCATCGGAGACGACCACGCAGGTTCCCGACGCCATGGCCTCGTTGACCACTAGCCCCCACTCCTCGATGGTGCTCGGGAGTACCAACATGTCGGCGAGTCCCATGAACTCCGGCGTCTCGGCGTAGTCGGCATAGGGGTGGAAGTGCACCGAGGCTGCGGCGGGGCACGCCGCCACCTCACCACCCGGGTGATGATCGACGGTCGGCAGGCCGAGTGCGATGCACTGACGTACGAGCGCTGCTCGCTCGTCGCCTTCGCCGACGATCACCAGATCGGGCGTTGCGTCGCCCAGCCGCGTACGGACGTCTGCGTAAGCCGACACGAGGAGCGAGAGGTTCTTCTTGGCGACGAGCCGACCGAGGCTGAGAATGTAGCGCTGGGGCAGATCGTGCTTGCGGCGGGTGCCGTCACCGTTGGCACGGGCGAGATCGGCGCCGGATGCGAAGTGGGCGTTGTCGACCACGTCGTAACCGGCAAAGATGCGCCGCTCGTCGAGACCCATGCCCTCGAAGAACGCCATCGCCAGTGTGCCGGCCACCAACGCCGCACCGAACTGGCGCACCACGAGCGCCTTGAACGCCATGCGCGACCGCCCGGTCTGCGAAGTCGCCGCGTGCGTGTCATTCATCATGATCGTGCGTGCCCCGACACAGCGGGCGATCACGTTGAGCATGAGCGACCAGTGCCAGTACGAGGGCAGGAAGACCACCGTGGGCCGCCGACGGATCAGCAGCGGCACCATCGCGCGCACTGTGCGGAACGGGCGGAACTGCATCTCGGGAGGCTCGAGGCCGA
>JANXUX010000141.1 GCA_025351965.1 Actinomycetes bacterium | reverse complement strand
TCAGCCGCCAGTGGTGCATACCCACGCGATCAGGACGTGACACGCTGGAGGGCATGAACGACTCACGTGGTCTGGTCCTCGGCGGTGGCGGAGTGGCCGGCATTGCATGGGAGACGGGCGTGCTCTTCGGTCTCGCCGAGGCCGGGGCCGATGTCACGGCCGCCGACGTCGTCATCGGCACGTCGGCCGGTTCGACCGTCGCAGCACAGGTGACGAGCGGGACTTCACTCCGGGAGCTTTTCGACCGACAGTTCACCTCCGTCGCCGACTCAGGTGAGCTCGCCGCACAACTCGATGTCGCCGGCATCACGGCGATGTTCGTCGA
This sequence comes from Actinomycetes bacterium, assembly GCA_025351965.1. Taxonomy (GTDB): domain Bacteria; phylum Actinomycetota; class Acidimicrobiia; order Acidimicrobiales; family Ilumatobacteraceae; genus WLMZ01. The sequence continues at coordinate 14,499 of JANXUX010000141.1, read as the reverse complement.
CGCCTTGCAGCGGGCGACGAACCCGACCGAGTTGCGTGTCGAGATCGGCCGGGCCGCAATTGCTGCGACGACTGTCGCGGAGCACGTGCGGCGCGCAGTCATCGAACACCGCCTGCCCGTCCACGAATGGCCGCCGGGCCGAGACCTTCGCATCGTTGCCGTCGCCGCTGACGACGGCGCAGTGCATGTGTTCACGGCCTCCGATGACGTGTCGATGGTCGATGCTGTCGCGGCGTCGTGCGCCGTGCCCGGGGTCTGGCCACCGGTCACGATCGAGGGTCGCCGGTACATCGACGGCGGTGTGCGCAGCGGCACCAACGCCGACCTCGTCGGGCACTGCGACCGGATCCTGGTGCTCGCACCCACGACGGATGTCCCGCTGATCGCCGACGACGTCGCACTCGCGGCCATGGCGACTCGCTCGGAGGCGCCCGGCCACCTGATCATCTCGCCCGACATGGCCTCCGTCGCAGCGATCGGTCCCGACTCCCTGGACCTCGCCACGCGAGCGCCGGCGGCGACTGCCGGACGGGCACAAGGACGCGCGATCGCCGCTGACGTCGAGGCGATGTGGGGCCACCGGTAGCAGGCCCCTCTGCATCTCTCTGGGCTGAGGCACTCTGTCACACCCCTTTTCTCGAGTTGCGTGTATGGAGCGTCTGGCGGTGCATCCCTCGGTGATGGCAGCTCGCGAGAGGCGCGGCGCCCAGCGCGACGCGCTGGCACGCAGCCGGGAGATCGCCCGACGTGAGGGGTGACGCAATCTGGTTCGCCACCGTCGACGAGGTGGACCGGACGTTGTCGTTCAAGGACGACGGCCATCGCACGGCTGCGTGCTGGGTGCAGGCCCTGACGAACTGCGCGCCGAGTGACGCCAAACGACAGGTCCGTGTGGCACGCATGATCCGCCATCTGCCTGCCGTCGGAGATGCGTTACTGATCGGGCACATCGGTGCTGCGCAGATCGAGGCGCTCCTGCAACTCTGGAGGAACCGACGTGTGCGTGATGTCCTTGCGGTCCTGATCGACGAGTTGATCGAGCGGGCCAGCCTGATGCCCCTCATGGACTTCCGTATGGTCTGTCAGCGAGTTGTTGCGTTCGCCGACCCGGACGGAGCCCACCGTGATCACGAGACGTCGCGAGCCAACCGCCACCTGTCCCTCGTGCCTGACGGCGCCGGATTCAGGCTGCATGCCGAGGGCGACGCGCCGTCCGGCGCGATCGTGCAAGAGGTGCCCGACCGCTACGTCCAGGCCGAGTTCGACACCGACTGGGCCGCCGGCCTCGCCGAACACGGAGATCGGATGTGTCCGGCGCTGCTGCGGCGCACCCACCGTCAGCGGCGGTTCGATGGGTGGACCCGCAGGATCTGTTGATCGCGCTGCTGACCGGTCGAGTGCGCACGCTCGTGCACGCCAGGGCGGGCGGGTGATCGAACTCGGAGGACGGCAGCGGTTCTTCGTCGGCGCAGCGCGTGAGGCGGCATTGTTGGCCGATCCCGGTTGCGTCGTGACGGGATGCTCGATCGTGGGCGGCCGGGTCCAGATCGACCACACCCGCGGGTGGGCGCGCACCGAGGGCCCGACGAGTCAATCGAATGCCGGCGCGATCTGCGCCCACCACAACCGGATCAAGGAGGAGCTCGGTTTGATCCTGCAACGGGAGCCGACGATCCCGGGGGTCTGGAACACCTACCGCATCGACGGCAGCCAGATCGGGTTCCGCACGTCGCCGGCCACCTCGCCGCTGTTTCGCGATTCCGGCTGACGTCACGCGCCGGGCGCAGCGTCATGGCACCTCGCCCGAATCGTGAACGGCCCGCGAACATGCGCACGTCGTTGGCATCGCGATGCCCGCATGCTCCTACCATCACGGCGTCCAGCGTCCAGCGTCCAGCGTTCAGCCGACGGAGACGAGGCCGGCCACCACGTGAAGGTCACGTCCCGCCGACGGTCGACGAGGCACGTGGTCGGGCTCGCGTTCGTGAACGAGCACGGGTCCTCGACGGCGTCGGTGCACTGCTGATGGCGGACTTCACGAGCCGCTCCGTCGGGTGCGGTGCCTTCCGCGTCATCGACGATCATCCCGGCACCGACGAGATCATGCGGATGTGCGTCGCCCCGTCGGCTCGCGCCAACACGATCGCCGGGTGCCTCGAATGCGAACCGTGGGGCGAGTTCATCGGCAAGGACTTCAGCGTCTGTATGGCCAAGACCGTCGTGCCAGGCTGACCCGACGCGCGTCTAGCGTGGCCGACATGGACGACGCCGCTCGCCGAGCCGTCGAAGCGCTGGTCGGGGCCGCAGTGCGGTCCGCCTCGGTCTGTTCTGGTGGTTTCACTGCTGCGCACTGTTGGGTCATTGTTCTGGACGACGGACGCAGCTTGTTCGCCAAGTTCGCCGGCGACGACGAGTCCATCTCCGGCAATCTCGTCGAGGCTGCTGTGCTGGCATCGCTGGACACCTCGCATGCACCGTCGCTCGTCGCTGCAGCCGAGGACGGGACGCTGATGCTCACGGACGGCCTGTCCAACGCCCACTGGACACCGGCGTCCGGAGACCTCGCCGGGCTGTGGATCGCCCTCGATGCGCTCGGCGAGGGCGCCGGTCCGGAATCGCTGGCGATCGGACCGCAGGGTGCCGGGCGCGATCCGTGGACGAAGGTCCTCGCCGACCCACGATTCGCGAATGCGATCGATGTCCCGCGTGACTGGCTCGACGAACACGGGAGGACGTGGAGCGCAGCAGCGCGACTCGCGGACACCACCGGCGATCGTCTCGTTCACGGGGATCCGGGGCCGGGCAACTGGTGCCGATCGTCCGACGGCACCTGGCTCCGGTTGACCAGGTTGCGGGCGGAGCCGGTCTGCTCACCTCGGCTCGTCGGTCATCCCGAGTTCGCCGCCCTCGTCGCCGGTTGGATGGCGGCCGAATTGCTCGACGTCGACTGGTCGGGCGCGCCACCCGGTGCGCGCGCTGACCGCGTCGCCGACATCCGCGCCGGCGTGGCACTCACCGCACATCTGCTCGGACACTCGTCGTACTGACCGGCACTGGCAGACTCTGGCGATGCGCGCACTGCAACTCATCGCACCCGGCAAGATCGAACTCCGCGACGTCGATGTCCCGACGATCGAATCCGACGAGGTCCTCGTCCGGGTCGCCGGTGCGGGACTGTGCCACTCGGACCTGCACATGCTCCATGCCCCCATCGATCGACCGCCGCTGACGCTCGGCCACGAGACCGCCGGCTGGGTCGACACCGTCGGCGGCGAGGTCGACGGCTTCGCCGTCGGTGACCCCGTGCTCGTCTACCTGGTCTGGGCGTGCGGCGAGTGCCGGTCGTGCCTGGAGGGGCGCGACAACTCGTGCGAGGTGGCCGGCGGGCGGATGTCGTTGCCGCCATGCCCGGGCCTCGGGCCGGCCGGCGGCATGGCCGAGTACATCGCCGTCAAGGCGCGGTACCTCGAGCCCCTCGGTGCGCTGGATCCGGTCCTCGCCGGCCCGCTCGCCGACGCCGCACTGACGTCGCACCATGCGATCGCCGGGGCGATGCATCGGCTCGGGCCGGGCACGACAGCGGTGGTGATCGGCCTCGGCGGACTCGGCCACACCGGGCTGCAGATCCTGTCGGCCATCACCGAGGCAACACTGATCGGCGTCGACCTCGACCAAGCCAAACTGGACTTCGCTGCCGCGCACGGGGCGACGCACACCTTCCTCAGCGACGCCACGACCGCCGACAAGATCCTCGACATCACCAGCGGTTACGGCGCCGACGCTGTGTTCGACTTCACCGGCATCCAACCAACGGTCGATCTCGCGATCAGCTGCATCGCACCCGATGGCTGCTTGCGGTTCGTCGGGCTCGGCGGCGGCACGTTCCAGTACGGCGCGCTCCCCTGGGCCACGCTGCCGTGGGGCGTGGATCTGCGCAAGTCCTACGCCGGCAACCGTGCCGACCAGCGCGCGGTCATCGAGCTCGCCGCCGCCGGCAAGATCATGCTCGAGACCAAGCAGTACGACCTCGAGGACGGACTCAGTGCATTCGACGACCTCGCCGCCGGCAAGCTGCTCGGCCGAGCGATCCTGGTCCCCACGATCTGATCTCAGCGAGACGTCAGGTGCCGGCTGACTTGGCCGGAAGGTCGATGGTCATGCCGGGATAGATCACATGGTTCTCATCGGCCCACCCGTTCTGGGCGACGATGGCAGCAACCGAGGTACCGGTCGAGTCGGCGATCGTGCTCAGCGCGTCCCCCGCAGCGACCGTGTATGCGCCGACCCCGTCAGGATCGACCGTGGTCGGGGGCACGGCTTCGGCGGGAATCACTGCGCCCCGTGCCACGAGTTGCGCAGCGATCACGCCGGTGACGTACGTCGCGAGGATCTTCTCGCCGACGGTGTTCAGGTGGAAGTCGTCCGTCGCGCTGCGCACGGCGACGTAGCTGCCGTCGCGGGGGTCGAGCACCAGCGGTGCAAAGCCACCACTGATGCCGGCGAAATGGCGAAAGGTGTCGACGAAGATGACGTTCGGGTGCGCCGCGATCTGCTCGGCGACGACGCTGTTCTGGATCGGCAGTGTCTTGGACAGGCTCGGGCTGTTGCCGTTCGGGACCCCGACCCAGATCAGCGTGCGCCCGCCCGAGCTGAGGTACTCCATCGCTGCGCCGATCCGCTTGCCGTACTCCGCCCGCCACGCTGCTGAATCGACGGGCGTGCCGGGAAGGTCGCTGAACGGCTGCCCGTCATTGGCTCCGAAGAGGGCGACCACGATGTCGGGAGCGGCTGTCGGCACGATGTCGCGGAGGTGCGCAGGCCAGTCGAAGAAGTCGTTGCGGACGAAGCCGGACGAGACCTTGTAGTCCGTCGTCAGACTCGTCAGGGCAGCCGGCTTCAGGGCGGCATCCAAGAACGGTGACAGCCCACCGGCCTCGCTGTCGCCGACCAGTAGCACCCGCGCCGGATCGGCTGCAGTCGGGACACGCGGCGTGGTGACGACGACGTCGGTGTTCACCGGAGACGTCGAGCTCGGCCCGGCGATTGTCGTGTCCACCCCGGAGCCCGCCGAGTCTGCGGCGCTGTCCGCTGCGTCGGATCCGCCCGCAACGGACCTGACCACAGCGATCAACCCGGCACCGATTGCGAGCACGCCAACGAGCGCGACCAGACGCCGGACCAGGAACATCCGTCGGCTCGGGCGCCGGGAGCTCGATCGCGCCGGCGGACGCGTCGATGACCGGGTGGCCGGCTTCGACTGCGGTTTCGGCGATCGACTCACAACACGTTTCTCGGATCGGCGGACGGGCTCGGAATCGGCGAACTGTACCTTTCGGCCGACTCTCAGGGGGATCGTCCAGAACAAACGCTTGCGCGGAGCAACCACCTGAACGATACTTCGAGTGGGGTTACAACAGAGTCGAACCGGGGGGTTTGGAGTGGCGAAGTCCAAATGGATGGGCGTGGTTTGCGCGCTCGCACTGACAGCGGCGGCATGTGGGCGAGATTCGGATTCGTCCGCGTCGAGTACATCTGCGGCATCGACGACGGCGGCGACCGCCGCACCGACGACCGCACCGAGCGGTGACACAACGGTTCCGGCGGGAACCGACACGGTCGTGTCGAGCGTCGAGACGGTGCCGTCGACGGAGAGCACCGAAGCACCGACCACCACCACTGCCGATCCGTGCGCTGGGGTGACGCTGGAGGCCACCGACACCGGGGTCTCGGCCGACACCATCACCGTGGTGGTCATGGCCGACGTCGGATCCGAGCTCGCTCCCGGACTGTTCCAGGGCGCCATCGACGGCACCAAGGCCTGGGCCAAGGCCGTGAACGCTTCCGGCGGTCTCGGCTGCCGACAGGTCAAGGTCCTCGAGTGGGACTCGAAGCTCAACCCGACCGAGAGCACGAACGGCTTCCTCGAGGCCTGCTCCAAGGCACTCGCCATGGTCGGCGACTCCTCGCTCTTCATCGGAGACGTCAGCGTCCTCAAAGACTGCCCGGATGCGACGGGCGCGCCGACCGGGTTCGCCGACATCTCTGCACTTGCCGTCGACGCTGCGCACCAGTGCTCGCCCAACGTGTTCGCCACTGCCGGTGTCGCCGGCACCTGCCCGTTCTCGGGCACGGGCGTTCGGGACTACGTGGCCCAGACCGGACCGTTCAAGCAGTACGAAGCGATCTCCGGCCAGGCTCTGCACGGCGTGTACTTGATTCCCGGTGATCTACCGACGACGATCCAGTCATCCATGCCGACCGTTCGGGCGTTGAACTCGATCGGTTTCGTCAGCGATGGCGAGTTCGGTGCGAGCGGCCGGGCCGAGCAGGCGGTGTATGCCGAGTATGTCGCGGCGATGCAGGCCAACGGCTCGAACATCGTGATCAACGGTTCGAACGACCAGACGATGATCAAGATGCGCTCGGAAGCAGTTGCCCAGGGCCTCGACGAGACCAACGTACTGTGGACGTGCTCGCTCGCCTGCTACACCAAGGCCTACGCCGAGTCGTCGGTCAGCGAGGGTACGTACGTCGCGATCTCATTCCTGCCCTTCGCCGAGCGTGCGGAGAACGCCGAGCTCGACACCTTCCTGACGAACATTGGCCAGGAGTTCCCACCGAGCTGGGCTGTCGCGGCCTGGAATTCGGGCCGCGCCCTCCAGGCAGCGGTCAACAAGATCGTTGCGTCTGACGGACCCAACGGCATCACTCGGGCCAGCGTGCTCGCATCGATGCGCACGATCACGGACTTCACCAGCGACGGTTGGATCGGCACGGTCGACTTCACGAAGAAGACGCTCAGCCCCTGCTTCGTGCTCCTCCACGTCGAGGGTGGCCAGTACGTGCGCAAGTATCCGGAGAAGCCGGGCACGATGGACTGCTCACCCGGGAACCTGACGCCGTGGAGCGGAGACGCTGCGGCTGAGTTCAAGGGATGAGTCGACGGCGTGGCCGGATCGGGGCGCAGTTCGCTGCGCTCCGATCCCCCGTTGGATTGTCGGCCGGAGTGTTCGTGCTGCTCGCGATCTTCGTCGTGTGGCACGGGCGTCAGGCCACCAACCTCGCCCCGTTCAGTACCAAGAACATCGCCACGGCGCTGTTCACAGGCCTCGCGATCGGGGCGCTCTCTGCGCTCTACGCGACAGGGATCGTCGTCGTCTACACCACGACAGGCATCTTCAACTTCGCCCAGGCTGCGATCGGCGCGTTCTCGGCGTTCTTGTACTGGCAGTTACGCGTCGAGTGGAACTGGCCCGCTCTGCCGGCGCTGGCGTTCGTCGTCTTGGTGGTTGCGCCGCTGATCGGCATCGGTCTCGACCGTCTGATCATGCGCAAACTCGAAGGTGCGCCACTCGTGATCCAGCTCCTCGTCACGGTCGGCGTGATGTACTTCATCCTCACTGCGACCGGCCAGATCTGGAAGCAGGACCGCCCACGGAAGCTGAATGCGTTCTACGGCACGAAGAGCTTCGACCTGGGCCCGATCAACCTGACCTACCACCGGGCCATCGTGCTGCTCGTCGCGATCGCCGTCGCGGTCGCGCTGCGGATCCTGTTCCGCTCCGGCCTGGGTGTCGCAATGCGGGCCGTCGTCGACAATCGGGACCTGGCCGGCCTGACCGGCACCAACCCCGACCGGGTGTCGGCTGTTGCCTGGGCCATCGGTGCGATGCTCGGTGCGATCGCGGGGATCCTGATCGCCCCGGAGCTGGAGCTCGATCCAGCCAACCTCAACGCCGTGCTCGTGCTGGCCTTCGCCGCTGCGGCGTTCGGGCAGATGCGCAAGCTGTCCTTGACACTGGTCGGCGCGTTGCTGATCGGTGTGGCCAGGCAATTCATGAGGTCGTTCCTGCGTTTCAGCGACTGGACATTCGCGTCGGACGCGATCGCACCCGTCGTGCTGCTGTTCGTGGTCGTGGCCCTGCCGCAGTCGCGCCTGCAGGTCGGGCGCATTGCGACCAACCTGAAACAGCGCGAGCGCACGACACGTCCGTGGGAGGCGATGATCGGCGGAGCCTTCCTGCTCGTTGCATTCGTCGCGCTGTCCGGCGGCTGGCTGAACTTCGGGTTCTGGGACCCGGGTGCCTGGAACCAGATCGCGTTCAACCGCACCAACGTCGCGCTGTCGCTGGCGCTCGTCGGCATGTCATTGGTACCGCTCACCGGCTGGGTCGGGCAGCTCAACTTCGCCCCGATGGCCTTCGCCGGGTTCGGTGCCTTCCTCTTGCTCAAGCTCGCCGACGGTACGGGGACGACGCTCGTGTCGGTGTGGTGGTTGCCCCTGGTGGGCCTCCTGTGCGCTCCGCTCGGGGCGCTCGTCGCGGTCACTGCGGCCAGGCTGCGGGGTCTCTACCTCGCGCTTGCCTCCATCGCGTTCGCTCAGCTCGCTGCACTGCTGCTGTTCCCGCATCCCAAGATCGGATTCTCCTCCGGCGCCGTGTTCAAGCCGTTCACCGTGTTCGGCCTGGACCTCACCGGTCGACGCTCGTTCATGATGCTGCTCGTGTCCGTGTTCGTGATCTTCATGATCGCGCTCGTCACGTTGCGGCGGACCCGTTATGGGCGTCGCTGGGTTGCGCTGAGCGACAGTGAGGCAGCGTCCGCAACCCTCGGCGTCAACGTCACTGCGACCAAGATCATCGTCTACGCGGTCTCCGCAGCGATGGCCGGGGTCGGCGGGGCCCTGTTCGCCACCGCCAACAGCACCGTCGATGGCGTTCGCACCTTCACGCTCGACAGCAGCATCCCGATCGTGCTGCTGATGGCCATCGGCGGGATGGCATTCCCGATCGCCGCGCTGTTCACGATGTTCCAGCTGATCACCCTTGCCGTCGAGGAGCGCCTCGAACAGGCCGGCGCCCACCATTACATCCTCGCCGCGCTCACGTTCCTGCGCTACTTCGGCCCCGGCCTCGGCGCGATCGGGATGGTCGCCAACCAGCGCGGTGCGGCGTTCGCAGCCGGGCTGCAGAACGCCCGCTACCTGCCCTGGCGAGGTGATGCCAAGGCTGAACGCAAGGCCGAGAAGGCGAGCAGGCGCGAACCCGAGATCGGTCAGCTCGGGATCGAGCAACCGTTCACGGCCAGCCGCGTGCTCGCCATCGAGCGACGACTCGGCGTGGTCGACGAGCTGATCCCGACCGCGACGCAGATCACGACCACGGCCTCGACGCCGATCCCACAGCAGCAGGAGGTGTCCGTTGGCGCTGTTGGAAGTTGACAACGTGAGCGTGCGGTTCGGCGGTCTGCAAGCACTGCGGGCCGTGTCGCTGACCGTCGGGCCCGGAGTCGTGTGCGGGTTGATCGGTCCGAATGGCGCAGGCAAGACGACGCTGTTCAACGTCATCACCGGACTGCAGCGCGCCTCGAACGGCAACGTGCGCATCGGCGGCAAGGACGTCACGAACTCGAACGTGAACCGCCGCGCCGGGCTCGGCATCGCGCGGACCTTCCAGAAACTGGAGGCCTTCAACTCACTCTCGGCTCGCGACAACGTGCTCGTCGCCGCAGAGAGCACGAGCAAGGCCCGCCGGAAGGGCCGCAGTGCTGCACAGGTCGCTGACGACGCACTGGAGCGCACCGGGCTGTCCGAGTACGCCGACATCACCGTCGGCACGATGCCGACGCCGAGAGCACGTCTGGTCGAACTGGCCCGGGCGTTGGCGACCGGCCCTGATCTGCTGCTGCTCGACGAGGCCTCGTCGGGCCTCAACGACGAAGAGACTGGCAAGGTCGGCGAGCTGCTGCGCGAAGTCGTGAACGCGACCGGTCTGTCGGTGCTCCTGGTCGAGCACGACATGAGCTTCGTGATGGGTCTGTGCTCGACCATCCACGTGCTCGACCTGGGCGAGATGATCGCCCACGGCACGCCGGCCGAGGTGCAGGCAGACCGACGCGTGCAGGTCGCCTACCTCGGCACGGAAGCGGAGCTGGCATCGTGACTCCCCTGCTCGAATTGTCCGGTGTGCGCGCCGGCTACGGCATCATCGACGTGCTCCACGGCGTCGACCTGGCCGTCATGCCGGGCGAGGTGTTCGCGCTGCTCGGCCCGAACGGCGCCGGCAAGTCGACCACGTTGCGCGTCGCGAGCGGCCAGATCACTCCGAGCGGTGGCTCGGTGAGGATCAGCGGTCGCGAAGTCAACGGCGTCCGTCCGCACGCACTTGCCAAAGCCGGCGTGTGCCTGATCCCCGAGGGTCGCGGCGTCTTCCCGAACCTCACGGTGAACGACAACCTGCGGATGTGGACCCGCTCCGGCACGCCGTACAAGGTCATCGCCGAGAAGTCGTTCCACTACTTCCCCCGCCTCCACGAGCGACGCAACCAGCTCGCCGGAACCCTGTCAGGTGGTGAGCAGCAGATGCTCGCGCTGTCACGTGCGCTGGCCAGTGACCCGGCCCTGCTGATGCTCGACGACCTGTCGATGGGCCTCGCCCCGCTGATCGTCGCTCACCTGTACGAGCGGGTTGCAGAACTCGCCAAGGACGGCCTGTCGATCCTCGTCGTCGAGCAGTTCGCCCAGGCTGTTCTCGGAGTCGCGACGCGTGCGGCGATCATGCTGCACGGCCGGATCGAGCGCGTCGGCGACCCGGCCGAGCTCGCCGCGGAGGCCGCGTCGGCCTATCTCGGCGGCGACGTCACCCTGACCGCCCGAAATCCAGAACCAGCTCGACTTGCACCATCTCAACCCGGAGGACGATGACCATGCAGACCCATGAGGCCCACACCGCAGAGACCCATGCCGCGACTGCCCAGCCGACACCGCCCACACCGTCAACGCCGGAGTCGTCGTCGCGTCTCAACGAGTTCCAGGCAGAGGTGGATTCACTGAAGGTCGGCGGAGGCCGGGCCAACCCGGAGCGAGCCTGGCTCAAGCTGAGCATTGCGGCGTGGATCATCGCTCTGGCGATCGAGGTCTACGCCTGGTCCGGCTCGCACGGTACAACGGACGCGCTGTCCCAGCGCGACTTCATCATCGTCGCAGTCGCCGGGCTGACCCTGGCCGTCATCGGCACGGGCATGTTTGTCGTGTTCATGCTCACCCGCTACTTCCGTTATTGGCTGATCCGCTTGATCTACCAGGACCGCGAATCCACCGATCGCCTGATCGACACCCTCGGTAGCCGCTGACCCTTCCGGGTCCCGCAGTCGTCCGGCCGCAGCGAGTGGCGTCGCCGCCACCAGCCAGGAGCGCGCACATGCTGCAGCCCTCTCGACCGACCGAACGACCCGTCAGCCGAACGTCCGGCGACCGAACGTCCGCGGACCGACCGACCGACCGGCGCCAACGGCGCAGCTCAGAACTCGTCGACGCTCGGGTAGAGCGAGGCTGCGGCGGCGCGGCGGGTGGGCAGGTGCTCGCTCGGCCAGTCAGTCGGCGCTGGCTTGTGGTCCTTCAACACCTCGCGGGCGACGGTGATCTTGTGGACCTCGGTCGGACCATCGGCGATGCCCATCGTGACCGATGCGAGGAGCATGTTCGCCAGTGGCATCTCGTTCGACACACCGAGCGCGCCGTGGAGCTGGATCGTGCGCATCACTGCGTTGTTGTAGACCTTGGGCGTCGCGACCTTCACCGCGGCGATCTCGCGCTTGGCACCGTGTCCGCCGAGCGTGTCGACCGTCCACGCCGCGTGCAGCACCTGCAGCCGGAACTGGAGCAACTCGATCCACGCGTCGGCGATCTTCTCCTGCGTCATCTGCTTGCGGGCCAACAACTCACCCTGCGTCGTGCGGCTCAACGCACGCTCACAGAGCATGTCCAGACAACGGCTGACGGCACCGACTGTGCGCATCGCATGGTGGAGACGACCGCCGCCGAGGCGCGTCTGGGCGATGGCGAACGCCTGGCCCTCGCCGCCCAACAAGTTCGCAGCCGGGACCCGGACCTCGTTGTAGCGCACGTACGGGTGGCTGCCGTGACCCTCGGCGTCCCAGCCCACACCGGTCCGGCGGACGATCTCCAGCCCCGGCGTTCCGGCAGGGACGAGGAACATCGACGTGCCCTTGTACACGGACACGTCGGGATCGGTGACGGCCATGACGATGATGAACGAGGCCCGCTCGAAGCTGGACGAGAACCACTTCGCGCCATCGATCACCCAGCTGTCCCCGTCGCGTCGGGCCCGGGTCACAAACTGCGAGGGATCGGATCCACCCTGCGGCTCGGTCATTGCGTAGCACGACGACACCCGACCGTCGAGCAACGGCTCCAGGTACTCGGCGCGCTGTTCGTCGGTGCCGTAGTGGGCGATGATCTCGGCATTGCCCGAGTCCGGCGCCTGGCAGCCGAAGATGGTGGGGGCGAACGTCGACCGGCCGAGGATCTCGTTGATGTAGGCCAGGCTGACCTGCCCGTACCCCTGGCCGCCCATCTCCGGGCGGAGATGGCACGACCACAGACCCTGGTCCTTGACGCGTTGCTGCAACGGGCGGATCAGCGCAACGTAGGCCGGATGGGACTTGTCGAAGACGAACTCCTCCCCGCTGAAGGCCGAGTCCAGCGGCTCGATGTGCTCGGCCACGAACTCGCGGATCCATTGGAGTTGCGCTGCGAATGCGGGCTCGATGTCGAAACTCGCCACGTGTGTCCCCCAAGGATCGTGCGTCGGCTGAACGGGCGAACCTACCCCGACCCCGGTGTCGGCGCAGAGCCGTGGATCACGGACCGGTGCCCTCGATCCTCGGCTCACCCGAGTGCAAGGATGCCGAGATGCAGATCGCGATGACGCTTCCCACCATGTTGGCGCACGGTCGCGCCGAGACCCTTGCGTGGTGCCGGGGCATCGACGAAGGACCCTTCTCCAGTCTTGCCGTGCCGGAACGGATCACGTACTCGAGCCACTCACTGACCGTCGAGCTCGCCGCCGCAGCGGCCCTGACCGAGCGGGTCCGGCTGTGGACCACCGTGATCGTGCTGCCGTCGCACAACGCAGTCAGCGTCGCCAAAGACCTCGCCTCGGTCGATCAGCTCGCGCAGGGGCGGCTCACCGTCGGCGTCGGCGTTGGCGGGCGCGCGCACGACTACCGGGCCATCGGCGGCGACTTCTCGCAACGCTGGCAGCGCATGGACGACCAGGTCGCCGAGATGCAGCGGATCTGGGCCCAGGAGCCACCGTTCGAGGGGGCCGACCCCGTTGGGCCGCCGCCGTTCCAGCCAGGTGGCCCGCCGTTGATCGGTGGCGTGATCGGTCCGAAGGCCATGGCCCGGGCCGCTGCGTGGGCCGAGGGCGTGGACGACCCGACCTCGATCACCGCCGTCGATGGACCATCGCTCGCCGCGCGCCGCTCGCTCGTCATCGACGCGTGGAAGCATGCCGGTCGGACCGAGGTACCGCACTTCTCGGCCAGCCTCTGGTACGCACTCGGCGCCGACGCCGACCGTCAGCTGGGCGACTACGTGTACAACTACATGAAGATCTTCGACGAGGGTTTCGCCCGTCAGATGGCTGAATCGGCACCGGTGCGATCCGCCGCTGCCCTGCGCGATGCGATGGCGGCTGCGGAGGCGGCCGGCTGCGATGAGTTCTTCCTCGTCCCGACAACGGCCGACCCGGCCGAGCTCGATCGCACCCGCGACGCCCTCGGGATCTGACCGGCGGTGTAGGGGTTTCCCCGATTCGTCGGCTTCGCTGATCCAGCAAGAATGGAGCCATGAACCGTCGGTCGATCCGTCCTGTAGCTCTCCTGCTGGCCCTGTGTCTCGCCGGCGCCGTCACCTCGGCGACCCCGCCAGGCGACATGGGTGTCGCGCATGCCGATGAGACCGGGCCGGTTCAACCCAAGGTCGTCGGCAACCAGCTTGTCGACGCCCGCACCGGCAAGATCTGGGTGCCACACGGGGCGAACTGGCCGGACATGGAGTACGCCTGCGTCTCCGGCTATGTCCCCGAGCACCTGGCGGTCGAGACCCAGACGATGGCGACGTGGGGCATCGACGTCGTGCGGATCCCGCTCAACCAGGATTGCTGGCTCGGTACCGACGGCGCACCGACCGCCGGAGCAGGAACCGCAGCGCAGTACAAGGCTCGGGTCAAGTCCCGGGTCGATGCGGTCCACGCCGCGGGCATGGTTGCCATCCTCGATCTGCACTGGACCGCGCCGACGGGCAAGCAGGCATATGGGCAGCGACCGATGGCCGATGCACAGTCGGACACCTTCTGGGCGGAGGTCGCGGCGACATACAAGAACGGTCCGTCGACGATGTTCGAGCTGTTCAACGAGCCGTATTCGCGGGGCGGCACGCTGAGCTGGAGCTGCTGGAAGAACGGCGGCGTCGGCTGCCTCGTGCCGAACGTCAACGACGCCACCGGCACCGATGGCAGCACCTATCCGGTCGTGGGCATGGCGACGCTCGTCGCGACGGTCCGCGCCGCCGGCGCGAAACAGCCGTTGCTGCTCGGTGGTCTGAACTACTCCAACGATCTCACCGGTTGGCTCGCCAACGCCCCGACCGACAGCCAGCTCGTCGCTGCGTGGCACAACTACCCGGGGCAGGGT
>JANXUX010000127.1 GCA_025351965.1 Actinomycetes bacterium | reverse complement strand
TTCAGGCGACGATGAGTCAGCGCGCAGCGCGAGGATCGATGCGGCGTCGTGACCGAGCTCGCCGAGAACCTCGTCGGTGTGCTGGCCGAGCGTCGGCGAGGCTCCGCTGAGCGCTGCAGGCGTGCCCGCGAACTGTGCCGGGTGACGTGGCTGACGCAGTCGACCAGCAGCAGGGTGCACGGAGTCCTCGAGCATCCCGACGGCCATTGCATGGGGATCGGAGGAGAGGCCTGCGGGCGACACGACCTCGCCGAAGGGCACATTGAACTCCGTCATCCGGGCGCGCACCTCGACCATCGTCATCGTCGCCGCGGACGCGAAGCAGGTTGCCATGATCTCGGCCATCAGCTCGCGGTGCTTGCGGCGTTCAGCAATACGCGCGACCCGCGGGTCGTCGTAACCGTCGACCTTCAGGGCCTTGCACATGCCGGCGAAATCGGCGTCGGACGTCGGTGTGCAGACGCCCCAACCGTCGAGGAACCGGTACGGCCGGGCGCCGGCCGAGAAGCTCGAGGGCATCGAACCGTCGGCATCGAGCATCATCTCGTTGCCCGCCGCGTCGGCCCAGAGGAACGAGACCACCGAGTCGAACATCGACAGCTCGACGTGCTGGCCGCCGAGGCCGCGCTCGCGAGCGAACAACGCAGCGGTGATCGCCTGCACGGCGTACATCGCAGTGATCTTGTCGGCCGCGGTCATCCGGATGAACTGCGGCTCGCCGTCGGGACCGTCGGCCTGCACCGAGGCCAGGCCTGCGTAGGCCTGGATCACCGTGTCGTAGGCACCCTTGGTGGCGTACGGTCCGGTGGACCCGAAGCCGGACAGCGACGCATAGACGAGATCGTCACGGCCCTCGCGCAGCGCTTCGTATCCGAGGCCGAGGCGGTCCATCACGCCGGGACGGAAGTTCTCGATGACGACGTCGGCCCCACGGGCCAACTGCCGGGCGATCTCGCGCCCGCGTTCGGTGTCGAGACTGATCGAGATCGTGCGCTTGCCACGGTTGCAGGACTGGTACAGCGCGGAGATGCCGTTGACCGCGACCCCGACCCAGCGCGCGATGTCGCCGATACCGGGACGTTCGACCTTGATCACGGTTGCACCCTGATCGGCGAGCAACGCGGCGGCGTAGGGGCCGGTGAGCGCAGTCGAGAAATCGAGGATGCGCACGCCCGCCATCGGCCCGGGATGAGTCACTGTCTCGCTCACGGAATGAACTCCTTCTGTGATCTGGGTCGTCCCCCGGGCCCGCTGTACGCAAGTCCGTTACCAGGCCGGACGGCGAACTCGACGTCGGGCATCGCCCTGAGGCAGGTCTGCCAGGCACCGATCAAGCGGTCCTCGGCCGGGTAGTCGAACGGGTCGGTCAGCACCATCTCCTCGGTGCCGCCCGGCGCGGGACGATGATCGACCAGCCACCGAGCCGTCCGCCCGACCGCCACCCGTGCGGGGACGAGGTCGGTGTAACCGAGGTCATTGGTGATCCGCCCGAGATCCAGCACCCGATGCGTCGGCGACGGCTGGGCGAGCATCGGCAGCGCGGGCACGGCAAGTTCGAACGGCATCGACACGATCTCCATCTCGTGATCCAGCTCAGCGCAGATCAGCTCGATCACCTGGCCGACGGTCAGCACCTCGGCGTCGCCGACGTTGAACAGCTTGCCGGCGGCGTTGTCGGGCTGGGCGACCGCGAGCAGCACGGCGTGGGCGAGGTTCTCGGTGTAGCCGTGGTGGTGCAGGGTCAGCCCACCGTCGGCGACGATCATCTGCCGACGACCGTCGAGCACGCGACGCACCACACACCACTCC
This sequence comes from Actinomycetes bacterium, assembly GCA_025351965.1. Lineage (GTDB taxonomy): Bacteria > Actinomycetota > Acidimicrobiia > Acidimicrobiales > Ilumatobacteraceae > WLMZ01. The sequence continues at coordinate 194 of JANXUX010000127.1, read as the reverse complement.
CGCGGGGTCAGCTGGTGCGGACCGTAGACGTACGGGTAGCGGAAGTGGGCCGCGCCGGGATGGGCGGCGAAGACCGCGTGCTCGGTGCGCACGATGCGGTAGCCCTTCTCGTCCTCGGCAGCGACATCGACCGTGGGGGCATTCTCGGCGACGGGGACCGGCAAGCCGGCCGGCTCGTACACCCAGGGGTTCAT
>JANXUX010000062.1 GCA_025351965.1 Actinomycetes bacterium | reverse complement strand
CCGACGACGAGATCGCCAGCTTCGTCAGCTTGTTGACCGCAGCCGGGGCGGAGACGGTCACCAAGCTGGTCGGCAACGCGATCGTCTCCTTCGCCGAATGGCCTGATCAGCTCGCACTGCTGCAAGCAGACCCGTCCCTCGCTGCGTCGGCTGTCGAGGAGATGCTCCGCTGGCGAGCACCATCGCAGTACCAGGGCCGGTTCAGTCTCGCGGACAAGGACTGGCACGGCGTGACGATCCCGGCGGGCCAACCGCTGCTGATCGTGACCGGCGCCGCCAACCGCGACCCGCTCGCCTACGACGACCCGGACCGGCTGGACATCACTCGGCCGCCGACACCGGGAATCACCTTCGGCTACGGCATCCATCACTGCATCGGAGCCCATCTCGCCCGGCTCGAGGGCCGGACGGCGTTCACCGAGCTGTACCGGCGCTGGCCGGACCTGGAAGTCGACCTGGACCGGGTCGGATACGTCCGGATGACGAACGTCGCAGGCCCGTCCAGCGTCCCCGTCGTCGCCCACGCGAGCTGAGGCGCGCCCAGCCCGGATCACAACGGGCGAATCATCGACTCCTGCGCGAACGATGCAACGAGCTGCCCTGACTCCGTGAAGACATCGCCTCGGCCGAAGCCGCGACCGTGGGCGACGACCGGACTGGTCTGCGCGATCAGGAGCCACTCGTCCAACCGGAATGGTTGATGGAACCAGAGCGAGTGGCTGGTGACCGCGGTGTGAATGGTCTCGTTCGAATCGCGTTGGGAGACACCCTCGAACGGCCGGAGGGCAGTGCCGATGATCGTCAGATCCGTCGCATGCGCGAGGAGGGCTTGGTGGACTGATCGCCGGTCTTCGCCGAGGTCGCGAAGTCTCGGGGCCCTCGTCCAGAACTCGAAGCGCGCCGGACCAGCTTGGCGGTCGCTGAGGTCGACCCCGTCGACGACGCGGATCTCGTAGGGGATGATGCCGAACTCTTGCGGTGTCGCGTCGAGCGGCAGACCGACGTCGGGCGGGTCGTCGCTGCGATGCATACCGTCTTCGTCAGCGTGCACCGAAGCGGTCGCGACGGCGATGACCTTGCCCTCCTGGAGCGCAACGATCTCGATCGTGGCGAACGTTCGCCCGTTCTGCTTGACGTCGACCTGGTACTCCATCGGGCGACTCGTGTCGCCCTCGCGCGGGAACAGGACGTGCAGTGACTTGACCGACTTCTCCGGGGCGGCCTCGGTCGCGGCCATGACGAATTGGGCCAGAAGCTGCCCGCCGAACACCCGGCGGTAGTCGATGTCGAGGTTCTGTCCCTCGACGACGCCCGGGCCGACGGATTTGAGCTGCAGGCACTGCAACAGGTTGTCGAGGTCGAACGCCATCAGCCGGTCTCCGTCATCCCTCTCTGGTGAGCAGCATCGCTCCCGCAATCGGGCCGCCACCATTGCCGACTGCAGCAACCTCGACCGAGCCCGCGACCTGACGAGCACCAGCAGTACCGCGCAGCTGGACGCAGGCCTCGTGGATGAACCCGAAACCGTGCAACCGCCCCGCCGACAGCTGTCCCCCATGGGTGTTCAGCGGTAGTTCGCCATCGAGCGCGATGCGATGACCGCCTTCGATGAACGCGCCAGACTCACCATGGCCACAAAAGCCCAGGGCCTCGAGCCACGCCATCGCCAGAAAGCTGAACCCGTCGTACAGTTCGGCAACGTCGACGTCAGCCGGTTTCAAGTCGGTACGGGTCCACATGTGTGCGCCCGCATCTCGAGCGGCCATCGTCGTCATGTCGTCGAACTGGTCCCAGGATGGTCGACCGCGCAAGGCTGTCCCGACGGCCTCCACCCTCGCAACAGGATGGTCGACATCTCGGGCGTGCTCGGCCGTCGACACGATCAACGCTGTCGAGCCGTCGACCGGAGCGTCGCAGTCGAAGAGCCGGAACGGCGTCGTGATCATCCTCGAGGCGAAATAGTCGTCCAACGTCATCGGATCGGTGTAGACGGCCTTGGGATTCAGCGCGGCATTCTTGCGCGCGTTGATCGGAATCATCGCCATCTGTTCCGCCGTCGTGCCGAACTCGTGGAAGTGGCGCTGCGCGTTCATCGCCAACCAGTTCGCCGCCGAGTACGCACGGTAGGGCAGGCTCCATTGCATCGTCCCGGACACGCCCTGGCGGCCGCCGCCACCGAGGCCGATCGGCTGTCGCCCGCCCGCTCCCTGTGCCGTTGCCTCGGTCACGGTGCGGTACACGAGCACGTGGCGGGCCAGTCCGGCGCCAACGGCCATCACTGCGTTGATCACGGCGGCGAGTTGGGCGGCGCCCTCGGAACCCCCGCTGTGCCAGTTCACCTGCAGCCGCAATGCATCCTGTACCTCAGGACTCCCCGGACCTGCGAAGCCGCCAGGTGCTGCACTGCCGCCGCCGGGATAGGTCGAGATGCCATCGATGTCCGCCGTGGTGAGACCCGCGTCGGCGATCGCCGCTCGAGCCGCTTCGAGCGTGAGATCCATGCCGCTGCGATTGAGGCGCCGCCCGACCGCCGACTGTCCGACGCCGGAGATGATCGACCGTCGCTCGAAGCTCGTCATCGATCGTCGCCCGTGAACATCGGCAAGAACACGTCGCCCTGCTGCTCGAAGCAGACCTTCAGGCGGAGGCCGACGCCGACGCGATCGATGTCGATGTCGGCGAGGTTCGTGGTGAGTCGTAACCCAATCTGTTCGTCGATTTCGACGAGCGCGATCACGTACGGCTCGGGGCTGCCGTCCCACTGTTGGTGGTTGATCGTGTAGGAGAACACCTCGCCGCGCCCACTGACCACCTCCGGGGACAGGCGGCGGCCGGCGCAGGCGGGGCATTCGGGCGCCGGTGGGTGCACGTATTCCGAACAGTCACCGCAACGCAGGAATCGCAACTGGCCGTCGGCGCCCGACGTCCAGAAGAACCGGTTCTCATCGTCGAGGTGGGGCAGGACGCGAAACGGTGCGGCACTCACGGCACCCGTCCAAGACAATCGATGGCAGACAGGATCGGCTCCTCGGTTCCCACGTGTCCCTCTCGACAAAGACGCAACTGACGGCAGTGTTAGATTAGCCGGTCGGGTCGGACGTGCAACTACCCGCCGACGCGTCGATATTCTGCTCTGATGAACGGCGGAGAGATCATCAGACGCCCGCCATTCGGTCAGCACTCCGGCGTGGGCGAGCGGGGCAGCGAAACGCAACGGCGAATCCTGGCCGCCGCGCTTCAGGTGTTCGGCGAGGTCGGTTTCCACAATGCTCGCGTCGAGTTGATCACCCAAGCGGCCGACTGCTCAAGGCCCTCGTTCTACCAGTACTTCTCGAGCAAGGACGACCTCTTCTCGTACCTCGCCGATCAGCTCGGCGTGGCGATGATCGGTCTCATCGAGCAGCTCGAGCCTGTTGCACCCGACGCCGCCGGCCTGGCCGTGCTCGCCGATTGGATCGACGACTTCCTCACCCTCTGCGGACAGTACGCGCCGGTCTTCGCCGCGTTTCACAGTGCGAGCCGACACCACGAGCAGCTGGCTCAGGGCTCGCGCACGATGGGTGATCGGCTCGACGCAGCCCTGTTGAACGAGCTCTCCCGGACGAGCGATGCCCCTCTCGATACCCGAGTCGCCGGAGCGATCGTCAGCGGGGTGGTCGGTATTCTGAGCCGGTGCGGCACGATTTCCGATCGCCTCCTCGGCCCCCGGTCGCGACCGCGGTTGGTCCGTGGGCTGTCGCTCGTCATCCATCGCGTGTTCTGTGGTCCCCTACCGGGCGTCAACCTCCTCGATCCGGTCCGGGTCCGGCTCCCCAAGCCCAGGCCGACGGCATCATCGATCGACCGACCGGTGCCCGACCTCGGCACACGCGGGGGCCTCACCCGGCAGCGACTGCTCGAAGCCGGGGCGAAGGTACTGCCCGAGCGCGGGTTCTATGACTCACGGGTGGACGACATCGTCAAGACCGCGAACCTCTCCCACGGGAGCTTCTACCGCTACTTCGACAGCAAGGACGCCCTCTTCCGAGTGTTGGCGGCTGGGGCGAGCACGCAGTTGATCGACCATCTCGATTCTCTGCATATCAACGACTCGGGCGAGGCCGTACGGAAGTGGTTGAAGTCGTGGATGGAGGCCTATCGCGACAACGGCGGGGTGATCAGCGCGTGGCAGGAGATCCATACCGCTGATCATGAGATGCAACAGATGTCGGATCAGGTCGCCGGCGCAGTCCTGCACCGACTCGTCACCATCCTGCGCAAGCGCACCTTCGGTGATCCAATGGTCGACGGGCTGGCACTGCTCGCGTTGCTGGAGCGGATGCCGTACAGCGTGTACACGATCGAGCACCTCGCCGAGAGCGATGCCATCGAGGCGATGCTGATCTTCGTGCAACGCGGTTTCTTCGGCGAAACCGCCGATCAGCGATAGGTGCTCGTGGCGGCGAGCTCGGCTGCTCCGGCCATCAGATCGAGCACCACATTGCCGAATGCAACCAGCTTGGGATCCTCACCCGCTCGCTGGAAGCCCTGCTCGAGGACGATCGCCAACTTCCACTTGGCGAGAACCAGGTAGTAGTCGAGGTCGTCGACTTGTCGACCAGACAGTTCGCTGTACCGCTGGACCAGTACCGATCGCCCTGGCATGCCGGTGATGTCGACGTAGCCGATGCCTTTGGGCTGGAGGGTGTCCTCCGGCCAATCCTGCACGACCCAGGCCAGGTCCAGCTTCGGATCACCGACGGTGCCCATCTCCCAGTCCACGATCGCGGCGAGATTCCCCGACGAACCGTGCTCGAACATCACGTTGGCGAACTGGTAGTCGCCGTGGGTCAAACCCGGGATGAAGTCGATCGGTCGCCGCTCGCTCAGCCACTCAGTGGTCTCGTCCAGGCCCGGCAGTTCCCGGCCCTTGACGCGGTCGAGGAACCGAGTCCATCGTTCGACCTGGCGATCGTGGAAGCCGTCGGGGCGGCCGAGATCAGCCAAGCCGCGCGCCTGCCAATCCACATGTCCGAGCTGGACGATGCCGTCCACCAGCGAATACGCGAGCGCTGGACGAGCGTCGAGGTCCGAGAGGAATGGTTCCGGCCAGCCCTTGCCGTCCATCGGCGACCAACCATCGACGAATCCCATCAGGTAGAACGTTCGGCCCAGTACCGACCGATCGGTGCACACCGCGATCGCCCGGGTGTGGGGCACGTCCGTGCCGTCCAGCGCAGCGATGGTCCGCCACTCGCGCAGGATGCCGTCATCGCGCGACTGCGGTGCGGTGGGTGGCGGGATCCTCAATGCAGCGTGCAGGTCGCCGCGCCGGATCTCGTAGATCTCGTTCTGGCTTCCTCCGGAGATGTAGCGCACCTCCACGGCTGCCCGGGGCGGGCCGAGGCCCGCTGCATCCATCCACGCAGCGAGCGACTCGACGGCGATCGTCGGAGCGACGCCTTCGGCCTCGTCCCCGGTCGCGTTCACAGGTCCGCCGCCTCGATCTCCAAGAACTCGGCGAACTTCTGCCTGGCCGCCTCGCGCCGTTCGGGAATGTGCTCGCTCGGCCACAGGCCGGTGGCGGGCCGATGTTCACGCAGGACCTGCCGTGCGACCGTGACCTTGTGCACTTCGGTCGGACCGTCGGCGAGGGCCATGATCGGGCCGGCCAGCCACATCCTCGCCAGCGGCAACTCGTTCGAGACACCCAGCGCGCCGTGCACCTGGATCGCGCGCTGGACGATGTTCTGCAGCACCCCCGGCATCAGGACCTTGACCGCCGCGATGTCCTTGCGGACCCGCTTGTAGTCGTGGTGCTTGTCGATCGCCCACGCGGTCTGGAGGACGAAGAGCCGGAACTGGGCGAGCTCGGCGTAGGAGTCGGCGATGTAGCCCTGCACGAATTGCTTCTCGGCGAGCAGGCCTCCCTGTGTCGTGCGACTCAGTGCACGCTCGCACATCATGTCGATCGCGCGTTGTGCCATCCCGATCGTTCGCATCGCGTGGTGGATGCGTCCGCCACCGAGGCGGGTCTGGGCGATTGCAAAAGCCTGACCCTGTCCCCCGAGCAGTGCGTCCGCAGGCACTCGCACGTCGTCGTAGTGGATCAGGGCATGACTGCCCTCGCCGAGCTCCTCGGTACCGAGTCCGACGTTACGGACGATCTTCACACCGGGCGTATCGGTCGGGACGATGAACATCGACATGCCCTGGTGCGCGCTGACGTTCGGATCCGTGACCACCATCACGATCAGGAACGAGGCCGTGCGTGCGTTCGACGAGAAGAACTTCCAGCCGTTGATCACCCACTCGTCACCGTCCTGGGTGGCGCTGGTGGTGAACAGCGTCGGATCCGCGCCCGCATGCGGCTCGGTCATCGAGTAGCTCGAGAAGATCTCGCCCGAGAGCAGCGGGGCGAGGTATTGCTCCTTCTGTTCCGCTGTCCCGTAGTGGGCGATGATCTCGGCGTTCCCCGTGTCCGGCGCCTGGCAGCCAAAGACGATGGGCGCCCATCCGGAGCGGCCGAGGATCTCGTTCATCAGCGAGAGCTTCAGCTGTCCGTAGCCCTTCCCTCCGAGCTCAGGACCGAGATGACATGCCCACAGGCCGCGATCGCGCACCTGTTGCTTCAAGGGGTCGACGATGCGACGTCGTTCACCCTCCAGCGTCGTGAACTCGAGGCCGCCGTAGAGCAGGTCGAGGGGCTCGACTTCCTCGCCGGCGC
>JANXUX010000044.1 GCA_025351965.1 Actinomycetes bacterium | reverse complement strand
GTTGCACCTCGAACACGGCGGGCAACCGACCGACCGACATGGAATGCGGCACGCGTCGATCTATCCCTACGGACTGTTCGCCACAGCCGACGGCAGCGTCGTCATCGCCGTCCAGCAGAACGAGCAGTGGCGCAGGCTCTGCACCTCGATGGGAGACCCCGATCTCGGCGTCCAGCCCGAGTTCGCCGACAACGTCGACCGGGTGCGCAATCGCACACTCGTCGATGCCCGGCTCGAGCCCTGGTTCGCAGTTCGGTCCACCGAGGTCGCGATCGCCTGCCTCGAATCAGCCGGTGTCGCGTGGTCGCGTTGCAGCGAGGTCCGCGACCTCGGTCACCATCCGGCGCTACGGCGGGTCTCGGTCGAAACACCCGACGGCCAGACCGTGGACGTGCCGCGTCCGGCCGGACGCACGGGATTGCATCCAGGGCCGATTCCTGCGCTCGGACAGCACACCGACGCCGTTCGTCTGGAGTTCGACGTCCAGACGCCACCACCACCATCATCGTCACCATCACCATCACCATCACCATCCGGAGGAAACACATGAGGTTCGAGAACAAGGTTGCCGTCGTCACCGGCGCAGCGGGCGGTATCGGCAGGGCCTGCGCAGAACGTCTGCTGGCCGAGGGGGCCAGGGTCGTGATCGCCGACATCGCCGGTGACGCCGTGATCGCCACTGCAGCTGCGCTCGGGTCGGCGGATCAAGTCCACGCATCCGTGACCGACGTGACCAGTAAGGAACAGGTCGACGCACTCGTCGCCGAAGCGGTCGCAGTGTTCGGGGGCATCGACATCATGGTCAACAACGCCGGCATCGCGATGGTGCAAGAGTTCCTCGACATCACCGAGGCCGACTACGAAGCGGTGCTCGCCGTCAACCTGAAGGGCCCGTTCCTCGGCGTGCAGGCCGCCGCCCGACAGATGATCGCGCTGGGTCGTGGGGGCGTGATCATCAACATGTCGTCGATCAATTCGCGCCTGTCCAACCCGAGGGTTGCGACGTATGCGATCTCCAAGGGCGGGCTCAACCAGCTGACCGGCACGGCGTCGATCGCTCTGGCGCCGTACGGCATCCGGGTCTGCGGCGTCGGGCCCGGCACGATCGCGACCGAGATGATCGCCGGCTCGTTCATCCGTAACGAGGACGAGCACCGGATGGTCATGTCGCGCACGCCCGCCGGACGATTCGGCCGGCCCGACGAGGTCGCGGGAGTCGTCGCGTTCCTCGCCAGCGAGGACGCCTCGTACATGACCGGTCAGACGGTCTACCCGGACGGCGGCCGCCTCGTACTCAACTACACCGTGCCGGTCGAGGACTGACGGGCGATGAACGCGATCTTCAACCACCTGCACCACATCTGCATCGTGGTCCACGACATCGATCTCACCCAGGCCTACTACGAGTCGATCGGCGTCGGTCCGTGGGTGTCGTATCCACCGCTGGTCGACTATGCCGACCTCGAAGTGCCGCACCGGGACGGGTTCCTGGCGATGCAGTACCGCGTCTGCAACTTGCCCGATGTGCAATTGCAACTGTGCCAGCCCAACGCGGACCCGAGTCCGCAGCGGATCTTCCTCGACACGCGAGGCGAGGGCGTGTTCCACATCGGCTTCGAAGTGCCCGACGCCGACTCGGCGCAGGCCGCCGCGGAGGTCGTCGGCCTCGACCAATTGATGCGCGGTCGGCGGACGAACGGCACCGGCTTCAACTACTACGACACCCAGGCCGAGGCCGGGGTGGTGCTCCTGACCCGTTCGACCCCACCGTCACCGCAGCAGGCATGAACGAGTGGGAGCGGTGGATCGGCGTCGCGAGAACGTCCTCGGTGCTGCTGGATGCGTCCCAGGCCAATCGGATGGCGGCGACGCTGGATCGTGAGCCCACCTTCGACAACGGAGACGAGCTCCCACCCGGATGGCACTGGCTGTACTTCCATGACATCGTTCCCTCGTCGCGCCTCGGCAGCGATGGCCATCCGGCGCTCGGCGAGACCATGCCACCGGTGCCGCTGCCGCGTCGGATGTGGGCGGGCGGAACGTTGGCGTTCGACTCCCCACTGTGCCTCGGCGACACCGCAACCCGGACGACGACGGTGCGCGACGTCACGGAGAAGCACGGCCGCACGGGCGATCTGTACTTCGTCACCGTCGACCACGGCATCGCCGTCGACGGGCGGCCAGCCATCACGGAGACCCAGACCATCGTCTACCGGGAGATGCCGACGGGCGCTGTGCCCATCGAGGGACCGACGGCTCGCGCTGACGCCGAGTTCAGCGCGCCGTGGCAGCTCGACAGTACGGCGCTGTTCCGCTACTCGGCGTTAACCTTCAACGGTCATCGCATCCACTACGACGCCGACTACGCGAGGTCGGTGGAGGGTTATGCGAACGTTGTCGTCCACGGCCCACTGTTGGCGACACTGGTGATGGACCTCGCCCTGCGCAACCACGGTCCGCTGCACACCTTTTCCTATCGGGCTCGATCACCCCTCGTGCTTCCGGACGGCTTCACGGTCAACGGTCGGCGAGACGGTGGTGCGACATCGCTCTGGGTGGCATCGCCAGACGGCCGCCTGGCGATGTCCGCTGAGGTCGACGAAGGGTTCCGCGCACCGTCGCCTCGCACGTCGTCCGGTCAGTCGAACCAACCGGTGACATCGACGACGAGGTCCGTCCCGCCAGATGATGCATAGGTCACCGATCCGGCGGCGAGCCGGGTCAGGGTCAATGCAGCGCGGTCCTGTCGAGGCCCTGTCGCGTTGCCGTTACTGGCCTCTGGTCGGCCGGCACCGGACGGATACGCCGTGACGAACCCCGGTCCGAGCGTGTTCGTCATCGTGACGTTCTGCGAGATCGCAGTGGCACCCGACGGCACGTTCGGCACGAAGGACGCCGTGGAACCAACGCCGAGCGGACCGAATCCGAACGGTGTGCGGGTGTCGACCTGACGCTGCGACGTGAGCAGATGGAAGGAGCCGGTGGGGCCAGGACGCACGGCGAAGAAGCCGACGACATCGACGACGACGTTGGCGACGTTCGCCAGTTCGAGGTCGATCGAGCGGTCGGCTGCGAGCGGCACGATGACGAGGTTGGGGCGTATGTCCCCGTTGCCGTTGACGTTGAGATTCGACGTCGGCGGGGCAGCGGCGTGACCCGGACGGACCGACACGAATCCCGGGCCCGACGAGGGATCGGCGATGCCGGTCACGACCACGGCGACGGCTTGGACACCTGGCGGCACACCGACGCTGTCGACAACCCTCGTCGACACGGTGGACACGGGGCCGACATCCTGACGGCTGTATGCGTTGGTCGCCGAGGTCCGAAGGCGGGTGTCGATGACCCGTGTGGGGGTGAGACCGGTGAGCCGGCCTCCCATCGCGCCTGACGCAACCTCGGAGAACACGCCCATCACGTCGACGACGACATCGGTGGTCACCGAGGCGTAGAGCGAGACGTGTCCTGCGCTGTCGACCGGCACGATCGAAGCGTTGGCGACGAATTCTCCTGCGGCGGCGTTGACGTTCGAGGTGGGCAGTCCGCTGGACGGGCCCGCCGAGACGGTGAGGTATCCGGACATCACCGGTTGCACCATCGTCACATTGATCAGCGCTGCACGCACCGTGGGATCGCCGAGACCGAGATCGACGTCTCGGGTGGTTCCGGCGAGCACCCGTCCAGCGTTCGTACCAGGTCCCGTCCGGGAGTCGAAGGGTCTGATCGCGGCAGCGAGCGGTCGGAAGGCGAGGGTCGGAGGACGCACGGTGGCAGCGGTGATCCGGTGGATCTCACTGCTGCTGTTGCTGACGTAGAACAGCGATGTGCCGACCGGCTGATCGACGAATGCCATGTCGACGATGGTCCCGCTGACCGTCGCGAACGGCGTGTCGTAGTCGACCGTTCCAGCAGCTGTGCGCTGCCAGATCGTGTCGCAGCCGCCGTCGGCGAAGAGGTACGAACCATCGTCGGATGCCCGCCAGACGCCGTTCGGCACGAAGGCTCCGGCAGTGATGAAGGTGCATCCGGTGCGGTGGTTGTAGACGGTGATCGGGTCGGTGACGCCGTCCGGCGGGCTCGGGCAGTCGGTCTCGGATCCTCGGTAGCACCGACCCTCGCGGCCGTCCCATCCGTAGTTGACGCCTCGGCCGCCCTCGTCGACTTCCTCCCACACCGCATCACCGACGTCGTTGATGAAGAACCGGGTGCCGATCGCGTTGGGATCGAACGCGAAGCGGTACGGATTGCGCAGCCCGAAGCCGTAGATCTCGGTGCAGACATCGGTGCCCTGCACGGTGTTCACGCCGACGGTCGCGCAGGATCGCGCACCGATCTCGCCGACGTACGGGTTGTCGGCGGGTGTGCCGCCCGTGGGGGAGATGCGCAGGATCTTGCCGTTGAGCAGGCTGAGGTCCTGGGCGGCCGAAGCGCCGGAACCACGGGGATTCGTTCCTCCGTCGCCGGTGCTGACGTACAGATATCCGTCGTGTCCGAACTCGAGATCGCCACCATTGTGATTGCCGGCTGGGACGACGATGTTGTCGAGCACGATGGCTTCGGATCCAGGGTCGATCGTGTTCGCCCGCATCGTGAAGCGGCTGACCCGGTTGAACCGCCCGCCGCTGCTGGAGCAGTTCCCGGCGGAGCGGGTGTAGAAGAGGTAGACGAAGCCCGTCGACGCGAAGTCGGCGGCGACGGCGGCGCCGAGGAGGCCGGTCTCGCTGATCGTGCACACGCTCAGCGAGAGCGCATCCGTCGCTGAGAGCGTGCCGTCGGCCAGCAGCATCCGGACACCACCGGCCTTCTCGAGGATCAGGGCCCGTCCGTCGGGAAGTGGGGTGATGGCGGTCGGCGCGCTCACGGGGTTGCCGGCAGGGGCCGCCAGCGTCGTGTCGGTGAACCCGCTCGGCAAGACCGCGCCGACCGGCGCGGCCGTCAGTGCGGTCCCGAGGGTCAGCGACGCCGCACTGATCGCCGTGATCGCCAGGAATCCACGCATCGACTGCCCCTCGGTTCTGCCGCCCCGCCAACCAATACCCAGTTGAGCACGACATCGACCAGAACGGGGCGGAGATCTCGCAAAACGTGAATGATCGACCACCTGGGGTGTTTGTTCCGGCGCAGCCCGACCGGGACGCCTCGGGCGGCGCGGCGTCGTCAGCGCCTCACCGCTGGTGCGACTCGGCGGCCGGGCAGTCGTCATCCTGTACGGATGGTGGCCGAACACTCCGATGCCCGATGAAGTCGATTTGGCTCAGCCTCGACCAGGCTCGCCGCATCGCAGTCTCGGCCAGCTGCTCACCGACGACCGTCCAACCGGGCTCGTCGACACGGTGGGCCAACTCTGGGCCGTTCAGCTCGATCCGAGCTCCGCCGTCGCCCCGAGCGCAGATCTGGTCGCCTGGAGCGGCTACCGCCCGGCACACTTGGTCGCCGCGCTCGAGACCGAGCGGACGCTGTTCGAACACCGTTGGTTCGTTCGGGCGATGGCGGACCTGGATGCAGGTCAACGTGCGTTCCGGCGATACCTGCTCGACGAACTCGAAGACGACGGTCCGATGCGCACCCGTGACCTCGACGATCGCCGCGTCGAGCCCTGGGCATCAACGACAGCGACTGTTCGACGTGGCCCGCCGGGTCTACCCGGATGATGTCGAGGTCATCGATCCCGCCGATGCGCGACGCGAGCGCGAGCGACGATTTCTGCGCTCGTTGGGCATCAGTCGCGATCGCCTCGCCGGCTAGGCGGGGGTCGTGGCGGAGATCGATGGCGTCAAGAGTCGATCGGAAAGTACGGGTCAGATGGCGACGGCGTGGAAGCCGCCGTCGACGTGGACGATCTCGCCCGTCGTCATCGGGAACCAGTCGCTGAGCAGCGCGACGACGGCCTTGGCGACGGCGCTCGAGTCGTACACGTCCCACCCCAGCGGTGCCCGCTCGCTCCAGACGTCCTCGAACTTGGCGAACCCGGGAATGCTCTTCGCAGCCATTGTCTTGATCGGCCCAGCGGCGACGAGGTTGCAGCGGATGCCCTGTGGGCCGAGCTCTTTGGCGAGGTACCGGTTCAACGACTCCAGCGCGGACTTGGCGACGCCCATCCAGTTGTATGCCGGCCAGGCAACGGTGTTGTCGAAGTCGAGCCCGACCAGTGATCCGCCGTTGGTCATCAGCGGGACGAAGGCATCGGCGAGCGCTTTGAGCGAGTACGTCGAGATGTTCATCGCCATCGACACGTCCTCCCACGGTGCGTCCATGAAGTTGTCGCCGAGGCAGCTTGCCGGAGCGAATCCGATCGCGTGGAGCACACCGTCGACGCGTCCCCACTTCGAGGTGAGGATCTCGCGCACGTTGGCGAGGTGCTCGGGCACGGTCACGTCGAGCTCGTAGACGTCCGGCGGTGTCGGCAGCTTCCGGGCCACCCGCTCGGTCAGGCTGAGGGCCCGTCCCGCCCCCGTGAGCACGATCTGGGCCCCTTCCTCCTGGGCCAGCTTGGCAACCCCGAAAGCCAGCGAGGCATCCGTGAGGACGCCGGTGATCACGATGTTCTTCCCCGAGAGCAGACCCATGGGCGCGACCCTAGCGGGCATGGCTCACCGTGACGGAGCGACGCCTCGGCCACACCGTGTGGTACGTGGAGACCGTGCGAATCCGATTTCCGCGGGACACGGGATCGGCGGAGAATGTCCGTGATGCGCGCCCTCCCCGGCCTGCCACACCTGCGCCACTGGCTCGCGCAAGGTGAAGAAGGCTGCCGCGGCGGCGGCAACCGCGTTAGCGTCCACGTCTGGTTCGGCCCCTCCCGCGCCCCCACGGATTCGTCGGTGACACCAGAAGGAACATCGCCTTGACCATGCGCTTGTACGACACGGCCCGCCAGGCCGTGGTGCCATTCGAGCCGGGGGAGCTGGTGACGATGTACACCTGTGGCATCACCCCCTACGACGCGACCCACCTCGGTCACGCCGCGACGTTCGTCGTCTACGATGTGCTCCAACGGCGCCTGATCGACCTCGGCCACCGGGTCAAGTGCGTGCGCAACGTCACAGACGTCGACGACCCGCTGTTCGCCAAGGCCCGCCAGCTCGGCGTGCACTACCTCGACCTCGCCGCCGGGGAAGAAGCTCGGTTCGAGCGCGACATGGCGGCGCTGATCATGCTGCCGATGTACAGCACGCCGCGTGCGTCGTCGG
>JANXUX010000036.1 GCA_025351965.1 Actinomycetes bacterium | reverse complement strand
CTCAACTATGCCCGCCAGACCGGCGTCGGGATCAGCCGCGCCGTCTCGGCAGGTAACGCCGCCGCCGTGGACGTCGCCGACTACCTGGGCTTCTACGCCGACGACGACGCGACCACGGTTGGCCTGGCGTACGTCGAGGGGATCACCGACGGCCGCAGTCTGCTCCAGCGTTTCGGCGCCGTGGCGGCGCGCAAGCCGCTCGTCATCGTCAAAGGTGGCTCGACGGCGGGTGGCGCAGCCGCAGCCGCCAGTCACACCGGAGCGCTCGCTGCGGACGACAAGGTGTTCGACGGTGCCTGCCGCGCAGCTGGCGTCACCCGCGCCGCCACGGTCGAGGAAGCGTTCGAGGCGGCGGCCACGTTCGCCACGCAACCGTTGCCGAAGGGACCGAATGTGGTCGTGCTGACGACGGCCGGCGGCTGGGGCGTGGTCACCAGCGACGCGATCTTTCGTGACGGAGCGCTGCAGTTGATGCACCTCCCGACCGACCTCGAGGCGTCGATCGACTCGAAACTTCCACCTCGGTGGAGCCGAAACAACCCGGTTGACTGCGCCGGCGGTGAAACGCGTGACACGATTCCCGACGTGATGGAGATGATTGCTTCGCATCCGGAGGTGCACGCAGTCGTGTACATCGGCCTGGGCATCCAGAGCAATCAGGCGCGCCTGATGGCCGAGGGCCCGTTCTACCCCGACTTCGGGCTGGAGCGCATCGTTGCCTACCACCGTCGCCAGGACGAGCGCTTCGCCGAGGCAGCCGACGAACTGTCCCGCCGGTACGACAAGCCGATCCTGACTGCGACCGAGCTCGCCGTGGCCGATCCGGACAACCCGGGTCCGGTGGCCGTGCGGGCCAGCGGGCGGCTCTGCTACGCCTCGGGCAACCGGGCCGTGACCGCGCTCGGACACCTGTATCGCTATGCCGAGTTCCGGCGCAGCCGAGGGTTGGACTGATCGTGCGCAGTCCTGCCCGTGTCGCCATCGCGCCGATCATCGTCCTCTCCGTCCTGGCCGCGATCCCTGCGTTCGGCTTCGGATACCTCTGGCGTTGGGCCGAGGCACGGGTGCCCGATCCCGCCGCCGAAGAGGCCGCTGTCGTCGAGCCGTCGCTGCCGGCGGCACTGTCGACGCCGATGCTTTCCGTGCGTCGCGCGCCTCAGACCCTCGCAACGCTTGCCAGCGATTCGTCACTTGCCGCCGGCTTGACGAACCTCGGCGCGTTCATCAACGACACGTCCTGCCTCGTCGTCCAGGTCGACGGCCGTCCCGTCTTCGCCCACAACGGTGACCTCCCGGTGACACCGGCCAGCAATGAGAAGCTGATCACGGCTGCGGTTGCACTCGAGGTGCTGGGCGCCGACTACACGTTCACGACGAAACTGTTGGGCGCCGTCGCCGATGGCGTCGTCACCGGTGACCTGTACCTGCTCGGTGGTGGTGATCCATTGCTGTCGACCGCCGACTATCCACCGACCGTCTTGTCCGATCCGCCGATCAACGTGACTCGCCTGGAGGACCTGGTGACGCAGCTCGTCGCGGCAGGCATCACTCGCATTCAGGGCAACGTGGTCGGCGACGAGTCCCGCTACGACACCGAGCGGTTCGTGCCGACCTGGGCGGCGGACATCCCAAATGTCGAGGCCGGTCCGCTCAGTGCGTTGATGGTCAACGACGCCACCCAACGGTTCGCCGCCAACGGTCAGGCCCCGAGGCGCTACGCCGACCCGGCCAGCGGTGCCGCCACCGACCTGATCCGGCTGCTCAAGGCCAACGGCATCTCCGTCGGTGGTTCCGCCAAGTCCGGCCCGACCCCTCCCGACGCCCCGGAGATCACTGCGATCAGCTCGGCCCCGATGTCCGCGATCGTCGGCGAGATGCTGACGACGAGTGACGACAACACCGCCGAACTGCTGCTCAAGGAGCTCAGCGTGAAGGCTGACAACATCGTCGGCACCCGTGTCGACGGGATCGACGTGGTCAAGAGCGCGCTGACGACGTGGAACATCGACACGACGAAGATCGAGGTCACCGATGGCTCGGGCCTCGACTCGAACAACATCGTCACCTGCAACATCTTGCTCCAGGTGCTGCTGCACCAGCCGCTGGACGGTCCGCTCGGTGCCGGGCTGCCCATCGCCGGACAGAGCGGGACACTGGCGAGCTACTTCACGACGTCGCCCGTCGCCGGGCGGCTGCATGCCAAGACCGGCACGCTGACCAACACCAAGGCCCTCACGGGCTTCGTCACCACGGGCGGCGCAACGATCGACTTCTCGATGATCATCGGCGCACCGAACATCAGCACCGAGCAGCCGGGCTCGCCGCCTGCGTTCCTTCCCTACTGGGATCAACTGGGCACGGCGCTCGGCTCCTACCCGAGTGGCCCATCCGTCGAGGCGCTGCAACCGCGCTGATCCACAAACCTCGACTTCGGCAGGCATCGTGGGGCCCGAAGGTCTTAGTGTCGCAGGCATGGCGACGATGCCGATGTTCCCACTGGGATCCGTACTGCTTCCCGGAGCAGTGTTGCCGCTACACGTCTTCGAGCCGCGTTACCGCGAGCTCGTGCAGGACTGTCTGGCGACGACGGACCACGAGTTCGGTGTGGTCCTGATCGAGCGCGGGTTGGAGGTCGGCGGGGGAGACTTCCGCTGCATGATCGGCACGGTGGCCCGCCTGATCCAGGTGGCCGAACTCGAGGACGGTCGCTACGCCCTGGTGACGGTCGGCACGAGGCGGCTGAGGGTACGTGAGTGGCTGCCCGACGATCCGTACCCGCGGGCCGACGTCGAGGACTGGCCCGACGAGGACGCCGATGACCCGACACTCGACGACCGGGTCTCGTCGGCCTGGGCCCGGGTTCGGCGGATGAATGCAATGGCGGCGGAACTCGGCGATGCTCACGCCGACGCGACCCTCGAGATCTCGTCGGACCCGTTGGTCGCGTCGTACCATCTCAGTGCGCTCGCTCCGCTCGGCCCAGCAGATCAGCAGCGACTGCTCGCAGCGCGCGGGCCGCTCGAACGGTTCGACCTCTTGGACGCCGCCCTGGATGACGCCGACGCCCTCCAACAGTTCCGCCTGCAACACCCGTCCAACGGCTCGGACCTGGACCACGATTTCGGAGACTCGTAGGAACTCCCACGTCCGACCTGCTACAAATAGATGCGTGGCAGATCCGAATCGCACGGCAGACGCTGCCGCCCAGAGGCCGGGCTCCAAAGCCGACAACGCCAAGGACCAGGGCGAGATCGGTGAAGTGATCGACCTCGTCAAGACCTACGTTCGGCAGGAGACGATCGGACCGCTCAAGGGTCTCGGTCGCAAGGTGGGTGTCGGTCTCGCCGGCGCGTTGTTGATCGGACTCGGGCTGTTCTTCCTTGCGCTCGGGCTGTTGCGGCTCGTCCAGGACAAGATTCCGCGCCTCGCCAGTGGCTCACTGTCGTGGCTGTCCTATCTCGTCGTCGTCGTGTTCTGTGCGATCGTCACCGTGTTCGCGCTGTCGCGCATCAAGAAGATCGAAAAGGAACTGAACTGATGGCTGAATCGCCGAAGCGTGTGTCGCGCGACGACCTCGAAGCAAAATTCCGTTCGTTCCAAGGCGGTGTCCAGAGCACCGTCGACGGCAGCAAGCAGACCCTCCTCGCGGCGGCGGCGGCAGGCGGCTTCCTGTTGTTGCTGCTGATGTTCCTGATCGGCAAGCGGAGCGGCAAGAAGAAGACCACCCTGGTCGAAATCCGCAGGGTCTGACGATGGCCGCCGCGCGGCGCCGTCCGTCGTACCTCTCGCCGTTCGCGCTGATGCGCCGCAACGGCCTCTACAAAGGCCTCATCGGTGGTGACCGCCGCTGGCTCGTCGTCGGCGGCACCCTGTGGGGCCTGCGCGCGTTGCGCAAGGCGCTCGGCAAGAGCGAAGAGATCGTCGCGGTCGAGAAGATGCAGCCAGGGCAGTGGATGAGCCTGCGCACCATCTCGCCGGCCGAGCAGAAAGCCGAGCGGGTCTCGGCCAAGCAGGCCCAGAAGTCGGCCGAGCTGGCCCGCAAACGACCCCGCAAGAAGCGCACGGTCAGCAGCTCGTGAAGGTGCTGCTCCGCAACCCGCGGCGCGAGCTCGACATCCCTGGCCCACGTCGAGTGCACGCACTGCTCGCCGATCTCGAGCTCAATCGTGAGTCCCATCTCGTGATCCGCAACGGCACCCTCGTGCCGAGTGACGAGCTGCTCGCCGACGCCGACACGGTCGAGATCAGACCGGTCATCAGCGGCGGTGCCCTGTGACCCGCGACCAGATCAGGGTCGCATCGTGAAGTGTCGCGTCTGCCGCGAGCCGGCAGTGATCGACGTGCCGCGTCACAACGCGAACTTCTGCGGTCAGCACTTCCTCGACATGTGTCGGCGCCAGGTGATGAAGGCCATCGACGACTTCGACATGCTGTCCAAGGACGACAAGATTCTCATCGCCGTCTCCGGTGGCAAGGACAGCCTCGCGGTCTGGGACATGCTGGGTGACCTCGGCTACCAGGCCGACGGGCTCTACATCGGCCTGGGCATCGGCGAGTACAGCGACGTCTCGGGGGAGTATGCGCAGCGCTTCGCCGACGAGCGCGGGCTGACGCTCATCACGGTGTCGCTGCGTGAGGAGTACGGCTACGACGTGCCGACGGCGACCGTGGCCACTCGCCGGGTGCCGTGCTCGGCGTGCGGGATGAGCAAGCGCCACCTGTTCGACAAGGCGGCCATCGACGGCGGCTATTCGGTGCTCGTCACCGGCCACAACCTCGACGACGAAGCCGCCGTGCTCTACGGGAACACCTTGCGCTGGGAGCTGGAGTACCTCGCCCGGCAGCTGCCGACGCTGCCGGCCCGCAACGGATTCCCCAAGAAGGTCAAGCCGCTCGTGCGCCTGTCCGAACGCGAGACTGCGGCATGGTGCGTGATCCGCGGCATCGACTACCTCGTCGAGGAATGCCCGATCGCGGCTGGCAACCGTCACCTCGGCTTCAAGGACGCCTTGAACACGATCGAGACGGCGTCGCCCGGCACGAAGACAGCCTTTTATCTGAACTTCGTCGAGAAGGTCGCACCGTTGTTCGCTGCGTACGCCCTGCCCGATGACGTCGAACTCCGACCATGCACCGAGTGCGGGTCGCCGACAACGGGCCAGGTCTGTGCGTTTTGCAACCTGGCCACCAAGGCCCGCGCCCACGAACCCGTGCCGGTGGAGCTGATCACAGGCCGAGGAGCCCGCCGCCGATGAACGCCCCATTCGTCTACGGAGATCGGGTGCTACTGCTCGACTCCAAAGCCCGTCGCTACATGATGATCCTCAAAGAGGACGGCGAGTTCCACAGCCACAACGGCTTCGTCGCCCACGCGGCCATCGTCGGCAACCACGAGGGGCTGATCGCTCGTTCGACGCGTGGCAGCTCGTACATAGTGCTGCGTCCGACCCTGGAGGACTTCGTCGTCCAGATGCCGCGCGGCGCACAGGTCATCTACCCGAAAGACCTCGCTCCGATCTGCATGCTCGCCGACATCGGACCCGGTGTGAAGGTGTTCGAGACGGGTGTCGGCAGCGGTGCGCTCTCGATGACGATGCTGCGCTACGGCGCCGACATCACCGGCTACGAGCTGCGCGAGGACTTCATGAATCGGGCGATCTCCAACGTCCGCTCGTTCCTCGGCGAGCCGGTGCTCGATCGCTACAGGGTGCAGCTGCGTGACGCCTACGAGGGCATCGACGAGACCGACTTCGATCGTGTCGTACTCGACCTGCCCGAGCCGTGGAATGTGGTCCCGCACGCCGAGAAGGCACTGCGTCTCGGTGGAATCCTCGTCGCCTACACTCCGTCGATCACCCAGGCCGTCAAGGTGCGCGAGGCGCTTGCCGAGAGCCGGGCCTGGAACGGGGCGCGCACGCTCGAGGTCCTGCACCGCGGCTGGCACATCGAGGGCCAGGCAGTGCGCCCCGATCATCGCATGGTCGCGCACACCGCATTCTTGACCACGGCCCGCTTCCTCGGTGTCCACGACCATGCCGGCTCCCCGGTGATCGATGTCGACGCCGACCCTGATGCCGCCCTCGACCCAGACGACGACGTCGACCCCGCCGCCGACGTCGACCCCGCGCAGAGCCTCTGAGTCAGCCGCCAGACTTCGGCCTTGTCTGTGACAGAGACGCTCTGTGTCACGGCGCTCGACCGGTAAACGACAGGAGGGGCACCTTGCGGCGCCCCTCCTGGACAGAACTGTAGATCGAGCCGGCTCGCTCGACGCAGATTACGGCTCGATGAAGATGCACTCGCCGGGGCACTCCTCGGCGCTCTCGATGACTCCGTCAAGCTGGCCGTCGGGAATGTTCGCCATGCCCTCGGCACCCTGGGCGTTGCCCTTGGCGGTGGCGTAGATGGTGGCGCCTTCACGCACGTACGCCAACCCGTCGTCGAGGAGTGTAAAGACGTCCGGGGCGATCTCCTCGCAGAGGCCGTCGCCGGTGCACAGATCCTGATCGATCCAGACCTTCATGATGTTTTTGTCTCCTTGGGAGGCTGACGAAGCGCTGCTCACTGTACACGCAGGAGTCCTCGAAAGTGGTCTTTGGACAACCGTGCCTGATGGCGCACATCCGGTGTAGGTTCGTCCTCGTTGGCGGTGCCGCGAAGAGCGCTCGTGGTCGGCACCCGAACCAGGAGGTGCAGCGATGACAGGCCCCGATGAGAATTCCGTTGACGATGTCGGCATGCTCCGAGCCCAGCTGAACGTGCTCGAAGAGGAGATCTCCCACCTCCGCCACAAGCTCGTCGACGCGCCCAAGCGGGTGCGTGCGCTCGAAGAGCGCCTGCTCGAGACGAAGGGCCAGTTGGCCCACCTGACCTCGCAGAACGAGCGGCTCAGCTATACCTTGCGTGAGGCCCGCGAGCACATTGCATCGTTGCGCGACGAGGTCGAGAAACTGACCCAGCCGCCGTCCGCGTACGGAGTGGTCGTCGGCAAGAACGATGACGGTACCGTCGACGTGCTGTCGAGCGGCCGCAAGATGCGCGTCACGCTGCACCCCGACATCGACCACGACACGCTCGAGCGTGGGTCCGAGGTCGTGCTCAACGAGAGCTTCAACGTCATCCTCGCCCGCCAACCCGATATCACGGGTGAAGTCGTGACGATCAAGGACATCATGGACGATGGTGTGCGCGCGCTCGTCGTCGGCCGCGCCGACGAGGAGCGGATCTGCGAGCTCGCCGATGCCATGCGCGGTATGCACCTGCGTCCTGGGGACTCGATCCGGATGGACTCGCGCACCGGGATGTTGCTCGAGAAGCTGGCCCGGCCCGAGGTCGAGGACCTGCTGCTCGAGGAAGTGCCCGACATCTCCTATGCCGACATCGGTGGCCTCGACGACCAGATCGAGCAGATCGCCGACGCAGTCGAGTTGCCGTTCCTCCATCAGGAGCTTTTCGCCGAGCACCGGCTCCCGGCTCCGAAGGGGATCCTGCTCTACGGCCCGCCCGGATGCGGCAAGACCCTCATCGCCAAGGCGGTTGCGAACAGCCTGGCCCAGAAGGTGGCCGCCTCGACCGGCGGGGAGAAGGGCCGCAGCTACTTCATCAACATCAAGGGCCCGGAACTGCTCAACAAGTACGTGGGCGAGACCGAGCGACAGATTCGACTCGTGTTCCAGCGGGCCCGTGAGAAGAGCGAGGAAGGCTGGCCGGTGATCGTCTTCTTCGACGAGATGGACAGCATGTTCCGCACCCGTGGGTCCGGCATCAGCTCGGACATGGAGAGCACGATCGTGCCCCAGCTGCTCGCCGAGATCGACGGTGTCGAGGGTCTCAAGAACGTGATCGTGATCGGCGCGACCAACCGTGAGGACCTGATCGACCCGGCCATCCTGCGTCCGGGCCGCCTCGATGTGAAGATCAAGATCGAGCGCCCCAACGCGAAGGCTGCGGCGCAGATCTTCGCCCAGTACCTCACCAACGAGATCCCGATCGCGCCGGGCGAGGTCGTGCCCGAGATGATCGAGCGCACCGTCGCCGAGATGTACAAGGACGACGACGCCAACCGCTTCCTCGAGGTGACCTATCACAACGGCGACAAGGAGATCCTCTACTTCAAGGACTTCTCGTCCGGCGCGATGATCGAGAACATCGTCCGCCGAGCCAAGAAGCTGGCGATCAAGCGTCTCATCGCCGGCGGTCTGAAGGGTGTGAGCACCCAGGACATGCTCGACTCCATCCGCCAGGAGTACAAAGAGCACGAGGACCTGCCGAACACCACCAACCCCGACGACTGGGCCAAGATCAGCGGC
>JANXUX010000423.1 GCA_025351965.1 Actinomycetes bacterium | reverse complement strand
ATCGGCCACTCCAAGGGCGGGGCGATGATGATCCAGCTCGCCGACGCCCAGCCGTTCCGGTTCAGCCACCTGATCAACATGGACGGCATCCCTTACAAGCGGCCGATCCCGGACATGTCCGACCACGAACGCACCAGGATGATGACGAGCGAGGTCGGCAGCTGGCTGGATCTGCGTCGCGCCGTGTCGCTGGCATCGCGCAAGCCGGGCACCATCGACGAGCTCGCTGCGCGCCGAGGGCGGATGAACCCCCGCCTGTCGATGGACTGGCTGCGACATCTCGTCACCGTCGGGGCCCGACTCGACGCCGACGGCTGGCGCTGGAAGATCGACCCAGCAATGCGGTTCGGCGGGTTCGGACCGTGGCGGCCGGAGTGGACCATCTCCCGCCTACCCGGCCTGCCGATGCCGTTCTTCGGCATCCTCGCCAGCGAGCTGGAGGAGATGGGCTGGGGCACATCGCCGGCCGACGTCGCCCCGTTCCTTCCCGACGGTGGTCGCTGCGAGATGCTGAAGGGTGTCGGCCACTTCATCCACATCGAGCAGCCCGATCTGGTGGCTGCGATGATCGTCGACTTCCTCCGAGCGAACCCGTGAGTGACATCACCCGACTCGTCCACGGCAAGGTGACGCTTGCGCTGCACCGCCTGCGCGACGGCGACGGCCGGCCGCTGCTGCTGCTCCACGGGCTCGGCGATCACGCCCCCTCTGTGCTGCCGCCGTGGGCCGAGCACTGGCCAGGTCCCGTCGTGGCGCTGGACTTCACCGGTCACGGGCAGTCCACGGTGCCCCGCGGTGGCGGCTACACCGCCGAGATGCTGCTGGCCGACGCCGACGCTGCGCTCGCCGCACTGGGACCGGTCACCGTGGTCGGTCGCGGACTCGGCGCATACATTGCGCTGCAGCTCGCCGGCGCCCGCGCCGCCGATGTCCGCGGAGCGGTACTCGCCGACGGCCCGGGACTCGCCGGCGGCGCGTCGCAGCCGACCTCGACGAGCTTCGTTGCCCTGGTACCTCGATCGAGCGCACCGGACCCGTACGCGCTGTTCGAGATGTCCCGCGACCTCCGCCCGCCGGACTACGCGACCGTGTTCGTGCGGATGGCGATGGAGCATTCCGGGCTCGACGAACCGCTCACCGTCGCAGCCGTCGTGCGGCCACCGTGGCTCGCTGCCGTCGCCGCAGAACCGGGCGTGACCAGCACCCCGGTACGCGACGCGCTCGCCCACTACGCTACCCTCGACTGACGCCGGGCTGCGGTCCGGCGGTCGGCCGCCGCGCTGATGGATTCACCGGACGACTCGGCGGCCAATACAGCACCGTTCGCGCCGACGCTGATGGATTCACCGGCCCAGGGCCGGCCAATCCGACGCGGATCCAACGCGGATCGGGCGCAGGTCACCTGCGAATGCAGCACCGTTCGCGCCGGCGCTGATGGATTCACCGGCCCAGGGCCGGCCAATCCAACCTGGATCGGGCGCTGGTCGGCTGCTTGACGTCGCGGCCTGTTCCGGCACGGTCGATCGATGTGTCCGCGAGCGTCGCCATCGCCGGCGTCGATTCGCGCATCACCCAGATCCGCGGTCGGATCGCCACTCTGACTCGCTCGTCGTCGGGCGCGAACACCAACGGTGCTGTCGCCACGGGCGCGGTCACCGGATCCGCCGCAACCTTCGACCCGTTCGGCGCGGCGTACCAGCAGGCTCTGCTGCAGGCCGACCGTTCGTCGCGCACCAGTTCGGACGAGTCGGGTGGGTCCTCGGCCGGGTTCTCGACCGGCGACAACTCGTCCCGTGTCGAGGGTGGCGTCGCGGTCCGAGTCCCCGGCAGGGCGCCCCGAGCACCCGGCGTGGCGACAGCCGGGGTCGCGACGGCCGGTGACACCACGTCCAGCGCCGGAGCGGCGACGGCGACGGGCACCCCGTCAGCAGCTGGGTCGGGCCAGTCCCTGTCGGGGACCGACGTGGCCCGGATGGCCTACGACGCCGGCTTCCGCGGTGACGATCTCGTCGACGTGGTGGCCATCTCCAAGCGTGAATCGAGCTGGAAGCCGACCGCCTTCAACGGCAACGGGGCGACGGGCGACCGTTCCTACGGACTGATGCAGATCAACATGATCGGCAGCCTCGGTCCGGCCCGGCTGCAACAGTTCGGGCTGACCAGCAACGACCAGCTGCTCGATCCACAGACCAATCTGAATGCTGCGTTCGTGCTCTACCAACGGTCCGGTAACTCACTCCAACCCTGGGGCGGATACAAGGGGATGTCGAACACCTTCGGCACCGATGTCGACGCCGCCCGTCAGGTCGTCGCGGCTGCCGGCCTCGCTGACACCGCCTGACGCGGCGTTGCGCCGGTCTCAGACGTCGCGCCAGCTGACATAGCCGGCCAAGAGCGTGAGCTCGGATTTCGCCACGTCGCCCAGCGACATCGCCGACAGCGAGGCAAGCGCCTCATCGGTGAGGGCGGTGATGTGGTCCTCGAGACCCCGCAGGGCACCCGTGTCGATGATGACCTGCTGGATGTCGGCGATCTCGGCGTCGCCCAGATCCGGTGCGCCGACCCGGTCGAGCAGCGCCGCCTGGGCGGGCGTCGCCGCCGCGCACGCGAGCGCCATCAGCGGAGTCGGCTTGCCCTCACGCAGGTCGTCGGCCACGGGCTTGCCGGTCACCGTCGTGTCGCCGTAGACGCCGAGCACGTCGTCGCGCATCTGGAATGCATCGCCGAGCGGCAGTCCGAATGCCGACAGCTGCCCGATCAGCTCGGCTCGCTCTGGCGCGGCCATCATCGCCCCGAGGTGCAGCGGACGTTCGATCGTGTACTTGCCACTCTTGTAGCGGCTGATCTGCTCGGCTTTGGCCCAGCGGCGCTCGCGGTGAGCCGATCCGACGATGTCGAGGTACTGGCCGATGTTCAGCTCGACGCGCAACTCGTTCCAGATCACCCAGGCCGCCGCCGAGGCCTCGCGCATCAGCTGGTCGGCGTACACGAACGTGAGGTCACCGACGAGGATCGCGACCCCCTCGCCGTAGCGCCGCGCTTCGCCGGCCCACTGGCCGCCGTGACGTTCGGTGTGCACGGTGTGCACCGTCGGCTGACCACGGCGGGTCGCCGAACCATCCATCACGTCATCGTGGAACAACGCGAACGCATGGAGCAGCTCGAGGGCAGCGCCGGCGTCGATCAACAGTTGGTCGTCCGGATCACCACCGGCACCGACGAATCCCCAGTGACAAAAGGCCGGCCGGAGCCGCTTGCCGCCGAGCAGGACCAGATTGCGGATCGCCGTGAACGGATCGGCGAGGACGGGATCGAGATCACTCCACCGCGCATCTTCGGCGTCGATCAGCTGGCGCAGCCGACGATCGACGCGGGTGGCGATCAGTGCGAGCGACGGTGGTGCCTCGGGAATCACGAGCCGAGACTAGGCCCGCGCCGAGCCGTTGCCCGGTTCTGCGGCGCCGAGCTCGGCCACGACGTGCTCGATCTGCAGCCGGGCATTGCCGATGCGTTCGCGGCACAACCCGATCAGCTCTGCGGCGCGCTGGACCTGTGTCGCGAGGCGGTCGACGTCCACGTTGTCCCGCTCGAGCTCGGACAGGATCCGCTCGAGCTCGGCGAGTGCCTCGGCGTAGCCGGGCCGGGCGTCTGCGGTGTCGGTCGTGCTCATCAGGAGGTCCCTTCGGGATCGGCGTCGGTGCCGGTGCTGGGGTGGTTGGGGTCGGTGGCCGAGACGACGCTGGTGACCCGACCGTCGGCGACGGTTGTCACCACGGTGTCGCCGGGTGCGAGGTCGGCGACACAGCGCACGATCCGGCCGTCTGCGGTGCGGCTGAGGCTCCAGCCGCGGGCGAGCGTGTGCACGGGGTCGAGCAGCCGCACCCGCGCCTCCAGCTGATCGATGATCCGCTGCTGCTGGTCGAGGTTCTGTCCTGGCCGGCGGCCGAGGCGTTCGGCTGAGCGCGCAAGTCCGGACTCGCCGTGGTGCAGGACACGCACCGACGACAGCGAGATCCGGTGGGCGCGATCGGCGAGGCGTTGGCCGGCCCGCTCGACCGCACCGATGGTGCGCTGCTCGATGCGCCGAGCCGTCTGCAGCAGGCCGGCGTCGGACGCATCGACCTGGCGGATTGCGTCGCCGGCGATCATCTGCCACGCAGTTTCGGCGCGGTTGGAGAACGACTGCACCGAGCCGATCAGCGCCACCGCACAGGCCGTGGGGGTCTTGAACGCGGTGTGCGCGACCTCGTCGGCGATGCTGCGGTCGATCTCGTGGCCGAGGCCGGTGAACACCGGAACACCGGCCGTCGCGATCGCGGTCGCGATGGACTCCGAATCGAACATCGCCAAATCGGTCCGGGAACCACCGCCGCGGATGACGACGACGACGTCCACGTCGGTGCGCCGACCGAGGGTGCGAATGGCCGCAGTCACCATGTCCTCGGCGTGGTCACCCTGCACGCGCACGTCGATCACCCGCACACCGAAGCCGTGGCCGCTGTCCTGGAGCTGCTTCATGAAGTCGTGCCACGCTGCGCTGTTGACGCTGGTGACCAGGCCGATGCGCAGCGGCATCACGGCGACCGTGTGGCGGCGATTGGCGTCGTACAGCCCGCTGGCGACGAGGCGGCGGATCACCTCGTCGCGTTCCATCGCCATCTCGCCCAGCGTGTAGCGGGGATCGATGCCGCCCATCTTCAGGCTCAGCCGGCCGTTGGCGGCGTAGTAGTCGAGCACGCCGAACACGCGCACCTTCATCCCCTCGGCGAGGTTCAGCCGGTGACGTTGCAGGAGCGGCCGCAACCGCATCCGCACGTTGGCGAAGAACGAGACGTCCAGCACGGCCCGTCGGTCACCGCCGGACTCGACGAGCTTGAAGTAGGCGTGGCCGTTCTTCTCGCTGTAGCCCTGGATCTCGCCGCGTACCCACACCCCATCACCGAACTGACGGCGCAGCGCACCGTTCACCGCATCGGCCAGCTCACCGACCGAGTACGTCGGTTCGCCGCCGTCGTCGAGATCGAAGTCGAAGGACGGCTGACTCACGCCTCAGAGTCTGCCCGAACGGTGTGACGTTCGAGGCCTCGCCCATGGCCGGACCGAGCGCGAACGGCTTTGCTCTGGACAGGCCGACCCGTGTCGGGACACGATGGGTGTACACGGGAGGTGTCGACACTCTCGTTTGAGGGGGTGGTACGTGTGTCCGAGTTGGCGCAGTTGGATGGGTCCGTGTTCGTGACCGATGGTGGGATCGAGACGGACCTCATCTTCCACAGAGGAGCTGATATCCCTGAGTTCGCGTCGTTCGTCTTGCATGAGAACGCCGCCGGTGAGGCAATGCTGCGCGACTACTTCGTGGACTACTTCCGGGTCGGTGCGGATGCTGGACTCGGCCTCGTTCTGGAAACGGCGACCTGGCGCGCAAGCCGAGACTGGGGAGTGAAGCTCGGGTACGACGCAGGTCGGCTCCGATCGGTCAACCAGCGTGCAGCTGAGTTCATGCTGGCGCTCTGCGCTGCGGAGTCAGCGGGCATCGTGGTCGTGAGCGGGTGTGTCGGACCACGAGGCGACGCGTACTCCGATGTCGGACCGGCGAGTGCAGATGAGGCACTGACCTACCACCGTCCGCAGGTCGAGGTCTTGGCGGACAGCGGTGTCGCGCTCCTGACCGCGCTCACGTTGACGAACGTCAACGAAGCGATCGGCTTCGTCCGGGCTGCCAGCGAACGCTCCGTGCCGGCGGTGGTGTCGTTCACGGTGGAGACCGATGGACGGCTGCCCTCCGGTATGGGCTTGGCCGAGGCAATCGAGACCGTGGACGCCGAGACCGACGCTGCTGCCGCGTACTTCATGATCAATTGCGCGCATCCCGATCACTTCACCCACGTGCTCACCGGCTCTGATCCAGCCCTCGGACGAGTCCGTGGAATTCGGGCGAACGCGTCACGGCAGAGCCACGTAGAGCTGGACAACAGCACCGAGTTGGACGACGGCGATCCGACGGAGTTCGGCGGCCAGCTCGCTGCGCTACACGCGGCACGTGGGCAGCTCAGTGTGCTCGGTGGGTGCTGCGGTACCGATGTCCGCCACATCGCGGCGATCGCTGCGGCCCACCGAGGCGGCTGACGATCACACCGGCTCCGGGGGCTCCGAGCGCCGAGGCCGGCCACTCTCCTCGCATGGGTCAGCCGGAGACGGTCACCCGGATGGTGTGCCAGCCGGTGGCACCGTTGGGGGCCACGTCGGTGCGTTCTTCGGTCTGGGTGTCCCCGTCGCCGTCGGTGGCGCGCACCCGGATCTGGTGCTTGCCGGGTGTGGCGTCCCACGGCAGCCACCACTGGACCCAGGTATCCTTGCTCAGCACCGGGCCGAGCGTGGTGGCCTGCCATTCGCCGTCGTCGACCTGGACCTCGACCGTGGAGATCCCTCGGGTCGGCGCCCAGGCGATGCCGGCGATGTGATTGGCGCCGGCGCTGACGTTGCGGCCCGGTCGGTCGATGCGTGACTGGGTCTTGATCGGCCCGAGCGCCGACCAGCCACGAGGGATCCAGTAGCCCTGCTCGGCCTGAAAGGTGGTCAGGCGGATCTCCTTCAGCCACTTCACGGCCGAGACGTAGCCGTAGATGCCCGGAACGATGATGCGCGCCGGGAAGCCGTTCTTGACGGGCAGCGGTTCGCCGTTCATGCCGATCGCGATCATCGCGTCTCGGCCGTCGAGCAGCGAGACGGGGAACCCGGCCGTGAACTCGTCCGTGGAGACGCCCATCACCTGGTCGGCGCCGGTCTGGATGCCGGCTTCGGCAAGCAGGGTGTCGAGGCGGCAGCCGATCCAGCGCGCATTGCCGACGAGGTCGGCGCCCACTTCGTTCGACACGCAGGAGATCGTGATGTCGCGCTCGATCAGATCCCGACCGGCGATGTCGTCGTAGCTCAAGCGGAGAGGCTTGTCGACCATACCTGTGATGTTGAGCTCCCACGAGGCGAGCGAGATCGACGGGAACGAGAGGGCCGTATCGATGCGGTAGAAGTTCTTGACCGGGGTGATCAAGGTGGAAAGGCCCTCGTTCCCCGCCACCGCAGCCGGGTCGGCGGGCAGCGCCGGGAGCGGCTCCTTGGCCACGGGTGGCTTGACGCCGGCGCGCTCCAGAGAGGAGTTGAAGCGGTGCTGCATGTTGCGTCCGATGACGGCGACACATGCCGCACCGACGGCAAGGGCGCCGGTGGTCATCAGGAAGTGGCGGCGGTCGAGCCGAGCAGGCGGCGCAGCAACGGGCCGACGGGCGCTGGACAGCACGACGGGCCGGCGTGGCTGGGCGAGCTGGTGGCCCCAGAGCAGGACGCCGCCCGCCACGGTGGCGGCGATCAGCGACGGGAAGACGCCTGACAACTCGGTGTTGCGGCCGAAGCCGGAGCACAGCGCGCCGAACGCACCGAACGCGGCGGCGAAGGCGATGCCGACCCAGGTGCGCCCGCGCACCGTCGCGATCCCGACGAGCATCGCTGCGAGCGTGATGACGACGACGATCGTCCAGACGAGCACGATCTTGTCGCTCGTGCCGAAGTTCTCGATCGCGAAGTTCTTCATCCACGTCGGGACGTGATCGATCACGCGGTCGCCGACGCTCACGATGGGCGACTTCAGGGCGCTGGAGAAGCCGGCAACGACCTCACCGACGGCGAGGCCGGCACCCGCTGCAACCAGACCGACGACGACACCCCACCACCGTGGGGGCCGATGTTGCTGCGCCGCTTCGGTGGCCTTGATACCGGCCTCGGTACCGGCCATGACCTGGCGGGCATCGGCCCTGGGGGCCGTCCGGTCGCCGTGGTCCGGGTCCGGCGGATCGCTGGCCGGTCGTTCACCGATGTCGGTCGTGGACATGTCCGGCTCCTTTCGCGAAGCGGGCCGCCGATTCGGAAGCGGTCGTGATCAGGTCGTCACCGCAGATCCAATCAGACACTGTTACGGAATCAACCGCGCCGACGGATGTGTGTCGCGACAGGCCGCCGGATCGAATCATGGCGCACAGTCACAGCACGCTGCCGATCCGTTACACCGATCCGGGAGAAAGGTCCGGAGGATCACGCCCCGAGCTCGCGATAGCCCTCCATCTCGAGCACATCGGCAGCGAACAGCTCACCGTCCACGGGCACACCACGGTCCAGGCGCAACGACTCGAGATCCTTGAGCGGGCGCTCAAGTGCCCGGCGGCGGGTGGTCGCCAACTCGTCGAAGGACTTGCTGACGGTGTCGAACTGACGCTTCACCTTGTCGATCGACTCGGTGTACTTGCCCCACTGCTGGGCGAACTTGCCGAGCAGCTGCATCATCTCCTGGCTGGTCTGCTCCATCACGAAGTTGTCGAACGCCTGACGGATGATGCCGAGGAAGGCGAACAGGGTCAGTGGCGAGCAGATGACCACGTTCTGGCGCATCGCGTCGTCGATCAGGCTGGGGTCAGTCTCGTGGATGAAGGCGCTCAACGTCTCGTTCGGCACGAACAGCAGCACGTTGTCGACCGCCGGACGATCATCGGCCGCCGCGTACTCGCGCTTGGCCAGCTCACGCACTCGCATCCGGACGTCACGCAAGAACGTGGCCCGGTGGGTGGACTTCTCGGCCTCGGTGGTGGCGTCGAGGAAACGGAGATAGGCGGCCATCGGAAATTTGACGTCCATGAACAGGACTTGCCCCTTGGGCATCATGAACGTGAAGTCGGGGATGCCCTGGCCGGCGCCGCTCACTGCGGTGCGCTTGCGGTACTGCTTGTGCTCGATGAAGCCGGCGGCGCGGATGATGTCCTCGGCCATCCGCTCACCCCACTGACCGCGGTTGTTGGGGCTGGCCAACGCTTCGCGAAGGCTCTGCGTCGTGCTGGTCAGATGCTGGGTGATCTCGGCGTGGGCGCGCAGTGAGGAATCCACCTGACCGAACCGCTCTGATGTGGCCTCGCCGAGCTGACCAACGAGCTGGCTGAGCCGGTTCAGGTCCTGGTGGACCTCGTGCTGGATCTGGCCGAGGCGGCTCTCGATCACGTCCTTCTTTGCGGCGAGGTCGGCCGATGCCGCGGCAGTCTCGGCGCCGAGCTGTTCGCGCCCCATCAGCGCGACCTGGGCGAGTGCGGCCTGCACGGCGACATCGCGCTCGCTGGCGGCCTGTACCTGCAGCGACGACATCGCTGTCTGCAGCGCACGCTGGATGGCCTCGGCCTGGGCCGCCGACTGTGCGGCACTGGCGGCCGTCTGAGCATCGACCTGGGCGAGTGCGACGGCAGCGCGCGCTTCGGCGTCGGCGATGGCGATGGCTTGCGCAGCGAGGAGCTCGGCGGTGGGGTCGGCAACGGGGGTAGTGGCACGGCGGACGAGGACGACGGCGAGCGCGGCGCCGGCGATCAGCGCCAACATTGCGACAAGGAGAACGGCGACGGGGGACATGTGGACCATCATCGCGGAGGGGTGTGACAGCCGAGCGCGATGCCCGACGACGTGCGGCTCCGTGCCCGCGAACTCCTATGCGGTGGGGGTATGAGCGACGTGTTCTTGGCGGGCGTACAGCCCGCCGAGCGCCATCAGTTCGTCGTGGGTGCCCTGCTCGACCAGCCGTCC
>JANXUX010000381.1 GCA_025351965.1 Actinomycetes bacterium | reverse complement strand
TTGATCGCCTTCGACGCGGTCGCGGCTGGCTCGTACAGCTCGGTGACGTAGTCGCGCACCATGCGCGAGGCGGTGACCTTGGGTCCGAGCGTCATCCAGTTGTGGCGCATCTTGTCGACCCAGCCCTCGGGCACGTGGTCGGCGCCGGACGAACCGTCACCCATGCGGTAGAACAGCGGCACGATCTCCTGCTCGAGCAAGCCGAAGAGGTTCAGGGCCTCGCGCTGGTCCCGGCGGTTGCTGTCGGGATCGTCATCGGCGGACGCGATGTCCCAACCGTTGCCGCCACCGTCGCTCCATTCGTCCCACCAACCATCACGGATGCTGCAGTTGAGCGCGCCGTTGAGCGCGGCCTTCATGCCGCTGGTGCCGCACGCCTCCAGCGGGCGGCGCGGGTTGTTCAGCCAGACGTCGCAGCCGTGGTACATCGCTCGGGCGACCGCAATGTCGTAGTCGGGCAGGAACACGAAACGGTGGCGCACATCCAGCTCGCGGGCGAAGCGCTCGATGCCCTGGATCATCTGCTTGCCGGGCTGGTCGGCGGGGTGGGCCTTGCCGGCGAAGACGAACTGCAGCGGCCGATCGGCGTCGAGCAGCATCCGCCGGAGACGATCGGGGTGCGAGAGCAGGAGCGTGGCCCGCTTGTATGTCGCGAACCGGCGGGCGAAACCGATGGTCAAGATGTCGGGGTCGAGGATGTCGTCGCCCATGTGGTCACGGACGAACTCGACGAGGCGGGCGCGACCGGCCGAGCGCGCCGCCCACACGGCCTGCGCCGGCAGCTGGGCGGCACGAGCCCAGGCGTTGTCGTCGGCACCGTCCCAGACCCCGTGGATGCCGTCGCGCAGCAGTTGGTCCATTTCCGGGGAGATCCAGCTGTGCGCGTGCACCCCATTGGTGATCGACGTGATCGGCACCTCATCGATCGGCACGCCGGGCCACATCCCGCCGAACATCTCCCGGCTGACCGCACCGTGCAGCTTGGCAACACCGTTCGCCCGAGCGGCGAGGCGCAGGCCCATGACGGCCATGTTGAACTTGGTCTCCTCCGGCTCGTCGTCGCGGTGGCCGATCGACATCAGCCGGTCGAAGGAGATGCCGACCTGGCCGCAGTAGGCGCTGAAGTACTTCTCGATCAGCTCGCGGGGGAAGCGGTCGATGCCGGCCGGCACGGGGGTGTGCGTCGTGAACACGCCGCCGGCGCGGGATGCCTCGACGGCTTCGTCGAACGTCATCCCGCCGGTGACGAACTCGCGGATGCGCTCCAGGGCGAGGAACCCGGCGTGGCCTTCGTTGGTGTGGAACACCTGGGGGGCCAGCCCGAGCGCGCGCAGGGCGCGGACGCCGGCGATGCCGAGCACCATCTCCTGGCGCAGGCGGTGCTCGACGTCGCCGCCGTACAGCCGGTCGGTGACGCCCGGGACGTCGAGGAGGTAGAGCGGGATCCGCCCGACGTCGGCGCGCCAGATCGCGATGTCGACCGTTTCGTCGGCGAGGTCGAGGCTGACGTGCAGCCCGGTGTTGGTCAGCGCCATCGCGGTCGGCTCCAGGCGGGGGAACCGCTCCCGCTGCCAACCGTCGGCATCGAGGCTCTGGCGGAAGTAGCCCTCGGCATACAGCAGGCCGATCCCGACGAGCGGGATGCCGAGATCGGACGACGCCTTGAGGTGGTCGCCGGCGAGGATGCCGAGACCGCCGCTGTACTGGGGAACGGTCTCGCTGATGCCGAACTCGGGGGAGAAGTACGCGACCAACTCGAGCGGCGAGGAAGCGCCCTGCCCTTTGGTCTGGAACCAGCGTGGCGAGGTGACCGCGGTGTCGAGCCGAACGACTGCATCGGCGACGGCCGAGACCACGCCCGGGTCCTCGGCGAGTGCCGACCACTCGGTTGGCGTGATCCGCCCGAGCATCACCAGCGGCTGGTGATCGGAGTCCTCCCACGCCTGCGGATGCAGGCCGGCAAACAGCTGCTGCAGCTCGCGGTCCCAGCACCAGTGCAGGTTGTTGGCGAGCTGGTTCAGTCCGGCGAGAGCTTCGGGAACCGCAGGGTCAACGCTGAACTGTCGGACGCTTTGCATCCCGTGAGGGTAATGGTGCCTCGGTGACGGGTGAAACTGCGGTTGTGTAAACACTCAGTGTCGTCTGCGCGATGGCGTCCCAGGTGTAGCGCGCGGCGAGGACCCGTGCGGCGGTCTGCTGCAACCCGACCGACACGGCGCGATCGGTGAGCACTTCCTCGATGCGGTCCGCCAGGTCGTGATGGTTGCCGGGTTCGAAGAGCAGCCCGGCGCCGCTGCCGTCGATGATCTCGGCGAGACCGCCGGTGCGGGCCACGACCGTCGGCGCGCCGGAGGCCATGGATTCGAGCGCGACGATGCCGAATGGCTCGTACAGCGAGGGGATGACGCCGCAACCGGCGCGATGGAGCAGATCACGGAGGTCTTCGTCGCTGACGAAGCCGGCGAGGTTGACCAGGTCGGAGAGGCCCTCGATGTCGATCTGGCTCTGCAGCTCAGCGAGGTACGAGCCTCGGCCGGCGATGACGCAACGGATGCCCGGGACGCGGTGGCGAAGCGATCCGATGGCCCTGGCGAGGACCTGGAAGCCCTTCTCGTACTGCACCCGACCCCAGGCCACGACCAGGGCCTCGCGCGGCAGGTCGACCTCGACGGGGTTCGGTTCCCAGACGGAGAGATCGACACCGTTGGGCACCATGTGGACCTTGCTCGGGGGCAACTCGAAGCCGCTGATCACTTCGCGCACCATGAACTGCGAGCAGCAGATGACGTGTGCTGCTTGGTAGGTGAGCCACCACTCGACTGCGTTGATGGCCGCCGGCATGCCTGGAGGGACGTGTCCGCCGTGCCGCCCGCGCTCGGTGGCATGAATCGTGGCCACGAGGGGTACTGACCACAGTGTGGAAATCGTGTCGCCAGCCCAAGAGACCAGCCAGTCGTGCGCATGCACGACATCCGGTCGCCAGGAGCCGAGGTGCACAGCGAGCTGGGTGATCTGGTGGTTCGCCGACGCCATCCGCCCAACCAGATTGTCATCGGGCAGCCATGGCAAGTCGATGTTGGCGCGCAGGATGCGGACGCCCTCGACGACCACGTCGTCGGCAGCGTCATTGGTGTGCAGGCTGAGCACGACGACCTCGTGGCCGTCGCGGACCATGGCTCGAGCGAGACCGTCGACGTGTGCGGCGATGCCCCCGACCACGAGCGGTGGATACTCCCAGGACAGCATCAGAATGCGCACGGACGACGACCGTAGCGGCTCGTGGCCTACGCTGGGAATCCAATGACCACGGGCACCGAACTCGCCGGCGAAAACGCATGGCCCGGCCAACTCGACGTCCACCTGTTCAACGAGGGGCGCCATCGTCGGCTGTGGCAGCTGCTCGGGTCGCACGTCCTCGAAGCGTCCGATGCGTCCGATGCGTCCGATACGTCGCCTGGTGTCCGATTCACCGTCTGGGCCCCCAATGCGAGAGCGATCTACGCCGTCGGCGACTGGAACCAGTGGGGCGCCGGCACCGCGATGGTCCCCGTCGAGTCCAGCGGGATCTGGACCGCAGTGGTTCCCGACGCGCGAGCCGGTCACCGCTACAAGTTCGCCGTCGTCGACCAGGGCGGTCGCACCGTCCTCAAGGCGGATCCGATGGCCCGTCAGACCGAGTGCCCACCCGAGAACTCCAGCGTGGTGGCCGGACCTGCTGCGCACCAGTGGAACGACGATGCCTGGATCAGGGCGCGCACGAACGCACCGTCCGCCCCGTTGCGCGTGTACGAGGTGCACCTCGGGTCGTGGCGCGCCGGGGTCGAGAACTACATCGACCTCGGCCACCAGCTCGCCGATCACGTCAGCGCGCTCGGCTTCACCCACGTCGAGCTGATGCCGGTCGCGGAGCATCCATTCGGTGGCTCGTGGGGCTATCAGGTCAGCGGCTACTACGCGCCGACCGCCCGGTTCGGTACGCCCGACGACTTCCGCGAGTTCGTCGACATCCTCCACAACCGCGATATCGGGGTCATCCTCGACTGGGTGCCGGCGCACTTCCCCAAAGACGCCTGGGCCCTGGCCCGCTTCGACGGCACGGCGCTCTACGAGCACGCCGATCCGCGCCAGGGTGAGCATCCCGATTGGGGCACGCTGGTCTTCAACTTCGACCGCAACGAGGTCCGCAACTTCCTCACCGCGAACGCGCTGTACTGGCTGCAGGAGTTCCACATCGACGGCCTGCGCGTCGATGCAGTGGCGTCGATGCTGTACCTCGACTACAGCCGCGAGCCTGGCCAGTGGGTGCCCAATCGCAACGGTGGGCGTGAGAACCTCGGGGCCGTGGCCCTGCTGCAAGAGGTCAACACGTTGGTCGGCGCAGAGGTGCCCGGTGCGCTGACCATCGCCGAGGAATCGACGTCGTGGCCCAAGGTCACCCATCCGGTGCACGACGGCGGCCTGGGCTTCACCCACAAGTGGAACATGGGCTGGATGCACGACACGCTCGAGTACTTCCAGCGCGATCCCCTCTACCGCCGCCACCACCACAACGACCTCACGTTCGGCCTGTTGTACACGTTCGGCGAGCGCTATGTGTTGCCGCTCAGCCACGACGAAGTCGTGCACGGCAAGGGCAGCCTGCTCAACAAGATGCCCGGCGACGACTGGCAGCGCTTCGCCAACCTGCGTGCACTGTATGCATGGATGTGGGCGCTCCCCGGTGCTCCGCTGGTGTTCATGGGCGCCGAGCTGGCGCCATGGACGGAGTGGAGCGAGACCGCCGGCCTGCCCTGGCACCTGCTGGACCACCCGGCGCATCGCGGCGTCCACGAGTTGATCGGCGCGCTCAACGGGATCAGCGCGGCGACACCGTCGCTGTGGGCCGGCGACACGTCACCGGGCAGCTTCCAATGGTTGGACGCGAACGATGCCGAGCACTCCATCTATTCGTTCGTCCGCCACGGCATCAGTGGGCCGGTCGTGTGCATCGCCAACTTCACGCCGTCGCCGAGCCCCGGCCACCGGGTGGGCGTGCCGAGCGACGGTGAGTGGAGCGTCGTCCTCGACACCGACGCGGGTCGATTCGGCGGGAGCTCGTACCGCGGTGACACGACGTCGGTGACGGCGAGCAGCGCCATCGTCTGGCAGGGTCAGCCTGCGTCGATCGTCGTCGACCTGCCGCCTCTCGGCGTGCTCTGGCTGACCCAGCAACGCTGACTGCGCTGAGCAGGGGTACCGCCAGTACCCGGCAATCCGTTGGAGTCGTCGTGGCCGACGCGTAGCCTCGCCGACTGTGATCTCGCTGCGCGACCCGCGTGTTCGGCCGGTCGTGACCACCAGCGTCACGCTCGGGTTCGCTGTCGGGGTGTTCGCGATCCTGTTCGGTGTCGGTGCGGTCGGTGCTGGTGCGTCCACGGCGCAGGCGTGCGCGATGTCGCTGCTCGTGTTCACGGGTGCGTCGCAGTTGAGTGCGGTCGCTGTCATCGCCGGTGGCGGCTCGTTCGGATCTGCGCTGGGTGGTGCACTGGTGCTCGCGGCGCGCAATGCGGTGTTCGGGCTGACGATGTCGCGCCGGCTCACCGGGCGGCTGCCCATTCGACTCATTGCGGCGCAGCTCACGATCGACGAGTCCACGGCGATGGCGACGGCTCAGCAGGATCCGGAGCTGCAGCGAGTTGCCTTCTGGATCACCGGCATCTCGGTGTACGTCTTCTGGAACCTCGGCACGCTCGTCGGCGCGTTGGCCGGCAACGCAATCGACCCGAAGCGGTTCGGCCTCGACGCTGCCATCCCATCGGCATTCGTCGCAGTCCTGTGGCCGCACCTGTCCACCCGTCGCGGTCGCCAAGCAATGGCCGTGGGGGCTGCGCTGTGCGTCGTGAGCATCCCGTTCGTGCCGATCGGGGTGCCCGTGCTGCTCTCGTCGTTGGCGATCCTCGTCGCGCTGCCGGCGCCCCGCGCGGACGAACTCGGCGAGGACGACCACGTCGTCGGCGAGCTGCCCGCATGACGTGGGGCTTGGTGCTCGCGTTGGCCGCCGGCGCGTACGCGTTCAAGGTGCTCGGCCTCATCGTGATCGGTCGCCGATCGCTGCCGCCTCCGCTGGAACGGTGCCTGGCGCTCATCCCCGCCGCTGTGATCGCAGCCATCGTCGCCAAGGACACGTTCTCGGTCGGTCAGCACCTGCAGATCGACGCCCGTCTGGCCGGCGTCGGCGTGGCCATCGTCGCGGCGTGGCGCAAGATGCCCGTGATCGTGGTCATCGTCGCCGGAGCCGCCACCACTGCGCTCGTGCGCCAACTCGCCGGCTGACGCGCAAGCTGACGTCACGCTGTCACCGAGGCAGCGGACCAGGCACGAACACATGTTCGCACAGGGGTGCGCGCCCGGCAACGGGCGAGCATCGGAGGCCTCACACAGACACTCTGTGCGAGCACATCCGCAGACGTCTCGCTCTCTGCTCACACAGACAGTCCGTGTGAGCAACGCGGCGATCGTCGGCGGGCCGTCAGCCTTCGACGAGTGTCTTCAGGCCCTTGAGGTTCCGACGCCAGATGGCCTTCAGGACGATTTTCCCACCGATGGCTTCACCGAGCTTGCCGCCGAGCCACCACGGGAAGGTCAGTTCCTCGACCCAGGAGAACCGCGTTCGGCGATCCATGTCGATGGGTGTCAGCGTGAACACGCCCGTGCCGGTGACGAGGCCGGTGTGGCGAACGCCCATGGCCGCGTTCGGCTCCCACTCGGTGATCTCCATCTTGTCGACCAGCTTAATCGGACCGACTTTGGTGTCGCAGAGGAACTTCGTCCCGACGCCGCGTCGCTGGTCGGTCAGGAAGTGGATCGCCACGGCGTCATGCATCCAGTCGATGTGCCGTTCGACGGGCTCGACGATCTCCCAGACACGCTCGGTCGCGGCGTCGATCTCGATGCTGACCGCGATGCGGTTCCATTGCTTGCCCATGGCGGCGGCTCAGTACTTGACGGCGACGCGGCGCAGATGCTCGGCAGCATGCTCGGGCGGCACGATGTTGATCAGCACGCCGGTGCCGCGCTCGAACCCGGCCGTCGTGACCAGCTTCGGCCAGAGGTGCACATGCCAGTGGAACTCACCCGTGTGTTGGTGTGGCGCCGTATGGAAGACGAGGTTGTAGGCGACATCGCCGAACGCTTCCTGCAGCGTCAGCACCGCATCTCGCAGCGCCTTGCCGACGCCGTTGAGCGACTCGTCGCTGGCGTCTTGCAGGTGGAGGTCGTGCTGGCGAGGGATGATCAACAGCTCGAACGGGCTCCCCGCCCAGAACGGCGAGAGGCAGAGCACATTGTCGTCGGCGAACACGACGCGCTTGCCGTCGGTGAGCTCGGCCTCGACGGTTGCGCACAGGATGCACGCACTCTCGAACCGGGCGAACGCACGCTCTTCTTCGAGGATCTCGCCGGGTACGAACGGCAGGCCGAGAAGTTGTCCGTGCGGGTGGGCGAGCGACGCACCGGCCTCACGGCCGTGGTTCATCATGACCTGGGTGTAGCGGATGTTCGGAGTACTGGCATGGTCGACCAGGCGACGCTTCAGCGCCTGCATGATCTCGGCGATCTTCAAGTCGTCGGAGTGCTCGATGCCGCCGGTGTGGTCGGGCGTGTAGACGAGCACCTCGTGGATACCGCTCGCCTCGGCCATCACGTGCACGGGACCGAGGTGGTGCACGGCGAACGGCTCGTCACCGTCGAATGCCGGGAACAGGTTCGGCACGACCCGGAGGCGCCATTGGCCGCCATCGTCGACCTGCTCGAGCGCCGGCAGGGTGCGCTCCTCGTTGCCGGGGCAGAACGGGCACGGGCGGCTGGGGTCGGACTCGATCTCCGGAGCGCGCGGGGCAAAGTCGGTCGGCCGTTCGGCACGTTCCGCCACGATGGTGACCCACCGCCCGGTAAGGGGATTCAAACGCATCTGAGACACTGTCATGTCAGGATACGACGGTTGGGTCCGCAAGGTGCGGACGTGCCTCATATTTACGGTTTGTTCCTGGTCAGCGGCGCCCGTAGGTGCTGACATGTCGGTCACTGTCGGCCGAATAGGCCTCACCGGCGAACGTCTCCCAGCGATCGACGAGGCACAGCCCGCACGCTGCGGCCATCTCGTCGAGCTCGGCCGGCGTGACGTAGCGAACGCTCCAAGGGCGCAATCGCACCCCGCCGTGCTCGGTCAACTCGATGAACTGGCCCTCGGCGCTGCTGGTCCGCTCGTCGTAGCGGCCGACGCTCAGCACTACCCGGTCGGCGGCCATCGTGCGCAGTTCGACGTGGCTGCCCGTGCGCGCCGCCTCGTCCGGGACATAGGCCTCGATCACGAAGCGGCCCTCGGCGCCCAACCGGGACCCGACAGCCCGGAAGCACTCGACCTGTCGCTCGCGGCTGGCGAGGTTGAAGAAGGTGTTGAAGGCGACGAAGACGACGCCGAGCGGGCCGTCAGGGAGCGCGTCGACCATGTCGCCGAGCCGGGCATCCACGGGGTGCGTCGCTGCCTTCGCAGCCAGTCGTTCCAGCATCGCCGGACTGGAATCGATGCCGATCACCGGCGTCGGATGCACCACCTCAGCGAGTGGGACCGCGAGCCGGCCGGTGCCGACGCCGAGCTCGACGATGGGCAGCGACCGGTCGATGGACGACAGCCGGGCGAGCGCATCGACGGTCGCGCTGACGTCGGTGATGTCGCCGTACCACTCGTCGTAGACGTCGGCGAAGGCCTCGCCGTAGCTGGTGCTGTCGTAGCCCTGCATGCTGGGCAACCGTACCTGTGGACCGACGCCGGCCACGTGAATCGGCAACAATGAAGCGGTGAGCAGTTGGGCGGGCATCGAATCCGGGCCGGACGCCGGCTCCGATGCGTCGACGCTGCCGGCGACCGCCGCCATCCCGGTCGAGCCATCCCCACGACGCGGGCGTGGTGATGCGAGGCACGACGAGGTGACGACCGGCCCCCGACGCCTGCGTCGCCAACCGCGCCCGATCATCGGCTCGCTCGACGGTGCCGGCGTGCTCGTCCAGCGCAAGATGCGCGAGGTCGTGCTCGGTGCTGCGTGGATCCTGCTCCCGGGTGTGCTGCTCAACCTCGTCGCGACCAGCCTCGCCTTCGACCGCTACCAGACGTTCAAGGGGTCGACCGTCTCGATCCCCGAGCTGCTCGGGGGCGAGAAGGCGGCGACGGGCATCGAGGAGCTGCTCTGGTACGTCGGGCTCGTCATCAACAGCCTCGCAGCCTGCCTCGTCGGCGGGTACGTGGCGATGCTCGCCGTGCGTTGGCGGATGGGCCTGTCGGTGCGGATCCGCATCGGATACCGGACCGTGCTGCCGCGGCTGCCCGCGCTGATGATCGCCTGGCTCATCGGCCACTGCTGGTTCCCCGTCGTCGCCGTCGTCCTCGGCCGGGTGTCGACATCGTCGCTCGCGCCGCTGGCGATCCTCGGCGCTCCGCTCGTGCTCGTCGCGGCGACGATGACGCTCGTCGTCGCGCCCGCCATCGTGGTCGAGGGCCTCGGACCCATCGCCGGCCTGCGCCGTGGCTGGCGCCTCGCTCGGGGCAGCTTCGCCACGTTCTTCGCGTTCGTGGTCTGCTCGGTGTTGATCGGGCTGCTGGTCCAGTACGGCATCGCCTACCTACCCCGGTTGCTCCAGGCGACCGGACTGGTGACGTTCGGCCGCTTCGGTTGGCTGATCGAGGGAGTCGCCGGTCAGCTCGGTCGGTTGATCAGCACCCCACTCGTCGCGGTCGCGACGGCCTTCGTCTACCTCGAGACGCGGATGACGAACGAGGGCATGGACCTCGTCCTCGACGCGGACCGGGCGTTCGGAGTGCCCGCGTGATCGCTGCGCTGTTTGGCTGGACGACTGCCGTCACCGCCGTTGTCGCAGGGGCCCCTCCGACCGATCCGCTCGGCCCGGTCAGCCAGGATCCGGACCAGGTGCGCGATGCGGCGTGCCGGCTCGTCGAGTCACGTGACGTCTGTAGCCCGCCGGCCGCGCCCGACA
Organism: Actinomycetes bacterium; assembly: GCA_025351965.1. Classification (GTDB taxonomy): domain Bacteria; phylum Actinomycetota; class Acidimicrobiia; order Acidimicrobiales; family Ilumatobacteraceae; genus WLMZ01. The sequence continues at coordinate 657 of JANXUX010000381.1, read as the reverse complement.
CCATCGTGGCGCGCACGACGGGAGCGTCCGGCGGGGGCGGGTTGCTCGGGGTGCTGCTCTGGCTGCTCCTGATCGCGGTGGTGATCGCGATCGCCTACGTCGGGTTCCGCTACTTCGCCGAGCGGTCGTCGAAGTCGAAGCCGGTCGGGGAGGATGACGAGGCCGATCCGGACGACGACGCATTGGCCGGCACCGTGATCATCGACCGGTCCCGGGAGCCCCGGGGCTGGCGTGAGGAGGCGGATCGTCACCGCGCCGAGGGCAGCATCCGCGATGCGCCGCGCTGCCGGTATCGGGCGCTCGTCGGTGACCTCGCCCGACGCGGACTGCTCGACGAGGTCCCCGGCCGCACGACCGGGGAGGAGCGTCGCCAGCTGCGAACCAGTGCACCGAATGCCGTACCGTTCTTCCGCGAGGCCGCCGATCTGTTCGACGCCGCTTGGTTCGGGCACGTCACGGTCGGGGTGGCTGACGACGACCGCTTCCAGTCGCTGGAGCGCGACGTCCTCGCCAACGCGGCAGCGCTCGCGCACCGACTGCCGCGATCGTACGAAGTGGGTAGCCGGTGAGCCCGTCCCGATCCGCGTCGACGACCTCCGGCGGCGGTGGCGGCGGCGGTGGCGGTGGTGGTCGAGCCGCGCTGACTGCGCTCGTCGT
>JANXUX010000368.1 GCA_025351965.1 Actinomycetes bacterium | reverse complement strand
CTCGAACCGGCAGCGGCGCGGTCCGCTCGCCGAGGTGGAGTTGGCCGAGACTGCCCGACGTCGCCTCCAGGAACTGCTCGACGAGCCGGTTGCCGCGCACCCCACGGCCCAGCTCACGCCGATCGTCACCGGGGTCCGTCGATGAGGGTCCGCTGATGACGTGGGCGCGCGCAACGGACGGCATCCGTCTGCACTACGAAACGATCGGTCGCCATGGCGCGCCCCCGGTGTTGATGATCCAGGGCCTCGGCACGGACAAGCACGGCTGGGACCTGCAGCGTCTGGCACTCGCACCCCGCTACCGCACGATCGCGCTCGACAACCGTGGCGCCGGTCGTAGCGACAAGCCGGACGGCGCGTACTCGCTCGAGCAGATGGCCGATGACGCTGTCGCAGTCCTCGATCATGCCGGCATCGAGTCCGCGCACGTCGTCGGCGCCTCGATGGGGGGCGCGATCAGTCAGGTCCTCGCGCTCCGGTATCCCGAACGGGTCCGCTCCCTGACGTTGGCCTGCACGGCATGCAGGCACCACCCGTGGCGGCGCGAGCTGCTCGCCGAGTGGGCGGCGATGGCCACCGAGCAGGGCATGGGGGCGATGTCGAGCGACGCCGCACGCTGGGTCATCGGCCCGCGTTCGTTCCGTCGGATCTGGCCGATGCTCGGCTGGCTCGGGCCACTCGGTCTCGGACGGCCGGCCCATGCGTTCGTCGGCCAAGTCCGTGCGATCCTCGCCACCGACGATTCGATGGCCGATGAGCTCTCGACCCTGCAGGTGCCGACGCTCGTCCTCGTCGGCAACCAGGACATCCTCACGCCGCGAGGAGACTCCGAGGAGCTCGCCGAGCGGATCCCGAACGCCGAGCTGGTCGTCATCTCCGGCGCTGCGCACGGTTTGATGGTCGAGCATGCGTCCACGTTCAACCGGCTGCTGCTCGACTTCCTCGATCGCTCGATTCGCGCCGAGAAGCGCCAGATCGCGGAGGTCGCGGAGGTCGCCGATGTCGATGCCGCGAGCCAGGTCGACACCAGCGATACGCCGGTGGCTGCGCCCGACGCAGTCGCCGCGTCCTGATCATGCGCGTCATCGTCGTCGGCGCGGGTCTCGCCGGACTGTCCGCCGCTGGACCACTGGCCGATGCCGGCCACGAAGTCGTGTTGCACGACAAGGGTCGCTCCCCCGGTGGCCGCCTGGCCACACGGCGCATCGGTGATGCGGTGCTCGACCATGGTGCTCAATTCTTCACTGTCCGCAGCGACGCCTTCGTCGAGTTCGTGCGTCCACACCTCGCTTCGGGCCTCGTCTACGAATGGTGTCGCGGTTTCGACGGCAACGACGGCTATCCCCGCTACGCCGTTCGCGGCGGGATGAACGCGCTCGCCAAAGCGCTGGCCGAACCGCTCGACGTGCGCACCAACTCACTGGTCTTTGCGATCCGCACGACGCCGTCGACTGGGACCGAAACTGGCAGCGGGGATCGCTGGCAGGTCGTGCTCGACGACGGCACCGTCGAGGTCGCCGACGCGCTCGTCGTCACCTGTCCGGTCCCCCAGTCGTACTCGCTGCTCGTCTCGGCCGGTGTCGAGCTGCCGGTGGACCTGATCCGCACAGGGTACGACCGGACGATCGTCCTGCTGGCCACCCTCGATGGACCCTCGGCGATGGCGGCCCCGGGGGGTCTGCAGCATCCGACCGAGACGCTCAGCTTCGTCAGCGACAACCATCGCAAGGGCATCAGCGACGGTCAGGCCCTCACCGTCCATGCTGGCGCAGCCTGGTCCGAGGCGCATTGGGACGATGCCAACGAGGATCTCGTCACTCAGCTCACCGCAGCTGCGGCACCCTTCATCGGATCAGTCAACATCACCGAGAGCCAGATCAAGAAGTGGCGCTTCGCAACCCCGCGCACGATCTGGCCCGAGCCGTGCTGGTCGCTCGATACGCCCGCCGGGCGACTGGTCCTGGCAGGCGACGCGTTTGCCGGACCGAAGATCGAGGGTGCGGTCCTGTCCGGGCTGGCCGCTGCCGAGGTGCTGCTGACGTGAACCTGGCCTGGCCCGACCTGGCTGGACCTGGATCTGGACCTGGCCTGGCAGGGTCAGGTGGTCGTCGTAGCCGTCACGCTCGGCGAACACTTGACCTGGGTGATCTGCTGTGTGGACACATCGATGATCGTGGTGCTCTGCGGGCCGTAGTCACGGATGAACTCGGTCAACGAATCGGTCTCGGCGTCGCACGAGCGGTCGATGACGTTCGCGTGGGGGACCAACCAACCGTTGGCGAGCTGAGCGATGCCGCCATCGAGCAGGGCGACGATGGGCGGCGCGACCACCTTCAAACCGGTCTCCACCGGCACGAGGGTGAACCACACGACGGCGTCGCCGAGCAGATCGGCCAGGACGACGCACCGGCCGATGGCGGTGTAATCGGCGCAGGTGATCTCACCGGGGGTGCCCTGGTACACATGCATCGTCCGCTGACCGTCGAGGATGAACTCGGCCGAACCGGTCACGACGCCACCGTTGACGGCAAAGGTGTTCGAGGTCTTCACCGAATAGACCAGTGAGACGAACTGGACCGTGCGCAATGGCGGCCCGATGTTCTGGGTGTCAGATCGGGCGCCGGCCGGGAGCACCACCTTCAACGAGACGGCGAGGACGGCGAGCGCGATGAAGGCACCCCAGACCCGCCACGAGAAGAACTGCCGCATCGGTGGAGCGTAGGTCAGCAGCCGTCGCGAGCCGCGTCAGCCGAGGCTGGCGACGGCGCGTGTTGCTGCAGCATTGACGAGGACGGCGAGCTCGTCGATCACGACGTCGTCATGGCCGAGACCGACGAAGACGGCCTCGTACGCGCCGGGCGCAAACGCGATGCCCTCGGCCAGACCCGCCTGGAAGAACGCCGCGAACTCACGCTCGTTCGTGGTCTTGGCCTCGTCGAAGTTGGTCGGCAGATCGCCGCTGCCGAAATACATCCCCATCAACGTGCCGACGACCGGAAACTGCACAGTCAGGCCCGCTGCGGCACACGCGTCGCGCAGCACACCGGCGACCCGGCGAGTACGGGCCATGAGCTCCATGTAGACGTCTTCGGTCAACAGGTCGAGCGCAGCCAGCCCGGCCGCAGTTGCGATCGGGTTGCCGGCGAGCGTGCCCGACTGGAACACCTTGCCGAGCGGGGTCAACTCCTCCATCACTGCGGCGGATCCGCCGACGGCACCGATCGGCAACCCACCACCGATGACCTTGCCGAAGCAGGTGATGTCGGGGCGGATGTCGAATTTGGCCTGCGCGCCGCCGGTGCCGAGGCGGAAGCCGGTGATCACCTCGTCGAAGATCAACAACGCGCCGACGCGATCGCATTCGGCGCGCAGCCCGGCGAGGAAGCCCGGAGCCGGTGCGACGACACCCATGTTGCCGGCAACGGGTTCGACGATGACGGCTGCGATCCGGTCGTTCAGCACAGGGACCACGTTGTACGGGGCGATCATCGTGTTCGAGACCGTGGCGTCGGGGATGCCGGCCGTACCGGGCAGGCCCAACGTCGCGACGCCACTGCCGCCGGCCACGAGCAATGCATCGGTGGCGCCGTGGAAGTTGCCGTTGAACGTCATGATCAGGTCGCGACCGGTGACACCGCGGGCCAGGCGGATCGCCGTGCTGGTCGCTTCGGTGCCGCTGTTCATCAGCCGGACCCGCTCGCAACTCGGCACCCGCTCGCTGATTGCTTCGGCGAGCTTCATCTCGCGTGGCGTGGGCGCACCGAACGAGGTGCCATCAGCGGCGGCGGCCGACACAGCGGCGGTGATGGCCGGATGGGCGTGGCCGAGGATGACGGCCCCGTAGCTCTGGACGAGATCGAGGTACCGCTTGCCCTCGACATCGAAGACGTACGGACCCGCGGCGCGAGCAACGACGTAGGGAGACCCCCCCACGGCCTTGAACGCACGGATCGACGAATTGACCCCACCGGGGATGGCCTGGCACGAGCGATCGAAGATCTCGGTGTTCGAGCGCAGCCCGGCGCCGGTGCACAGCGTCGGCCGGCAGCCGGCCTCGACGCACCGTTCGGCGTCGCAGTAGGCGATCACGACACACCCGCTTCGGCGCGCAGTTCGGCGGCCGAACGCTCGGCGAACCACCGCGTGAAGTAGGTCAGGATGACGTCGGCTCCGGCTCGTTTGATCGCAGTCAACTGTTCGAGCGCCACGGTGTCATGATCGATCCAACCGTTCGCGGAGGCCGCCTTGATCATCGCGTACTCGCCGCTGACGTGGTACGCCGCGACCGGGAGCGAGGTGTGCTGGCGCACGGCGACGATGATGTCGAGGTACGACAGCGCCGGCTTGACCATCACCATGTCGGCGCCCTGGGCGATGTCGGCATCGACCTCGACGAGCGCCTCGCGGGCACTGCGCCAGTCCTGCTGGTAGCCCTTGCGGTCCCCACCGCCGACGATCTGCACGTCGACCGCGTCGCGGAACGGACCGTAGAGCCCACTCGCGTACTTCGCCGAATAGGCCAGGATCGAAACGTCGTTGAAGCCGGAGGAATCGAGAGCGGTGCGGATCGCAGCGACCTGGCCGTCCATCATCCCGCTCGGGGCGACGACGTGTGCACCCGCCTCGGCCTGGGCCAGGGCGACCTTGGCGTAGATCTGCAGGGTCTGGTCGTTGTCGACATCGCCGTGCTCGTCGAGGATGCCGCAGTGGCCGTGGTCGGTGTACTCGTCGACACACAGGTCAGCCATCAGCACGATGCGGTCACCGAACTCGGCACGCAGCGCGCGCAGCGCGACCTGCACGATGCCGTCGGGGTCGAAGGCACCGGACCCGGTGGCATCCTTCACCGCAGGGACGCCGAACAGGATCACGGCCTTGACGCCCAGCGCGGCGAGCTCACGGACCTCGATGAGCAGGCTGTCGACGGTGTGCTGCATCACACCGGGTAGCGAGACGATGGGCTGCGGTGCGTCGATGCCCTCGCGGACGAACAGCGGGGCGACGAAATCGTTGACCGTCAGCCGGGTCTCGGCGACGAGCTCACGAAGCGCCGCGGTACGACGAAGACGACGCGGACGAGCAATGGGAAAGCTGGCTGTCACGACTGCATCGTAGGCGCTCGACCGGCGAGAGCACCCGCCAGCTCGGCGAGCGTCACGTCGCTGTGCGAGGTGATGATGCGGTCGGCCGCGCTCAGGTCGTGGCCGAGCGTGAGCGGGCCCGCGCACGCAATCGTGTAGAGCCCGGCCGCCATTGCGGAGCGGACGCCGGTGGTGCTGTCCTCGAACGCGACCGACCGCCTCGGCTCGGCGCCGATCGCCACGCACGCCTCGCGATACGGGGCGGGGTCCGGCTTCGGGGCCGACGAGTCGTCGACCGACACGATCGACGCGAAGGCGTCGACGAGGCCCGTGGCCTCGAGGCGCGCCTGCACCCACCACCGCGGCGAGTTGGAGGCGATCGCCATCGGCACACCGGCATCTGCCGCCTCGCCGATCAGGGCGAGGATGCCGTCACGCGGCTGTAGCGCATCGGTGAGCCGGCCGTGCACGACGCGATGGGCAGCCCTGGCCGCATCACGATCGACCCAGCGCCCGACTGCGATCTCCAGCTCGTCGATCCATCCACCGGCGCCCGTCGCGGTGCCGATCACACGCTCGAACTGGACGACCGTGTAGTCGAGACCGTGCTCGAGCCACACCGCACGGATCGCCTCGTACTCGGGGGTCTCGGTGTCGACGACGGTCCCGTCGAGGTCGAAGATCAGCGCTTCCGGGAGCGTCGCGTCGGGTCCGGGGAGCAGCACGGGGATCGACGCTACCGGCTATGGTCACACGACGATGGCGGCACAAGCGCAGTTCACGACGACGGATGTCATGGTGCAGCCGGGCGAGACCGAGACGCTGCGGCTGACGCTGATCAACCTCGGCAACCGGACCGAGACCTTCACCCTGGTCCCATCCGGGCTGGTCGCCGGGTGGGTCCGTCTCGTACCTTCGGTCGTCACGCTCTTCGGCGGCACCCAGGCCGAGATCACCGTCACTCTGAAGCCCCCTGCGCTCGCCACGACGCCGGCCGGTCCGGCACCGCTGACCGTGCGGATCATCCCCCAGGACGAGCCCGACGAGGTCGTGATCGCCGAGACCACCATCGTCATCGGTGCCTTCCACGACCGACGCGTGCACCTGCTCCAGCCGGTCGTGCGCAGCCGTCGCCGGGCGACGTTCGAGTTCCTGGTCGAGAACCAGGGCAACTCCCAGGCCAGCTGCAGGCTCCACCTGATCGACACCTCGCAGCGCCTCGACGGTGACTTCGACCCGCCGGCCGTTGGCATCGAGCCCGGCGGCACGAGCCTGGTCCGGTTGCGGATGCGCGCCGTCCGGCCGCAGTGGCGCCGCGGGTCGCGCACGTTGCCGTTCGCGATCGAGGCCGATCAGCAGGGCTACCCGACCGCTGCCGCGAGCGCGACGTTCGTCCAGACCGCGATCCTGCCGGAGCACATCGGTCGACGGCTCGCTGCCCTCGTCGCACTCGGCGCCGCCTTGGCAGGAGCCTGGTTCGGCCTGATCAAGCCGGCCACCCGCCAAGCGGCCGAGGACGCCGTACGCGACGTCACGCCGACCGTGGTCGCGACGACGCTGCCCGGTTCACCGCAGCCGACACAGTCCACGGTCGAGTCGACAGTGCCGCAGACCACGGTGGCCCCGGTGCAGTTCCTCAGCACCCGCCTGGCCGCAGTGGCGACCCAGGGTCAGAGCGGTACGGCCATGTACGTGGTGCCCGACGGCAAGAAGCTGTTGCTCACCGACCTCATCGTCCAGAACGCCTACGACGACCTGGGGTTCGCGACCTTGACCAAGAACGACGAGATCATCACCCAATGGGATCTGGGAACGGTCGTCGCCAACAACGACGCCACCCAACTGTTCAGCGCCGTCGTCGTCGAGAGCGGCACGACATTGACGTTCAGCGTCCGCTGCGCTTCGGTCGGCAGCCCCGACAACGACGGAAGCTGCAAGCTCGGACTGCTGATCAGCGGCACGCTCACCGACAGCTGAGCCGACAGTCGGCCGGACGGGCAACATCGCTGACGGTCAGCGGCCGCGGATGCGTGGAGGAGCGGTGGTCGTGCGGGTTCGGACCCGTTCCACCTCGAGCACGCTCGTCGCACTCGGCCCGCCGGGGACCTGGGCGACCAGGGTCGCGGTGCCCGGGCGACGACCGGTGGCGACCGGGAAGTAGGTGAGGAAGTTGCCGCCGGCGTCGGTGGTCAGCAGGATGGCCCGGCCGCTGCCATCGTTCCAGGCCACGACGATCCCGGTGTTGGCGGGAAAGCCGGAGCCGCCGATACCGAGGTCACGGCCGGGGATCGCAGTGGTCGCGGACATCAGGGTCGGCTGGTAGACGCCGTCGCCGCTGATCAGCATCGAGGTGTACTGGCCGAAGCTGGTGGTCACGCTGACGCTGGCGTTGCGCCGGCCCGCTGCAGTCGGGGTGAACGAAATCTGGATCTGGCAGACCGCGCCGATCGGGATCTCGCCGACGCAGCCGTTGCGGAGCACATCGAAGTCCGCGGCGTCGGCGCCGCCGACCTCCACGGACGTGACGGTCGTGGGGCCGACATAGATGTTGGCGATGTCGAAGGTGACCGGTGTGGCGCCCGGCTGCCCGACGATTGCCGTACCGAGATCAGCTCCGGACGGGTCGGGCAGCAATGCGGGCTCACCGCCGGCACCACGCAGCGCAGATGTCAGCGTGATCGCACCGAATCCGGCTTCGGCGACGGTGAGCTTGGCCGTGCGCGGACCGGCGACGCTGGGCGTCAGGATCAGCCTGACATCACAACTCTGTCCAGCCGAGACCGCGGCGGAATCGAGGCAGGTGCCACCGCTGATCGCGAAGTCGGGGTTGTCCGTCGTGACGGCCGCCGGCACGAACGAGCCCGGCCCGCTGTTGACGACATTGACGTACCACTCGGGTCCGGGGATGTTCACCATCACGGTGCCGAGATCGAGGTCTGCCATCGACAGCGTCGGCACGAATGCGGCTGACACGACGTGACGACCGGTGACCGTCGGGTCGCCGAGGAGGCGGTCGGCGACCAGTGAGTCGGCAACGAGCACCCGGCTGTTCGCCGACAGGTGCGGGTGGGAGTGCGCACCGGGCGCGGGCGCCGGGCTCTCGAAGGCGCGGTGCAACGCCTTGGTCGTCAGGTCGGCGATGATCAGGTCGCCGTCGGTCGCGTCACCGCCACCGGGCGCCTGGACTTCGAGCAGGTTCGATGCCTGGGAGGCGAAGACGAGCGTGTTGCCGTCGGCGGAGATGCTCGGCGCGAATGATGCGCCGTTGCCGATCGCGAACGTGCCGCTGCCAGCGGCGGCGTACACCGCGCTGACGATGCTGATCGAGCTCGTCCCGGCCTCACCGAGGATGCGGTTGTTGTCCGTGTCCCGGTCCACCGCGTAGACCTGGGCGGGACACGTGCGCTGGCAGTTGGTCAGCTCGGCCGATGTCACCAGGTTCGATGCCGCCGAGGAGAACGCGACGAATCGACCGTCGGCCGACATCGCCGGCGCGGCCGCCGAGGCATCCGCAGGTCCGCCAGCACCGGTCGAGATCAGTTGCACAGCGCTGAACGGATCCAAGTCGGCTCGGTTCCACGCGAAGACCTGGCTCGGCGCACTCGTGGCGCCGGCGGCCGGCGCAGCCCAGTCCGGCACGGCCTGGTCAGAGGTCGCATCGGAGGTGAACAGCGCGACGTTGCCGTCGCCAGACAGCGCCGGCGCGTTCTGCCCGGCGTAGACGATGCCGGAGTCGGTGACCTCGGTCGGCAACCCGGGAGCGGCGACGGTGTGCAGCGGGTCGTCGATCTGGATCGTCAGGTCGACGACGTCGACGGCGTTGGGCTGCGGGCCCTCGTTCTGCACACCCGACAGCGAGCGGAACGGGCGCACGTACGCCACGACCGAGCCGCTGCCCGACACCGCGGCCGGCTGGGTGGGGTCGACGTCGCCACGTGCCTGAGCGACACCGGTCGAGTTGATCAGTGTCGAGACCAGGGTCCAGTCGTTGACCTTGCCGCCGCACGCCGGCAGCGTCGTGCGATAGACGTCCCAACGCGAGCCGAGGTTGTCGTCGCGGAACAGGTCGTAGGCGATCTCGGTGGTCATCACGACGACGCAGCCGTCGGCGCTGATGACCGGGTGCACGCTGTTGCCGATGTTCACGGTCGGGTTCGGCAGCGACAGTTCCGTGAGATCGCCCGTGGCCGCATCGCTCAGCCAGACGCTGCTCGTCCGGCCGTCATCGCTGCCCGGAGCGCTCGTGAACACGGTGAACTGACCGTTCGCCGACACCGTTGGATCCGAGCTCTCGCCCGCCGTGACGAGCGAGAACGGCACGGACGTGGCAACAACTCGCGCACCGGCGCGATCGGGCATGGCGACCGAGCCGAAGCCCGCCGCCACGATCACCGCAAGCCCTGTACCGAGGGCCAGTCGTCGTTGTCGCTGCCGTGTTGTCATGTCGTGCTGAGTGCGTCCCTGCGTGCAAATCGATCCTGTACGAAATCCCTCCGGACGCGCCGAACCCTAGCTCGGAATCGACCAGTAGATCATGACGGAATCGACCAATCCGTCCACTGAGTGATCGGCCGCGACCACGTCGACCTTGAGCCCCAGATCGCCCGCCACCTGGGCCGTCGTCGGACCGATGGCGAACACCGTTGCCGGTGTGGCGGTACCGAACACGCGTGTCCACGAACGCGCCGCCGAACCACTTGCGAACAACACCGCGTCGGCGGCCAGAACCTCGAGCAGGGTCGCTGCGGAGGGTGTCCGGGGCACCGTGCGGTAGGCCACCACGGCGTCGACCGACCAGCCCTTGGCGACGAGTGCGTCGATCAGGGAGGGCTCTGCGTCCTCTGCTTGGGCAACCAGCACGCGACCGATGCCGGCGGGGAACTCGGCGACCATGCCGGCTGCGGTCTGGGTACCCGGGACGAGGTCGGCCTCGACCCCGAACGCCGCCGATGTCGCGGTACCCACAACGCAAAGCCGCGGCGACGCGGCAGGGTTCGCTGCGACTGATGCGGTGAACGCGTCGCGGACCCGGTTCGCTCCGTTCGGCGACGTGACGACCAACCAGTCGTAGCTGCTCAGTTGCCCCAGCGCCTCGGCAAGTGCGGCACCGCCGTCGGCCGGCTCGACGATCTCGATCAGGGGCACGAGGATCGGCTCGGCGCCGAGCGCGCGCAATCGATCGACCAGTGGCCCGGCCTGCTCCGCAGCACGGGTGACCACGATTCGCCGGCCGGCCAGTGGCGCGCTCTCGTCGCCGCCCGAGGACATCACCCGTCGATCTCGTCCTGCATCTCACGAGCTGTCCGTGCAGCCGTGATCCGCCAATCGTGCTCCAGCCGGACCGACGTCTGCAGCACCCGTCCGGAACCGTTGGCGAGGAAGGCGGTCAGACGGCCGTCTGCGACGTGCGCGCCGATCGGCAGCGAACAGCCGGTGCCGAGCTCGGCGAGAAAGGCTCGCTCGGCCTCGACCGCTCGCCGAGAGTCGGCGTGGTCGATGCTCGTGAGGGCCGCGACCGTCGCCGCGTCATCGGTGCGGCACTCGACGGCCACGCAGCCCTGGCCCACCGCCGGTACCATCGCGTCGGCGGCCATGGTCTCGGCGACCTGATCCTGGAGGCCGAGGATGTGCAGCGCAGCGACCGCCATGACGAGCGCGCCGTTCGGCGGCAGCTTGGTCAGCCGGGTCTGGATGTTGCCGCGCAGCTCGACGAAGCGGAGGTCTGGCCGGAGGGCGTGCAGCTGGGCGCGGCGACGAACCGATCCGCTCGCGACGGTCGCTCCGAGCGCGAGCCCGTCGAGCGACGAACCAACGAGCGCATCGCGCGGGTCGCGTCGCTCGGTGAACGCGGCGATCGTCAACCCGTCGGCCGTCGCGGACGGCAGGTCCTTGGCGCTGTGTACGGCGATGTCGGCCCTCCCGTCGAGAACGGCGCGCTGGACTTCCTTGACGAACACACCCTGCCCACCGATGGTGTGCAGGGGAACGTCCTGGCGGCGGTCGCCGAAGGTGTCGACGAACACGAGCTCCGTCGTCACGCCGGGGTGCGCAGCCTCGATCGCCGAGCCGACGATCTCGGCCTGGGCACGCGCCTGGGCACTGCTGCGTGTCGCGA
>JANXUX010000329.1 GCA_025351965.1 Actinomycetes bacterium | reverse complement strand
GCCGCTGGTACGACAAGCGCGTGGTCCCGGTCACGCAGTGGGTCGAGACGCGCGTGCGGCCGCCGTTCGGGCAGTCGGTGCTCGTCATCGGTCGAGTCCCGTTCAGCCGCCGGTCGCAACCGTGACGTCGGCGTCCGACGTCGGCGTCGCAGTGGTGGGAACGACCTCAGCGGGATTGATCGGTGTCGTCACGCTCGGCTGATCAGCGGGATTGATCGGCTCCGCACCACGGAGATCGTCGACGATCAGCGCACCCAGACCGCCGATCACCAGGAACAGCGCGGCGATCAGCGCGATGCGAATACGTGACAGCGGCTTGCGTGTATCCGGATCCTTCGCGGCGCGACGGATGACCGGAACCTGTGCCGTGATCGGAGCTGGCCGCTTGGCCGGCCGTGGCGCCCCGCATCGTCGGCAGAAATTCTGTTCGGCGAAGCCCGCGGTACCACAACTGGAGCAGTTCCATGCGTTGACGGGTCGGTTCACAGGTTCTCTCTCGCCACTGGTGCGGCACTCGTCGAGATATCCCGGATCGCCACCGGGTTCACAATACAATCGTTCCAAATGACCGAACCCTCGACCCCTCCACAGAACTCCGTGGGCCCCTCGACCTGCTCGGTCATCATCCGCGCCGACGCTCAGGACGCGATGGATCGGCACATGTCCGACGACACGGCCATCGAGTACGGCGGCGTCCTGGTCGGTACCGCAGACCCGTTGATCGGCCTCGTCATCGTCACCGCGCACGAGCCGCTGCCGGACTCGGACTCCGCCGAGACGGTCACCTTCACCCGTGAGACCTGGGACCAGATGACCCGCGTCGTCATGGCCCGTCACCCGGGTCAGCGCATCGTCGGCTGGTATCACAGCCATCCCCGGTTCGGCATCTTCCTTTCGGCACACGACCTGGCGATCCAGACCACCTATTTCTCGCAGCCGTGGCAAGTGGCGTACGTCTTCGACCCGGTGCAGCACGAGCGGGGCCTGTTCGGCTGGTCGAACTACGAGATCGTCCGGATCCCGGAGTGGGAGGTTGCCACGGCCACTCCCGGCATTCTGACCTCGGCACCGGCACACGTGCCGGCCCACGGCGAGTACCTCACCGCCCGACTCGCTGACGAGGTTTTTGCAGCGTCCGCGACCTCCGCAGCATCAGCCGAACTGGTCTCGAACCCCGCAGCGACCGTTGCCGGTCCGCCGGTGTTCTCTGCCCCTGCGGCGGCCAGCGCGCCGACGGCGAACGGCCGGCCGGCGACGGCGAACGGGCCGAGCCGTGTGAAGTGGGCGGTGCTCGCCGTTGTCGCACTGGTCGCCGGAGCAGCTGTGGCGTTCCTGTTCACCCGTGGCGATGATTCGTCGAACACGTCGACCACGACGGAGTCGGTGACGTCGCCGAGCGTGGCAGTCACCACGCCAGTGGAGTCGTCCACCACGGCGGCGCCTTCGACCGAGGTGAGCACGGCGGTGACCGAGGCGCCGACGACGACGGTCGACTCGGCGGTCACGTCATCCGCGCCGGAAACATCGGCGCCGGCCGCCCCTGTCGTGACGCCAGCTGTGGTCACCGCCCCAGCAGCCCGAGTTGGAGCAGGTGCGCAAGCGTGCGACGCGACATCGAACGGCGGCTACGCCCCGGCGGCGAACTGCTTCGTCGCCTTGAACAACGGCAACGTGTTGTCCTATGCCGATGGTCAGTTGACGTGCGCTGATCCTGCCGGCAGCGGCTCCATTGGCAACGCCGCCTCGTTCACCGTCGGCGTCGGCGACGACCCGCTCGTCGTCCTCGCCGACGACAGGCTGGTGCCCAAGTGCGGTGACGTGACATACGCGAAGAACATCCTCGCCGGCGGCGCGACGACGCTCGACGGGTTGTGCGGCAGCTCTGGCACGGCCATCGACGATGCGTCACTGCGCTGCTTCTCGCAGAACCCGACGACGGGCGCGATGGCTGCGCTGGTGACCGGATCGAACGGTTCCATCGCCGCCTCGTGCTCGAACGGTTCGCCGGCGCCGACCGTGGCCACCCTGACGTGGACGAAGGGCATCGTCGACGTGAGCTGGCGGATCGTCTCGCTCCGGTACGACTCGGACCAGCAGCTGTTCGAGGCCTCGGCCACACGCAACGGCGTGCCATCGAAGGCGACGTTCGTCTGCGCCTGATCGCGCCGGGTGACACAATGGGCCGATGACCGACGGCGCGTGTGCGAACTGCGGTGCAACGCTGCAGCCGGGTGACCGGTACTGCGGCGGGTGCGGGACACCTTCGACAGCTGTGGTCTCGGCGTTCTCGACAGTCTCGGACGCAGATCCGGCGTCGGCATCCGACGCCCAGAAGCCGCCTGTGGGGACGCCCAATCCGATCGCCGTTGCGCAGATGCCGACCGTGCCCCCACCGGTCGGAGCGGTGGGGTCCTCGTCCCGGGAACGTCCACGTCGGGGACGCCTGTTGGTCGGCCTTGTCGTGCTCGTCGCTGTTGCAGCGGTCGCGTTCCTCGGCGTGGTCCTGGTGTCGACGCGAGACGATCTGGAGAGCAGTCAGGCGCGGGTCGCGCAACTCCGGGCCGCCGCCGGGCCGACGACGACCACCGAGCCGACCGCTGACCCGGTCGGCCCGCTCCAGGCGCAGATCGAGCAGCTCAACACGGCCCTGACACAACTGCAGACGGAGCTCGACGCAGAACGTGCGAACCGGGCCACGGACTCGAGCACCGCAGCGGCTGCCGCGGTCACCGCCGAGCAGGTCCAGGCCCAGCTGACAGCGCTGCAAGCGTTGTTCCCGGTGACCGAGGCGGCCTTCGATGCAGCTGACCCCACCGGCAGCTACACCGTGGCGCTGACGGCGGGGGAGTGCACGCTCGCCGACTGCACGGCGCTGACGTCGCTTGCGGTCACGTTCTCCGACGCGACGACCATCGCCGGTGATCGAGTCAACGACACCGCCACGACGAACGCGGGTGATCTGACGTTCAGTGGAACGCTCGCCCCGGCACTGGCACCACAGTGCGCTGGCGCGTCCGCACCGAGCAGCTACGAGCTCGTCCTGCACGTCACCGGCGTGACTGCTGTGGACGGGGCGCTGCACGCAACCGCACTCAGCGGCACGTACACCGAGACGATCTCGTCCGGCGACTGCACCGGCCAGCACCGCGCGTACACCGCGGCACTCGCCCGGCAGTAGGCGTCACCGTTCGCCCAGGCATTGGGTTCGCGTCACAGGTCGTCAGCTATCGTGTCGGCCGATGTCGCCGGCGGAGACCACCCCCAAGAACGTTCAGCTGCTGTCCGTCGTGATGCCGGCGTACAACGAAGAAGACACGATCGCCGAGATCGTCGGACAGGTGCTGCGTTCGCCGTACACGGCCGAGTTGCTGATCATCGACGACGCCTCGTCGGATCGAACGGTGGAGATCGTCGAGGGACTGAGTGACCCGCGCATCCGCCTGCTGCGCCAAGGGGTCAACCAGGGCAAGGGGGCGGCGCTGCGTCGTGGGTTCGCCGAAGCGACGCAGCCGTTCGTCATCGTGCAGGACGCGGACCTCGAGTACGACCCCGGCGATTACAGCCAGATCATGGGCCCGTTGCTGGATGGCAAGGCCGATGTCGTGTTCGGCTCTCGCTTCTTGACGACCCGTGCCCACCGGGTGCTGTATTACTGGCACTCCGTCGGCAACAAGTTCCTGACGATGTTGTCGAACATGTTCACGAACCTGAACATCAGCGACATGGAGACCTGTTACAAGGCGTTCCGGCGTGAGGTCCTGCAGTCGTTCGAGCTGGAGGAGGACCGCTTCGGTATCGAGCCGGAGATGACCGCCAAGGTCGCGCGCGGCAACTGGCGGATCTACGAGGTCGGCATCTCCTACTCGGCCCGCACCTACGCCGAAGGCAAGAAGATCGGCTGGCGCGACGGCATCAGGGCTGTGTTCTGCATCCTCGTGTACTCGCCGCTCGGCAACCGCGTGCCGATCCGCAAGCTCGAGCCAGGCGTTCAGTGGCTGACCAAGTCGAGGGCGTAGGTTCAGTCCAAGGATCCGGCGATGCGTTGATTGAGAGCGATGTTTCCAGGGGTTCCAGGATCGTAAAAGTAAACGTCGAATGGCCCGCAGGCGGTCGCTGACGTCGGCTCGCCGAGTTGGTTCACGGTGTCCTCGCGATTGATCGCCGTCGATGGCGAGGACGGAGGAGTGTCGACGAGCACGAAGTCGAAGGTCTTCTTCTCGTACGTGCTCATGTTCGTCAGCCAGAGGAACGCCGTGAAGTCGGGGTTGACCTGCAGCACCCTGATGTCATCGTCGGCGTACAGATCGAGCGCTCTCGCCCGCCAGTAGTGGGCCACTCCGAACTCGGCGTGACGCTGCGAAACGGCCGTCTCGAGGCAGGTCTCGCCGGCTGGTTGCTCGGCAGCGAACGAACGCACTGCAGAAAGGTGACGCACACCTAGCGCAGCCATGACCAAGAGCGCAGCTGCCAGCGCAGCAGCGAGGAACTTTCGGTGAATTTGCTTCGGCACGAACTCCAAGAGCGGAATCGCGGCGAGCAGCGGGAAGATCACGAGCG
>JANXUX010000293.1 GCA_025351965.1 Actinomycetes bacterium | reverse complement strand
CGGATCACGTCGTAGCCCTCGTCGAACGCGCCGCGCCAGCGCTGGAGGTAGTCCTCGGGCGCCTGATGCGGCGAGTGCATCGCTCCGAAGGCGAGGTAGAGCAAGAACGGCCGGTCGGGACGCACCGACGTCAGGTCGCGGATCCAGCCGGTGGACTGGTCGATCAGGTCCTCACTGATGTGATAGCCGTCCTCGGGCCGACGGGGCGGATCGATGTGGTGGTTGTCGTGGGTCAGCGCGGGGTGGAACTGGTCGGTCTCGCCCTGCAGGAACCCGTAGAAGCGGTCGAAACCCTTCTGCAGCGGCCAGTTGTGGTGCGGACCGGCGGCGGAGGTCTCTTCCATCGGGGCGAGGTGCCACTTGCCGGCGGCGAACGTCGCGTAGCCGTGCGGACGGAGCAGCTCGGCGATCGTTGCCGCACGCGGGTTGATGCCACCGCGCATGTGCGGGTAGCCGCTGCTCCAGTTCGACACGGCGCGCATGCCGACGCTGTGGTGGTTGCGGCCCGACATCAGGCACGCCCGCGTCGGCGAGCACAGCGCGGTCGTGTGGAACCCGTTGTAGCGCAGGCCGCCAGCGGCGAGACGGTCGATGTTCGGCGTGCGCAACGTGCTGCCGTAGCAACCGAAGTGGGCGAACCCGGTGTCGTCGAGCACGATCGTGACCACGTTCGGGCCACCGATCCCGGCGGGCGGCGGTGGCCAAGCGGGTGTGGACTCCAGGTGCGTGCGCCCGATGTGGCCGGCGAAGTCGGGTTCGATGTTCACCTGCCGGAACGTAACAGCCTGTCGCCGGCCGATAGTGACCGGTGGTGACTCAGGCGAAGGTGGCCTGGCCCGTGAGCGTCGCGGCGAGCACGGTCTCGTCGAGTGTGATGCCGAGGCCGGGTCGGTCGGACAGCGTGATCCAGCCCTCGCCGTCGGCTTCGATGGTGTCGGAGAGGATGTAGTCACGTCGGGCGGTGGACCACTCCGGCGGGTCGAACGGGAACTCGATGAAGGGCGTGTCGACGGTGCCGGCGGTCAGCTGCAGGTTGGCCATCACGCCGATGCCGTTGCCCCACGTGTGCGGGGTGAAGATCTTGCCAGCCGCGGTGACATCGGCGGCGAGATGACGCAGACCGGAGATGCCCATCGAGCACACCGCGTCGGGCTGGAAGACGTCGAAGCAGCCGCGCTGCAGCAGCTCGCGGAACTCGTACGGCTCGCGGGTCAGCTCCCCGCCGGCGATACGGATGCCGACGCGACTGCGCAGCTCGGTCATCCCGTCATAGTCACCGCGGTGCAGCGGCTCCTCCATCCAGTAGACGTGCTCGTCCTCCAGCCGGCGGGCGACCCCGGTCGCGTGGTCGACGGTCCATGGCTGCTGGATGTCCCAGGGCATCCGCCAGCCCTGGTTGCAGTCGACCATCAGCTCCAACCCGTCGCCGACGGCATCGCGCACCGCACTGATCACGGCGAGGTCGTCGGCGAGCGTCGGCCGGCCGAAGCGCATCTTGAAGGCCGGGAACCCGAGCTCCATCGCCCGCCGAGCGACCTCGACCATCTCGGCGACGGGACGATGCACGCCGCTCGACGCATAGGCACGGATGCGGTTGCTGCGCCCACCGACCATCTGCCAGATCGGCTCGTCGCGGATCTTGCCGGCCAGGTCCCACAGGGCGATGTCCATCGGCCACGGCCGGCCAGCATGGAACTCGATGTTCGCCAACACGGCGGCGTGACGATCGAGGTCGAGCGGATCCTCGCCGATGAAGTAGCGCTGGTAGTCGGCGAAGCCGTACATCGCATCACCCGAGCCGATGCCGACGCGTCCATCGGAGTCGTGCACGCGCAGGATCGTCGCCGGGAACTTGGTGCGCGGCTGGGTGTCCCACGAGGCCGGGAACGGCGGGTCGAGCGAGAGTTGGTGGTGGGTGATCTCGAGCCGCGTGATCGTGCTCATCCGCCGACCCCACCGGCCCGGAGCCGCTTCCAGCTCTCGATCGTCAGCTCGGCGAGCATCAGCCGTTCCGCGTCGTCAGGCACTCGGCTGTTGTTGTTCACCATCGGCTGGTTCTCGACGGCCACCATCACCTCGGCGATGCGCTGTGCGGAGAACTCGATGTCGGCGAAACGCTGCACGACTTCGGCGAAGCGACTCGCCCCGAAGAGGTCGCGCAGGATCAGCGGGATGTCGGTCGCCGAGGCGTTGAACGCTGATGCCGCAACGGTGTACGCGTCGGGCGCGCCGGCGATGTTCCAGTCGATCGCTGCGTCGAGCCCGATCGCCACCGAGACTCCGTGGGGCAGGTGGTGGAGCGAGCCGAGTGCGTGGCCGATGGAGTGGGCGATGCCGGTGCCGCAGTTGTCGATGGCGGTGCCGGCCAGCAGGGCCGCCTCCTGCATCCGCTGGCGGGCGACGACGTCTGCTCCGTTCGCGACTGCAGTCGGCAGGTTGTCGACGACGAGCCGCAGCGCATGCACGGCGGGTGCGGCGGACAGCACGTTGCGACGCTGGCCGCTCGCCGCCTCGAGCGCATGGACGAACGCGTCGAGCCCGGTCGCGGCGGTGACGTGCAGGGGCATCGTGACGGCAGTCGTCGGGTCCAACAGGACGAGATCGGGCAGCATCTCGTCGCCCCACGTCCACAGCTTGCGGCCGTCGGCATCGCTGAGGATGCAGGTGCGGGTCACCTCGGCGCCAGTGCCGGACGTGGTGGGGATCGCGATGATCGCCCGCCGCCCGACGAACGGATTGGCGCACAGCACGTACTGCTCCACGCTGCCGGTTCCGGCGGCTACGACGGCGGCCTGCTTGGCCGTGTCGAGTGCGGAGCCCCCACCGATACCGACGACGACAGCATCGGGCAGCGAGCGCACTGCGTCTGCAGCAGCATCGACGCTCGCGACCGTGGGCTCGCCGGCCGGCACGATGTGCTCGACGAGCGGCACGTCGCGCAGTGCAGCAGCGACGCGTCGCGTGTAGCCGGTCAGCGCGACGGCCTCGTCGACGACGAGCACCGCACCGCCAGTGCCGAGTGCACGAACTGCGGCGCAGAGCTCGCCCAGGGCACCCTCACCGGCAACGATTCTCGGGACTCGACCGAGCTCATGGACACTCACTGTTGCTCCTCGGATCTCGGGCCAGGACGATGTCTGATAACCGGCACGACTGTTACACGATATCCGCCGCGCGTTCTTCCGCCAGGCGCTGATCGTGTGGTACGAAAGGACATGCCAGCAGACACCCCGTCGACCTCGGGCGATCCCCTCCTCCAGCCGTACACGCTGAAGAACCTGACGCTGAAGAACCGGGTGATGTCCAGTTCGCACGAGCCGGCGTACGGCGACGACGGGATGCCCAAGGAGAAGTACCGGCTCTATCACGCCGAGAAGGCCAAGGGTGGCATGGGCCTGACGATGACTGCCGGTTCCGCAGTGGTCTCACCGGACAGCCCAGCGGCGTTCGGCAACCTGCACGCGTACAAGGACGAGATCGTGCCATGGCTGCGCGAGATGACCGACGCGATCCACGAGCACGGGTGTGCGGCGATGATCCAGATCAGCCACCTCGGCCGTCGCACCGGCTGGAACAAGGCCGACTGGCTGCCCCTCGTCGCGCCCACTGCGATCCGCGAACCTGCCCACCGGGCCTTCCCGAAGCAGGCTGAGGACTGGGACATCGAGCGGATCATCGCCGACTACGCGGCGGCTGCGGCACGCATGCAGGCAGGCGGTATGGACGGCATCGAGATCGAGTGCTACGGCCACCTGATGGACGGCTTCTGGTCGCCGGCTACCAACCACCGCGACGACGAGTACGGCGGCTCGTTCGAGAATCGGATCCGCTTCGGCCGGCGCGTGCTCGAAGGCATCCGCGCCAGCTGCGGTCCGGACTTCATCGTCGGGCTGCGGATGGCCGTCGAGGAACGCGTCCCGGAGGGCCTCACCCGCGAGGACGGCATGGAGATCCTCCACCACTTCCACGAGCGCGACCTGATCGACTTCGTCAACGTCATCCGCGGCCACATCGAGAGTGACGCTGCGCTCGTCGACGTCATCCCCATCCACGGCATGCGCTCGGCACCATCGCTGGAGTTCGCCGGGCAGGTGAAGGCGAACACGTCGCTCGCCGTCATGCACGCCTCCAAGATCGACGACGTCGCGACGGCCCGGCACTCGATCCGCGAGGGACTGCTCGACCTCGTCGGGATGACCCGCAGCCACATCGCCGACCCGCACATCGTGCGCAAGATCATCGAGGGCCGCGAGAGCGAGATCCGTCCGTGCGTCGGCGCGACATACTGCCTCGACCGCATCTACGAGGCCGGTGAGGCGCTCTGCATCCACAACGCCTCGACCGGCCGTGAGGCGACGATGCCGCACGAGATCCCGGTCGCGACCGCGCGCCGACGCGTGGTGGTGATCGGCGCCGGCCCTGGAGGGCTGGAAGCCGCCCGTGTCTCGGCCGAGCGCGGCCACGACGTCACGCTGCTGGAGGCGATGCCAGAGGCCGGCGGTCAGATCCGTCTCGCCGTCCGCAACACCCGCCGGCGCGACCTGATCGGCATCGTCGACTGGCGAGTCGCCGAGTTGGCTCGGCTCGGGGTCGACGTGCGCTACGACACCTATGCCGAGGCCGACACCGTCACCGCACTCTCCCCCGACGTCGTCATCGTCGCCACCGGCGGCCTCGCCCAGATCACGCCGCTGGAGTCAGGCTCAGAGCTGGTCACATCGAGCTGGGACATCCTCGGCGGCGACGCCAAGCCAGCACCACGCGTCCTGCTGTACGACGACAACGGCGCCCACCCCGGCGTGTCGGCCGCGGAGATCATCGTCAACGCCGGCAGCGAGCTGGAGTTCGTCACGCCGGAGCGGTTCTTCGCGCCCGAAGTCGGCGGGCTCAACCACGTGCCGTACGCAAAGGCGCTGACGAGAGCCGACGCGCGCATGTCGATCAGCAGCCGGCTCGTGTCGGTGCGACGCGACGGCGACGAACTGGTCGCACGGATCGGCAACGACTATGGCGAGGAGCGCTTCGACCGTCGCGTCGACCAGGTCGTGGTCGAGTACGGCACGGCGCCGCTCGACGAGCTGTACTTCGAGCTCAAGGAACAGTCGATCAACCGTGGTGCCGTCGACTACGGGGCCCTGATGCAGGGCCGGCCGCAAGAGCTGCGCACCAACCCCGACGGCGCCTTCCAGCTGTTCCGCATCGGCGACGCGGTTGCGTCCCGCAACATCCACGCTGCGATCTACGACGCGTTCCGCCTCTGCAAGGATCTCTGACCCGATCGGTCGGGAATCACACCAGGTCAGGACTGTGAACCGCGACACCACGACTTGACGATTCGGCGGAATCGGTGCTTATGCTCAAGTCGTGGCCGATGGTTCGGTTGCACCAAGGAGTTGGCCATGTCATTGGCTGTCAGTTCCGTCCTCGTTGTTCCCGTCGCCATCGTGCTCGGCGCGATCATCCTCGCCGTGCTGTTGTTCAAGGCGATGTGGCGAGTCGCCGAGCCCAACGAGGCGCTCATCATCTCCGGCTTGCGCGACAAGACCACCGTCAAGGACACCTCCGGCGACGAGATGGGCTTCCGCATCGTCACCGGTAAGGGCACGCTCGTCCTGCCCGGGGTCCAAGCAGTGCGCCGGCTCTCGCTCGACCTGCATGCCGCCGACCTCCAGGTCGACTGCGTCACCCACCAGGGCATCCCCGTACACGTCAGCGGAACGGTCATCTTCAAGATCGGCGACGATCCGGGCAGCATCACCAACGCCGCCCGCCGCTTCCTCGATCAGCAGGACAAGATGGACAGCCGGGTGCACAACGTGTTCGCCGGCCACCTCCGCTCGATCGTCGGCTCGATGACGGTGGAGGACATGATCCGCGACCGCGAGCAGCTGACCGGGCGCACACGCGATGCGTCTGGCTCGGAGATGACCAAACTCGGCCTGATCATCGACTCGCTACAGATCCAGGAGATCGACGACCCGACCGGGTACATCAAGAACCTGGCGATGCCACACACCGCCGCTGTTGCGTCGGCCGCCCGCATCGCCCAGGCCAATGCCGATCGCGAGGCCACCGAGCGCGAGCAGGAGGCCAACGCCCTCAAGGCCGAGGCCCAGCGCAATGCGGCGATCAAGGAGGCCGGCTTCCAGGCTGAAGTCGACCGGGCCAACGCCGAGGCCGCCCAGTCCGGACCGCTTGCTCAGGCGTCGGCACGCCAGAACGTGGTCGAGCAGGAGACCCGCACCGCACAGCTCGAGGCGGCCAAGCAGCAGCAGATCCTCGTCGCCACCGTCATTCGTCCGGCCGAGGCCAAGCGTGACGCCGACATCGCGACCGCGCAGGCGGCGAGCAAGGTGGCCGAGCTGACGGCCGAGGGTCAGGCCAAGCGCACCACACTCGATGCCGAGGCGCGCGCCACCGCCACCCGTGCCACCGGTCTTGCCGAGGCCGATGCCACCCGCGCCAAGGGCCTGGCCGAAGGTGAAGCGATCCAGGCTCGCGGCCTCGCCGAGGGCGCCGCGATCAAGGCCCGTGCCGAAGCACTGGCCACCAACCCTGAAGCGGTTGCGATGCAAGGCTTGGCCGAGCGCTGGCCCGATGTCGTGCGCGAAGCCGCCGGGGCGTTCGCCCATGTGCAGAACTTCACCGTGCTCGACGGCGCCGCCGGCGTCAACCGGGCCGTCATGGACATCGCCTCCTCGGGCATGGCCAGCTTCGAGTTCCTGCGCGGCCTGTTCGTGCCCAAACCTGCAGCCGCCGAGATCAAGACCGGCACGCCGTCGACGAACGCCGTTGCCGCCACCAACGGCGTGCATGCGATGAGCTCAACCGGGGGCGGCGACACGCCGTCCACCGAGGGCTGAATGGTCGAGCACAGGCTCGTCGGCAAGTCGGCCACCGTGACCGGCAGGGTCGGCCCGGGCATGACCGGTGAGGTTGCCGTGTTCGTGCGGGGCGGGACGGAGAGCTACTTCGCCCACCCCGCCGACGGCGCAGAGGTCATCGAGCGAGGCGCGCAGGTCGTCATCGTCAGCGCCGCCGCCGGCCGCACGATGTACGTCACCGCCCTCGGCACGATCTGACCCAGGGCCCAGGTCGGGACCGGTCCCGACCTGGCCAGCGGCAGGTCCCGACCTGGAGCGGCGGCGCCCCTTCCACTGGGACGTTCCGCGCCCTCAGGCGCGGGACATCCCGCCCAGCCGGACCACAGCGCCCCGAGGGCGCGATTCGTCCCGGCCGACGAGGAACTCACCGGCGAACGAGGCACCCACCCACCGGGACGTTCCGCGCCCTCAGGCGCGAGGCGTCCCGCCCAGCGGGACCACAGCGCCCCGAGGGCGCGCTTCGTCCCGGCCAATGGTTGCGTCAGATGGTGCGGTGCCGGACCAGGAGGTCGGCGAGGTCGGTGGCGTAGTCGGCGAAGTCGAGGGCCGCGAAGTCGCGGATCATCAGGATCTTGCGCACCGAGGCCATCGCGTCGTCGCGCACGGCGGCGGTGACGGCGGCGCGCCACACGTCGACATCCGCCGGGTCGACGGCTGAGCCGAGGATCACCGGCAAACACGGCACCCACGGGCCGTGGCCGATCACGACGAGACCCTCGAGCGTCTCGGGCGCATCGCGCTGCTGGTAGGCCCACGTCATGCCGTCGATGGACGCGACGTCGGCCGCACCATCACGGACAGCGGCGATGCTGGCCACGTGCGCGCCGGTGACCATCACTTCGCCGGGCCATGAGGTGCCGTGACCGAAGGCGTCGAGCAGGCTGATGTTGCCGGACAGGCTGTCGCCGGAGTTGACCGCCGCTCTTGCGCCGGCCAGCTGCGACATCGCCACGTCGTCGCGGGCGACGATGTTCGTGCGGTAGTGGTGCGACAACGGCCCGGGCACCGGTACGTCGTAGGCGAACGTGCCGACCACCGTGACCTGTTCACGCAACGCCGTGACCAGCGGCCAGCCACAGGTCATCCCGAGGACGAGGTGCGGGTCGAGCCAGGAGTCGTGTGGGTCGACATCCCAGCTCGTCACCTCCGCAGCGGCGACGCCCCCCGCCACAGCACGAGCGGCCATGGCGGCATACAGGTCACCCCACGCGCTGCGCAGCTGCGGGAGCGGGTACATGCCGAGCGCGGAGTACGCGGCATCGGCAGAGGTCATGCGCGAGTCGTCTCCAACAATGGGTTCACCGGCTGCTCGAACGAACGGAACATGTACCGCCGGGCGATCGACAGGTACCCGGGGTAGTAGCCGGCACCGTCGACGACGAGCTCGGCCGAACCGAGGTCGCGGGCCAGTTGGGGCAGGCGGTACCACGCCGCACCAGGCAGTGCGTGGTGGGCGTGGTGCAGGTTGTTGTTCAGATACAGCAGGCCGAAGAACCAGTTGCTGCGCACCACGGCGGAGCGTGACTCGCCGTTGGTGACGGCACGGTGCTCGACGAACGAGCGCAGCGCCGTGACCACCATCCCGCCGTAGACGAAGCCGACGGCGTAGATCCACAGCGGCATGCCGGCCATTCGGATCGTTGCGACGAGCAGCACGACCGACAGGATGTGGATCGCCCAGGTGCGGCGGATGCCGTCCTGGTGGCGTAGCAGCCGGGCGTCGTAGCGCAGCATCTGCCAGGCGTTGGAGAACGGTCCGATCGTGAGTCGGGCGAACAGGGTGCGGTTGGCGAGCAGGAACCTGCGTTGCAACCGCCCGGCCTCGGCCCACGCCTGCGGTGTGACGTAGAAGCTCTCCGGATCGTCGACCGGGTTGGTGAGGTCGCTGGCGTGGTGGGCGGTGTGCATCGCGCGGTAGCGCTCGAAGGGCTGGAGGAGCACCAGCGGCGCGCCGACCGACGAGCGGTTCAGTGTCCGCCACGGGGTCGGGTGGCCGTGGATGACCTCGTGCTGCAGTGACATGTAGAAACCGCTGAGGAGCGCGAGCACGACAACGGTGACCGGTATGGGCCAGTGCCCGCTGAGCAACATGACACAGCCGAAGGCGA
Organism: Actinomycetes bacterium; assembly: GCA_025351965.1. Classification (GTDB taxonomy): domain Bacteria; phylum Actinomycetota; class Acidimicrobiia; order Acidimicrobiales; family Ilumatobacteraceae; genus WLMZ01. Next base: position 5,286 of record JANXUX010000293.1, on the reverse strand, counting down.
TCCAGAAACCAACGATCGCGAAGACCGTGGGCCACTCCGTTGTCTGGTTGCGATCGAGCGTGCTGGACGACACCCCCGATTGTTTATCCCACCAGTGCTTCGAATCCCGACCTCCCGAGTGGGGTATATCCGCACATTCACCCCAATTGTGTGTCTTTCCACCTCACAATGTGGTGGATCAACCACAATTGTGGTGGATTCACCACAGATCAGCCGAGGCGAATGCTACGGTCCGTCGATGACCGAGCGACAGGACCTGCTGCGCACCTTCCAGGAACGGCTCGGCAAAGTGATCCGTGACTCGGGCTTGAACCAGAGCGAGTTCGCCGCCGCGGTCGGGCTCGATCGGTCCACGCTCTCCCAACTGCTGTCGTCGTCGAACCGCCGCCTGCCACGGGTGGAGACGCTGGTCTCGATCGCCGAGCAGCAGCAGTCCTCGCTCGACTGGTTGATCGGCCTCAGCAACGTCGGCCCGATGCAAGCCGAGATGATGGACGAGCAGATGTCCTTCGCCAAGAACGCGCTCGCCCACAACGACGAACGGCTGATCGGCTGGCTCAAGGACGCGGTCGGCTACAAGATCCGCTACGTCCCGTCGACCATCCCCGATCTGTTGAAGACCGACGAGGTGATCCGTTTCGAGATGAGCGACTTCGTCGCAACGACGCCGGAGCAGCTGATCGAGACGGCGTCGGCCCGCCTCGCCTGGACGCGTGGACCGGAGACCGACTTCGAGTGTTGCAACTCGATCCAAGCGGTGGAGTCCTTCGCCCGCGGTGTCGGAATCTGGCGGCATCTCGAGCTGAAGAGCCGCCTCGCCCAGATCGACCGCATGATCGAGCTCTGCTCGGAGCTCTACCCGACACTGCGCTGGTTCCTGTTCGACGGCCGCCAGCGCTACGCCGCGCCCGTCACCATTTTCGGCCCGCTGCGAGCCGCGTTGTACCTCGGCCAGATGTACCTCGTGCTGACGTCCACCGAGCACGTCCGCACGCTGACTGCGCAGTTCGACGACCTGATCCGCGGCGCCGTCGTGCAGCCACCCGACATCCCAGCGTTCTTGAAGGAACAGCGTGCCATCGCGCTGCGCTACCGCAATTGACATCGGCGCGGCGAGCCCGACATCCGAGTGTCGTGTGAATGCTGTGTGGACTGTCATTCCTGGTACGGACGTGCCGAGTAAGCAGGGCTAGTATCTCGGCCGTGTCCGACGTCCACATCGAAACGAGCGGCGGCGGCAGCGCCGCCCGCCAACGCAAGGGCCGGTCCACCGCAGAGCGCAGCCGGCTGCCGGTCCAGCGGCCGTTCAAGCAACCCCGCCTGCCCTACGCACCGACCAACGTCGTGTCGGCCGACGAGCTGGAATCGATCCACGACGCGTCGATGCGCATCCTCGAAGAGATCGGGATGGACTTCCTCGACGCCGAGGCCCGAGATCTCCTCGTCACCGCCGGCGCGACCGTCGAGCCGGGCAGCGAGCGCGTCCGTTTCGACCGCGAGATGGTGACCACGCTGATCAGGACGGCGCCATCTCAGTTCACGTTCCACTCCCGTAACCCCCAGCACAACCTCGTCATCGGCGGCGACTACACGGCGTTCGGCTCCGTCGCCAGCGCACCGAACGTGCTCGACCTCGATCGTGGCCGGCGAATCGGCAACCACGCCGACTACCAGAACCTGCTCCGCCTCTCGCAGATGCTCAACTCGGTGCACTTCATCTCCGGCTACCCCGTGGAGCCGATCGATCTGCATGCGTCCATCCGTCACCTCGACGCCACCCTCGACGCGCTAGTGCTGACGGACAAGCCGTTCCACGCCTACAGCCTCGGCCGGCAGCGCAATATCGACTGCCTGGAGATGGTGCGAATCGCCCGCCAGATCGACGACGCGACGCTGGAGCGCGAGCCGTCGATCTTCACGATCATCAACACGAGCTCGCCGCTGCGGCTCGACACGCCGATGATCCACGGCATCCTCGAGTACTCCAGGCGTAACCAGATCGTGTGCATCACGCCGTTCACCCTCGCCGGGGCGATGGCGCCGGTGACACTGGCCGGTGCGCTCGCCCAGCAGAACGCCGAAGCCCTCGCCGGGATCGTGCTCACCCAGATCGTGCGCCCAGGTTCACCGGCGATCTACGGCGGGTTCACCTCGAACGTCGACATGCAGAGCGGCGCACCCGCGTTCGGTACGCCCGAGTACATGCGCACCGCGATGGTCGGCGGCCAACTCGCCCGCCGCTACAACCTGCCGTACCGCAGCAGCAACGTCTGTGCGGCCAATGCACTCGACGCGCAGGCTGCGTACGAGTCCGTGTTCTCGCTGTGGGGTGCGATCCAGGGCGGTGTCAACCTGCTCATGCACGGCGCCGGCTGGATGGAGGGCGGCCTCCACGCCAGCTACGAGAAGATGATCCTCGACGCCGATCTGCTGCACATGGTGTCCGCGTTCTTGGAGCCGCCCGTGGTCGACGAGTCCACGCTCGGCATCGATGCGATCAAGGACGTCGGCCCCGGTGGCCACTTCTTCGGAACCCAGCACACCCAGGACCGGTTCCGCACCGCGTTCTACAAGCCGATGATCTCCGACTGGCGCAACTACGAGTCGTGGGAGGAAGGCGGCAGCCCGCAGGCCCCGGCCAAGGCGAACGCGATCTGGAAAGAGATGCTCGCTGCCTACGAGCCGCCTGCGCTGGACTCGTCGATCAAGGAAGAGCTCGAGGCGTTCGTCGCCCGCCGTCACAGTGAGGGTGGCGTTGCCACCGACTTTTAAGGAACAGGGATCATGAAGTCTTCAGCCCAGGTCGTTGTCGTCGGCGGCGGTGTCGTCGGTGCGAGCGTGCTCTACCACCTCACCAAAGCCGGCTGGACCGATGTCGTCCTGCTCGAGCGCAAGCAGCTGACGGCCGGTTCCACCTGGCACGCCGCCGGGGGCATGCACACCCTCAACGGCGACCCGAACGTGGCCCGGCTGCAGCAGTACACGGTCAACCTGTACAAGGAGATCGAGGCCGAGTCCGGGCAGAACTGCGGCATCCACCTCCCCGGTGGCCTGCAGCTGGCGGACACGCCGGAGCGCCTCGACTGGCTGCGCATGGCCCAGGCCCGCGGCCGCTACCTGGGCATGAAGATGGAGATCATCTCGATGGCCGAGGCCAAGGCGATGAACCCGCTGCTGGAGGAGAAGTACTTCGTCGGCGCGCTGTACGACGAAGACGAGGGCAGCGTCGACCCGCACGGCGTCACTCATGCGTACGCGATCTGCGCCCGCAACCGCGGCGCCGAGGTCTACCTCGACACGTGGGTCACCGGTCTCGACCAGCGCGCCGACGGCACGTGGGACGTCATCACCGACCGCGACCACACGATCCATGCCGAGCACGTCGTCAACGCCGGCGGGCTGTGGGCGCGTGAGGTCGGGCGGATGGCCGGCATCGAGTTGCCCGTGCTGGCGATGGAACATCACTACCTGATGACCGAGCCGATGCAGGAAGTCATCGATCTCAACAAGGCAATGGGCCACGAGCTACCGCACATGATCGACTTCGCCGGCGAGATCTACGCCCGCCAGGAGGGCAACAGCATCCTCCTCGGCACCTATGAGCAGGACAACCGGCCGTGGTCGCCGAAGGAGACGCCGTGGGACTTCGTGTTCCAGCTCCTCGACCACGACCTCGACCGCATCGCACCCGAGCTGGAGAAGGCCTTCGAGCACTTCCCCCTCGTCGGCAAGGCCGGCATCCAGAAGTTCGTCAACGGCCCATTCACGTTCAGCCCCGACGGCAACCCGCTCGTCGGCCCGATCAAGGGCCTGCGCGGGATGTGGTCGGCGTGCGCCGTGATGGCCGGGCTGTCCCAGGGTGGCGGCGTCGGTCTGTCGCTCGCCAACTGGATGGTCGAGGGCGACCCGGGCGCCGACATCTGGGGCATGGACGTCGCCCGCTACGGCGACTACGCGACGCTGGCGTACACGAACGCCAAGGTGCGCGAGAACTACTCGCGCCGGTTCCGGATCACCTTCCCGAACGAGGAGCTTCCCGCCGCTCGACCGCTGCACACGACGCCGATCTACGACCGGCTGACCGATCACAACGCGGTGTGGGGCGCAGGCTTCGGCCTGGAGCATCCGCTGTGGTTCCAGGAGGCCGGCAAGGCCCCGGTCGAGGACGTCACGTTCTACCGGTCCAACGCGTTCGACATCGTCGGCGAGGAGTCGCGTGCCGTGCGCGAGCGCGTCGGGTTCTCGGAGGCGTCGAACTTCGCCAAGTACCGGGTGCACGGCGACGGAGCGGCCGAATGGTTGCTGACGCTGTTCACCAACAAGCTGCCCAAGATCGGCCGCACGTTGCTGACCGCGATGCTCAACCCGCAGGGCCGCATCGTCGGCGAGTTCTCCGTCTCGCGCACCGCCGAGAACGACTTCTTCCTGTTCGGCTCCCAGGCCGCCGAGACCCACCACTCGCGCTGGTTCATCGACCACCTCCCGTCCGCCGATTCTGAGCTTGGCGGTTCGGTGACGTTCACGAACCTGGCGCTGTCGATGGTCGGCCTCACCGTCGCTGGTCCGCTGTCGCGCGACGTGCTGCAGGGCCTCACCGACACCTCGCTGGCGACGAAGGACTTCTCGTTCATGTCGTTCCGCAAGGTCAACATCGGTATGGCCGAGGTGTGGCTGTCGCGCATGACCTACAGCGGCGATCTCGGCTACGAGATCTGGATGTCACCCGAGAACCAGCGCTACCTGTTCGACCTGATCTGGGAGGCCGGCAAGCCGTACGACATGCGCCTGTTCGGTTTCCGGGCGCTGATCACGCTGCGACTGGAGAAGAGCTTCGGCTCGTGGTTCCGCGAATACCGACCGATCTACACACCGCTCGAAGCCGGGATGCTCAGCTACATCAAGCTCGACCACGACTTCATCGGTCGCTCCGCGCACGAGGCCGAACTGAAGGTCGGCCCGAAGCGACGCCTCGTCACGATGGTGGTGGAGCCCGACCCGGAGCGGCCCGCCGACGTCATCGGCGACGAGCCGATCTGGCACAACGGCACCGTCGTCGGCTGGGTCACCTCCGGCGGCTACGCCCACTACAGCAAGGCGTCGATCGCGCTCGGCTACATCCCCGCCGAGCTGGCCACACCCGACGCCGACCGAGAAGAGACACAGTTCGAGATCGAGATCATCGGCCGCCGCCGCCCCGCACGCCCGCATCCGGGAGCCGGACGGGTCGAGGATCGGTTCCCGCTGCAGGCGTGCGGGGCGGCGGCGGCCGATGATCTCGATCTCGAA
>JANXUX010000285.1 GCA_025351965.1 Actinomycetes bacterium | reverse complement strand
CCCCCCCCCCACCGGGTGTCATTTCAGTGCAACCGCATGCTGCGACGAATCGCAGCTGCGATCAGCGAGTCCCCTGCTTGCTGAGCTCCAGAACGGCCGCAGCGTTGTCGGGCGTGACGAATCCCGGACCGGTGAGGATCGGGAGTCCACCACCGAGGGTGTTCTGGTTCGTGACGTTGAGGTACAACAACAGGATCGGCATGTATCCCTGCAGGTACTGCTGCTGATCGACGGTGAACGCAATGTCACCATCTTTGATCGCTCCCAGCAGTTCCGGCGTGAGGTCGAAACCACCGATGGTCACCTCCCTGCCCAGGTCCTTCGCGGCGCGCAGCGCCGACATCGTCACCACGGGTCCGACGCCGAGGATGGCGTCGATGTCGGGATCGGCAGCGAGCGCAGCGTTGATCGTGTTCTGCTGCCCGGTCGTGTCAGCATCGAGGCCGACGAACTGCGTGACGACCGTGCCCTTGAAGGTCTTTTCAAGACCCTTACAACGCTCGGTGAGGCCGATGTTGCCCTGCTCCTGCTGAGCACACAGCACCTTCTTGACGCCGGCGGTGTTAAAGCGGTCACCGGCACCTGCGCCGGCGACATCTTCGCTCTGTCCGACGTGGGTCAGCGCACCGATGTCCTGGTAGTTGTTGGAGCCCGAGTTGAGCGTGATCACCGGGATGCCTGCGGCCACGGCGGCCTTCAGGGGGTCGACGAGTGCATCGGGATCGGGCAGCGAGGCGGCGATGCCGGAGGCACCTTCGGCCACTGCGGCTTCGATGTCCTTGACCATCACCTGGGCGTCGTTGTTGCCCGGCTTCCAGACAACCTTGACCCCGAGGTCCTTGGCGGCCTGCTCGGCACCACGCTTGACGACGGACCAAAACGGACCGTCGTCGGAGTGGGTGATCATGTAGAACGTCAGGTCGCCCGCCTGGGTCTGGTCGACGGATTCGGTCGCGGTGCTCGACGATGCCTCTGTTCCGGCAACCGAGCCAGCGCTCGATCCGTCCGAAGCGGCAGCGGAAGTGGCGACCGCGTTGGCCTCACTGGCGCTGGTGCTGGCCGCACCACCACCGCTGGAACTGCTGCAGGACGCTACGACGAGCGCCATGGCGGGCACGAGCGCCAGCCACGATTTGGATCTGATCATTTTCTCCCCTTCTCACTGGTTGTTTCCCCCACAGCCGAGGCGGATGCCTCGACCCCCCGGAGGAACTCGATGCTCGCTTGAACATCGAGAATTGGGCCATCACCGACGTCAGGTTCTCCTGATGTGATGGCAGCGTCTTGTTCGAGTACGTACCACTGGTCGTACCCGCGAGCTTCCAGCGATGTCACAACCTCACCGATCGGGACATCACCACAGCCGAGATTGCAGAACATACCCCTCTGCACCCCGTCCATGATCGACTGATCGCCGACGAAGACCGGGGCGGCGAGATCCATCACGACATCCTTGAGATGAACATGGCGGATGCGGTCGTACGCGATCTCGATGAATTCCAGCGGATTCATCCCGCCGATCTGCAGATGTCCTGTGTCGAGGGTCCAGCCCACATCGGAGACGTCGAGGAGCGCTTCGAAGTCGGACCGCGTCTCGAGGACCGTGCGCAGATGCGGATGGATCGCCTGAGTCATGCCGTACTCGCCAACGACCTCGTCGAGGCGAGCGAGCGTCTGGGCGGCGAACTCCCAATCACTGCGGGAGAGAGGATTTCGCGGACCCCAGTTCCAGTCGGTCACCGCCGAGGTGACGAACATGGTGCCACCGGCGCTCGACATCAGCGCGGCGGCGCGGCGAGCGGCCTCGAGGGTCACATCGAGTTCATCGGACCGATGCACCACGAGCGGCACGAATCCGCCGATCATCGTGATCCCGAACTCGGAACACAAGTCCTTCAGCTCCGCCGCATCGGTCGGTAGATAGCCGTCGGATCCGAGTTCGGTCGCTGTCAGGCCGAGGTCCCTCATCTCGCCGAGGACTCGCCGCGGCGCCAGTTCGATTCCCCAGCCGGGCACCTCGCACACACCCCAAGAAATTGGGGCACCCGCGAGCCGGTCCATCACACCCATCTGCCTTGCCCCCTGAAGCTTGACGTTTAGAGCGCTACAATCTCGAAAGATCGAACTTAGAGCGCTTCAATTCTGATTACTATGGCGGTTGTCACAGGGGGATGTCAAGGCCCGACCGTCAGATGCTCTCGGAAGGAGTCCACGCGTGGCTCAACCAACCATGCAGCAGGTCGCCGAGGCCGCTGGCGTTTCCACCGCACTCGTGTCGCTCGTCATGCGCGGTGCACCCAACGTCAGCGACATGCGGCGTGCCCTCGTCCTGAAGGCTGCCGAAGAACTCGGCTATCGACCGAACGTGCTCGCCCGCAATCTGGCAAGCCGGCGCACACGCACGCTCGGAGTCGTCGTCAATGATCTGCACAATCCGTTCTTCGCGGAGATCATCGACGGGATCCAATCCGCCGCAGAAGCAAATGGCTACCGAATTCTGATCGGCAACGGGCAGCACTCGCGCCGCGGCGAATCTGATGCGATCGAGACGTTTCTGCAGCTGCGTGTCGATGGGCTGATCCTCGCCGGGGCGGTGGTGACAGAGGACGAAATGGAGCGAGCCGCGAAGTCGGCCGCCGTGGTTGCGATCGGGCGGACCGCTGCATCACGCGAGATCGACACGGTCAACTGCGACGAATCAGTCGGCACACGCCTCGTCATCGATCATCTCGTCGGTCTCGGCCATCGCCGCATCAGCCACATCGACGGTGGATCGGGGGCCGGTGCCGCCAACCGTCGGCTCGGCTACGAGGAGTCGATGCGAGAGTTTGGACTCGGCGAGTTCATCAACACCGTGAGGGGCGACTTCAGCGAATCCGGCGGATACAACGCTGCCGACGAACTGCTCACCCTCCACCAACGACCGACTGCAATCTTCGCCGCCAACGACCTCAGTGCTGCTGGGGCGCTCGACCGTGTGGAAGACGCGGGTCTCGAGGTCCCGTCCGACGTTGCCATCGTGGGCTACGACAACACCGGGCTCGCAGCAATGCATCATTTGTCGCTGACGACGATCAACCAACCACGCGGAGTGTTCGGCCGGATCGCGACCGAGCTCATCCTGGAGCGAATCGATGACGGCCGCACGACCGCTGTGCATCATGTTGTCGCTCCGACTCTGGTCGTGCGGAAGACAAGCGGACCCTCCACGGAGACTTCCCGCGAAGAGGAGATCTTGGTATGACCATACGTGTGGGCGTTCTCGGAACGAGTTGGTGGGCCGACTCGATGTACCTCCCGGCGTTGACCGCTCATCCCGACGCCGAGCTGGTCGGTGTCTGCGGACGCGGCGTCGAGAAGGCTCAGGCACTCGCGGCCCAGTGGGCAATCCCCTGGGCGTCGACCGACGCCGACGAGTTCCTCGACCCGCAACGGCTCGATGCCGTCGTCATCGCGACGTCGAACGACAGCCACGAAGCGCTCACCTTGACCGCGATCGACCGCGGTTTGCATGTGTTGTGCGAGAAACCGATCGCGACGACGGTCGACGGAGCGGCCCGCATGGCGACAGCTGCGGCGCAAAAGGGGACGATCACACTCGTACCGTTCACCTACCGGTACATGCCGACGAACCAATACGTCAAGCGGTTGATCGACGACGGGTTCGTCGGCCAGCCGTTCCATCTGAACATGCGCTACTTCACCGGCTTTGCGCGAGGCGGCGAGTACAGCTGGCGATTCGACACCGAGCTCGCAGGTTCGGGCGTGCTCGGCGACCTCGGGAGCCACTGGCTCCACGTTGCCCGCTGGCTGCTGGGCGAAGTCGCCGAGATCGGATGCATCACATCACGCTTCGTCGATCGCGAGCCACGCCTGGACGGAAGCGACTACGAGCGAAGCGAAGACTCCGCACTGATCACGGTCCGATTCGAGAATGGGGCATACGGGACCCTTCAGGTGAGCGCTGTGTGTTGGGAGGGCACCGACTTCAACCAGACACACCACCTCGACCTGCACGGCTCGGCAGGAACGGTGTACGCGTACAACGACTGGTCAACCGTGCAGGAGGTTCGAGGAGTGCGTGCGGGTGAACCGGGACCCGCAGCGATCATGCCGATCCCCGACGAGATCTGGGGCTCTGCGCGCCGCGATCGGGTGCACGACACGTACCGCGACGTGTTTCGTCGTTGCGGTGCGATGATCGGCGAGTGGGTCGATTCCATCCGCGATGGAACAACGTGTTCTCCGGACCTCAGCGAAGGGGCTCGTGTGCAGTTCCTCCTCGATCTTGCCGTGCAGAGCGCCGCATCGGACGGACGCCTCCTGAACGCCCGGACGTGAGCGAGCGCGTGGCAACCAGCGTGCGCCGCTGGTGGTGTGCGACGGTTGCTGCGCTGGCGGTGTCGTGCTCCTCGGGTCATCCTCCGGGCGCCGCGGATCCGGGCGCCTCCGGCGTCGGGATCGTCGCCGAGGGTTGCGGGCTGACGGCCCACTTGGCGAGCGGGGTCGTCCTCGACAGTCAGGACCAGGTCGTGACCGTCGCGCATGCGATCGCTGGTGCGACCTCGATTTCGGTCGTCGATCATGCCGGCAACATCCACGCAGCGACCGTGCGGGCGTTCGACAAGGACCGCGATCTCGCCGTACTCGCAGTGCCCGGCCTCGACGCGCCCGCCCTGCACCTCGGACACGGTGCGCGAGGTCCCGGCTCCATGCTGACCTGGAACCGCGCCGATGGAGTGACCGACGAAGCAGTGACTGTGAGCAAGCAGATTCTCGTCACCATCGAGGACATCTACGTCGAGGACACCGTCCGCCGCGGCGGCCTCGAGGTCCATGGCGCCATCGGCGCCGGTGACTCAGGCGGTGCAGTACTTTCATCGACAGGTGACGTCATCGGCATCATCTACGCAAGGTCGCGCACTCGCGACGAAGTCGGCTTTGCGACCGAGTCATCCGAAATCGAGACGCTGCTCCGAACGATGTCCAATTCCCCCTCCACCAACGGTCGGTGCGTCTGACGCTGCGCGTGCCGACGACTCAGGGATACAACGGCCACCCAGCGACCACGAAACTGTTCGAACATCGCAGCGTCCTTGGATGGCACGCTACGACTCAGCAGTTCGCGTCCTCGTAGGTCGGGGATCCGGGCCGGCTCACTGCTCGGTCACGGAGTACGACGGAAACTGCTGACCCGATCTCGGCGCATGCAGTTGCGAAGGATTCGCGGTCGTATTCGATGTCGATGAGCCGGTCGTCATACACGGCCCGGTAGAGATCGCATTCGCCGTAGCGGGCGCACTCTTCGGAGACGGCGAAATCGAACCCGATCTGGTCGGCCCGTGCGGCGCCGAGCTGCGGCGTGTTCTTCTGCCCGGCGGAGAGACCGTGGTCATGAGCAATGCCGACGAGTCGACGGGCGAAATCGGTGGCCTGGTCGATACCGAAGGGAACCTGTCCGGCCAGCGGTGTGTCGTCGAGCCGGGTCCATGAGTCGAGGTTGTCGAACTCGGCAGCGTGGAACCCCTTCGCCGCACAGTCCTCGATCTGTGCGGTGAGGAACGATGCGGCCTGCTGTCGTTGGTTGGCGGTGCTGATGTCGACCAGGTACTCACCAGGGAAGCCTGGATCCTCGAGGTCAGTGACCGTTCCAACAGGCCACAGGCTGCGTTCGCCGGATTGGGTCTGGAACGCGTTGACACAGCAGATCCCGTAGAGGCCGGCCGGCGGAGCGTCGGTGACGTCACGGGTCACGACAATCACCCCTGCGGGCGGCGGGTAGCCACCGCCGAGTTGATAGTCGAAGTCGGCGTTCACCGGCGGAGGCGTCCAGTCGGTGGCCGCCGGCGGACCGCCGCCGGATTGGGCACATGCCACCAGCATCAGCGAGCATGTCAGCGCGGCGAGCCTGATCAGAATGTCCCCCACTCCACCTGCTGAACGGCGCCGTGTTCGAACGGAGCCGGACCGAACCGGACCTCGCGCCGGCTCGGCTCCGATTGTGGCACGCTTGGGAAACATCGCGCGACAACCGCGGATCTCGGGTCGGCGATGTCCCGACGGTGGGAGCGAACGCGACCGACTGAGATTCTTCGGCGGTCTGTTCGGCAAGCGGATCTGCGGCGAACATTGGGCGCTCAGCGGCGCATGGAGGTCCCAGTGCTCGCTGACGACGCTCGAAACCCCCCCAACGCCCCAGATCGCCGAACCGTCAGATTGTCGACGACCTCTGTCATGGTCGTCCGCGCGCACTCGACCAGGGTGTCGCTGGCGACAGCGCACGGGAACACGTCGTTGCCCCCGACCGAGACCGTGATGAGCGCGACCTCTCCCGGGTGGTCCTCGAGGAAGCTGACCGCTGCGTCGAGCTGTGTGGCCGAGTCGTACGGCGCTGCGCCGGGCGCCAGTGAAGCCGAATCGCAGCCCGCCGTGCCGACGAGCGATGCCGACGTCGCACCACTGCACCCGAAGTCGACGACGTGCAACTCACGGCCCGCGTCCGCGGCGCCCGCAGCGACGCCATCGACGTATCCGTCGTCGGAAGGCCCGACGCCGACCAGATACCCGACTGCGTACGAATCACCGAGCGCGACGTAGAAGCCGCTGGACGCGCGACCACCGCCCGTCGCTCACTCGCCGCACTCGTGCTGGATCCGGGCGCTTCAGTCGAGGTCGCGCTGGTCGAATCCCTCCTGGTCGACGACGTGACGTCGGCGCTGGTACTGACCGTGGTGGCGCCGTTGGGTACCGAGTCGTCCGACCACCCAGCGGCGAAGGCGCCCAGGACCAAGAAGATGCCGGGCCTGACGCGGTGCCGAAAGGATCGGGAGCAGGGCTCGGGCGACCTTTGCCGGTCGTTCCTCGTGGGCGAACAAGCCGGCGCCAGGGATGACCTCGAGCCGGGCGTCGGGGAACGAACCGACCATCTGCTCGGCCCAATCCACCGGAAAGAACGCGTCCTGATCACCCCAGATCAGTTGCACCGGGACGTCGATTCGCCGATGGATCTCGGCGAGATCGTCCACGTACTGGCCGTCGAAGCTTCGCAGCAGCCGCACGGCAGCATCGCAGTGCGCGGACGACGTATTCAGCGGACGCAGGAAGAACTCCTCGAACTCGCCGTCGAGCAGCGCTGAATCGACGAACGCGGCGAGAAACGTCTTGAACCGCCAGCTGAGGCAGCTCGGTTGTTCGATGTCGATCAATCCCATCGCGCGCAGTCTCGGGTGGCCGGCAACGGCGTGACGGGCGATCAATCCCCCGCTGTCATGCCCGACAACGGCCACGTCGTCGAGGTCGATGAGGTCGATGACGTTGCGGACGCTGCGGATGTGCCCGTCGATCGACAACGGAGTGTCGGGAGTGAGGCGGCTGGAGCCAGTACCCGGCAGGTCGATGACGTGACAGGTGACGTGGTCGACCAGGTACGGAAGCAGGGTGCGGGGGGTGGCACCGCTGACCGGCCAACCGTGGACGAACAGTACATCGGGGCCTCGCGCCGACCGACCGGGTGCGCGACCTCGCCGACGCGTTCGACAGCGGACTGAGCCAGCTCACCTTCGGGCGGGTCGCCAAGAGGCTGGGAATCAGCGACCGGATCGTGGTGTATTACTTCCCAACCAAGGACGACTTGATCAGCGACGTCCATCGACGCGATGGGCGGCCGGCTTCGCGGCATTCTCGCTCCCGCCTTCACGTCACCGGCGGCCGACCACATCGAGCTCGCCCGCGCTGCCTGGCCGATCCTGGCTCGTACCGACGCCGACCCGACCTTCGGGCTGTTCTTCGAAGCAGCAGGCCTCGCATCGTCGGGTCGCGAGCCCTTCCGCACCATCGTTGCCCAGCTGATCGACGTCTGGATCGGGTGGGCGAGCACGTTCATCAGCGGCCCACCGCGGACGCGCCGACGCGAGGCCTGCAGCGCACGTTGGGGATCCGCTCGGGACCGAGCGGCTCAGAAGGCGCCGTGGTCGGGGCCGAGGCCCTTCGACACCTGCTTCACGGTGGACATGGCGCGCACGGCACCGGTGACGAAGTCGCCGGAGAACCTCGCCACGACCGCCGCGATCTTCTTGCGCATCGGGTCGCCGGTCGCCCAGGTCTCCAGCGACATCGGCGTGCCGTCGTCGTCGATCACCCGGTTCGGGAAGCGGGCGACGATGTCCTCGATCGACGGTACGTGGGCCGGCTTCTGTACTGGTCCGCCGGCTTCGGCGGCCGACAGTGCCTGGCGCTTGTTCTCGACCAGGGCGTTGATCGCGCCGCGAGACATCTGCGATGTCGCTGCGGTGTACGCAGCGCCCTCGCTGGAACGCATCATGTTGCTGTCTCCGTAGATCTTGAAGATTGCCGGGTTGTCGGGCGATGCCACGGACAGGCCCTGGACGCAGTACTTGTCGTGCAGCGTGTTGGTGATCTTCTGCAACCAGAAGTCGTTCAGCCACAGTCGGTACTGCTCGAACGACATCGCGTACGGAGCCAGACCGATGGTCTGCATCTCCGCCCTCTTGATCGCACCCGGGCCGGCACCTTCGGCTTTCTTGGCCTTCGCTGCGTCGAGTGCGCTCTGCGGATCGCGGGCCTTGAGCGTCGGGTCGTCCAGTGCGTTCTGCGGTTCGGCGTTGCCGTTGGCCTTTGCGTCGACCTTGGCCTTGGCGGCGTCGGGCAGCGCGTACGCCTCCGTGTGCGCAGTTGCCGTCTGCAGGGCCTGGACGTGGGCATCGGTGACGCCGCGGATCATCTTCGTGCCGGCGCTCATGTGCTCCATCGCGACCGCCATCACGAAGCCCTTGTTGATCAGGTGGCCCGCAGCGAAGGAGTCCTGCAGGTAGTGCTCACCGAACGCATTGATGCCGATCGCCTTGTTGGCCAGGGCGCCCAGCTGCGCCGACGTCGAGGCGCTGTCGATCATCGCCCGGGCCTGAGTGTGGAACTCGCGCCAACGCAGCCACGACTCCGGCGGGAAGTGACAGGCATTGCGTCCCAGCGTGGCCGTCGCGCTGCTGCCCTCGTCGGTACCGACCTCGCCGTTCTTGCCCTTCAGCATCGCCTCGGTGTCGAGCAGATCGGCGACGTCGTCGGTGGCCTTCGGCCCGATGCCGGGGACGCTGATGTTGTTGCCGGCCAGGCCCGAGAAGCCTTCCGTCTTCTTGTCGTAGCTGTACTTCTTGCCCTGCAGCTGAGCCTCCAGCGACTTCAGGTACATGTACGACTCGCGACGGATGACCTGTAGCGTCCGGAACACGACCGTCCGGTCGACCTTGGCCATGTCGTCGTAGGAGCCGAAGAAGTCGGGGATCGCGTTCAGCTCGCCGACCGTGCACGCAACCTCGCCGTCGCGGCACTGCACCGTCACCAGCTGTCCGCCCCACTCGTGGTGGTAGGTCGTGTCGCCCTTGACGATGCCACTCGGGTCCGGGTTCCGCAATGTGGCAGTTTTCCAGTTGTCGAGGCCGACGAGCTGCTCCTGGACCGCTGTCAGCCCCTCGTCGAGGTCCTTGGCCGGGGGCATCTTCATCGAGTTGAACAGGTTCATGAACCCACTGCTCGCGGCAACGGCTGCGTCGACCTTGCCCTTGGCATCGGCGATCGACTTGATCTGCTCGGGCGTCATGCTGCCGAGCATGTAGTGCTCCTTGGACGCATGCCGTTGGATGCAGCCGGTGGTGTGGCGGTGCACGGCGCCGGGCGCCTGCGCGCCCGTTTGCTGGACGACGTGGGTCAGCTCGTGGCTGAGCAGCCATTGCCCGGATTGGTCGGCCGGGTGGAACTCACCGGGCGCGAAGTGGATGTCGGAGCCCGCAGTGAACGCACTCGCCCCGATCTGCGGCGCGACGTCGCTGTTGGTATGGATCCGCACCCCGGAGAAGTCGGCGCCGAACGCTGTCTCCATCGGGCCGCGCACGCTCTCGTGGAGCGCCGCGCCACTCCCCGCAGAACGACGGATGCGGCCCGTCAGTTCGCTCCCGAGTTCGCCACCGGCGGCACCCACCTCTGGTTGATCATGATCGTGCCCAGCGTGTCGCTGGACGCATCCGGCACCGCAGCGATGACTCGCAGGTGCTGTGCGGATCGCCGGTATCGCGGCAGCGCGACTGATCCGTGACGGAGCCATCCGTGTCTGATCCCCCGCCAGCCCCGACTCGGGTGACGTCGCATGTTGGTGCTCGGCATGGCGCTGCACGCACCCCGGCCCGCAGCGATGGCTCGCCGGCGTCGATGTGCTCGACCGCCGCTGGATGCGCGACCCACCGTCGTGGTCAACGGTACGGTCCCCGGCCTCGCCGGTCCCGGCCGCAGGCATCCGGCGCAGGAGCTTGACCACGTGGTCGGCCATCCGGTCGGCCTCGCGCTCGTGAGGGTCAGCCACGGCGCCGACGGTCAACCGGGCTTGGACCCCACCCACGGCGACAGTCCGGGCAGGCGCGGCAACAGCGCGGGCAGGCGCGGCAACAGCGCGGACGGGCCGAGCCTGGGCCGGGAGGCGAACTGACACACGCCGAACCGGCGCACCGACACGTGCCGGTGCCGCCTGCGAGGGCGCCTTCGCCTCCGGTGCAAACTCGCTCATGACCAGTTCCTTCGTTCGATCGTGAACACAGTAGTCACGTCGTGACAATCAGTCGAGCACAATCCTGCGCAGCCGATGCGTGACGGCGACGCCGCAGCTCTCAGCGACGACAGAGGCTCAACTATACGGAGAGTCCATCACGGATCATCGCCGCGTTCGACGCCGAGGAACTCGACGAGGTCGGCGGTCGTGATGTCCGACTCGTCGAGGCTGTTCACAAGCCACGCAGACCACGTCGCCGCCTCAGCCCGCACGGCCGCCTTTTCGGACCCGGCAAGCTCGTCGAACCAATCCTGAACTCGGCCATCCTCGTTCGACACGGCGATACCCCAGTCAGTCAGTGGGCCAGGGTCTGGAGCCGATGTACGGGCGAGGTTACATGAAACCGACCGGATGCGTCACACAGAGACGCGGTTTGCTGTTGCTGTTGCGGTTGCTGTTGCTGTTGCTGTTGCAGTTGGATCCAGGCAATATCTGATCATGTCTTCAGATGTCACCAAGAAGAAGGAGCGACGCCTACGCGTCGCGCTCGGGCTGAACCTCGGGATCGTCGTGTTCCAGGTGATCGTCGGGATCATCGCAGCATCGCTCGGTCTGCTGGCCGATGCTGCGCACAACCTGACCGACGTCGCAGCGATCGCCGTGTCTCTCGTCGCGGTCCGCTTGACCCGTCGACGGGCCAACGTGTCGAAGTCGTTCGGCTATCACCGCAGCACAATCCTGGCTGCCCAAGCCAATGCAGCAAGCATCCTCATCGTCTGTGTCGTCATCGGGGTCGAGGCGATCCGCCGGCTGTCCGACGCGCAGCCGGTCGGGGGCGGCCTGGTGTTGATCGTCGCCTCGATCGCCGCTGTGGCCAACTTCGGCGCGGCCGCCGCGCTCGGTGCGGTCGGCCATGGGCACAATCACGACGGCGAGCACAACGACGACGACGAGCACAACCACGACGGCGGGGCCGGCACCCCAGAGGATCTGAACATGCGCTCGGTGCTCCTGCACATGATCTCCGACGGTGCGGTCTCGGTCGGCGTCGCACTCGCAGGACTGGTGATCCTGTTGACGGGCGGTTGGTATTGGCTCGACCCTGCTGTGTCACTGCTGATCTCGGTGGTCATCGGTGTGCAGGGCTGGGCACTGCTCCGCTCGACCGCCGAGGTGCTGCTCGAATCGACCCCGGCCGGTCTCGACGTACAGTCCTTGAGCAACACGATGGCTGAGGTGCACGGCGTCGAGTCCGTCCATGACCTGCATGTCTGGACCCTGTCCAGCGATGTTCGCGCGCTCTCGGCGCACGTCGTTCTGTCCGGCCACCCGACGCTCGAGGAGGCTCAGGTCGTTGGGGCGCGGGTCAAGTCGACGATCGGGACCCGGTTCCGGATCAACCATGCCACCCTCGAACTGGAGTGCGAAGCGTGCGGGGTTCCGGACGAGTTCTGCAGCATCGACGTATTTCCTGCTGTACGCGGTCACGGCGAGGGCGGCGCGTCCGCCGGACCAGCGTGATGCCAGCGGCTGTTCGGCGTCTCGACCAGGATGACTGCACTGTCCGGATCGTCGACCACGACCGGGTCGCAGCGGCGCGTTCACGGATGATTCCCGACGAGGAGGCCCACCAGCTGACCGAGCTGTTTCGTCTCCTCGGCGACCCGACCCGGGTCCGGATCCTCTACGCGCTCGCCGAGGTCGGCGAGCTCTGCGTCTGCGACATTGCCGCAGTCGTCGATGCCCCCGAGACCTCCGTCTCGCACGCATTGCGCCTGCTCCGCGCCTCTGGAGTGGTTCGCAACCGCAAGAGCGGGCGGATGGTCTACTACTCCCTCGACGACGTGCACGTCCGCATGCTGCTCGATGTCTCCGCCGAACACCTCCGCCACGACCCCGCCTCCAGCCGATGAACCGTCGGGGTGTCATCCGCTGTTCAGTGGCCGCAGTCCTGTTCGGGATCTCGGCACCAGCGGCATCACGGCTCGCCGAGCACATGGGCGCGTTCACGCTCGCCGGGCTCCTCTATCTCGGCGCGGCGATCGCCGTGCTCCCCGTCGTGGGTCGCGTCCGACCGACGCGTGCTGCATTCATGCGGGCCGCACCTCGACTCGGGCTCGCGGTGATCGTCGGCGGCGCTGTGGGTCCGGTCCTGCTCGCGGCAGGCCTGAGCCACTCCTCGGCGGCGACAGCGTCGCTGCTGCTCAACCTCGAACTGGTCTTCACGACTGTCCTCGCGTTCTTCGTCTTCCGCGAGCACCTCGGCAGACGTGTTGTTGTCGGGACTGCGCTCGTCGTCGTCGCGAGCGGCGTGCTCGGCTGGTCGGGCAGCGGTGACCTGCGCATCGGTGCGCTGTTGATCGCCGGGGCGTGCCTGTGCTGGGGCATCGACAACTCCGTGACCGCGAACCTCGACGAGCTCGCCCCCGCCCACATCACCCTCGTCAAGGGCATCGTGGCCGGAGGCGCCAACTTCGCGATCGGCCTCGTTCTCGGTGGCACGCCCGCTGGGTGGCCCATCCTCGGCGCGTTGGTGGTCGGCGGCTTCGGCTATGGAGCATCGATCACGCTGTGGGTGGCCGGTGCTCGCGATCTCGGTGCGGCGCGCGGGCAGCTCGTGTTCGCGACGGCTCCGTTCGTCGGAGCGATCGTGTCATGGACGATCCTCGGTGAGCCTGCGACAGCGCGCGAACTGCTCGCGCTCGGCATCGCCGCACTCGGTGTCAGCTGTGTGCTGAACAGCGACCACCTCCATGACCACCGCCACGAGGCGGCGGAACACGATCACGAACACACCCACGATGACGGCCATCACGCCCATCGACACACCGAACAGCGCGGGGTCCGCCATCAACACCGGCACGTCCACAACCAGTTGGGCCACGCTCACCCGCACGTACCCGACCTCCACCACCGTCATGACCACAGCCACGACTGAGGATCGCTACGCCGCGGCGGGCAAGACGGGAGTGACGGGATCGCGATCGACGAATTCACGCAGGGCCGTCAGCATCAAGAATCCATGGCGCGCAATGCCGTTGTCGATCTGGACGGGCACCACGAGGATGTGCGCGTCGTCGAGGCTGATCCGCAACCATCGGGGAATCAGTCCACGTGTCGATCGGACTTCATCCTGACGCTCGGCGGGCAGTGTGGCCCACCATGACTCGACGTTCGTCTCGAAGCTCACTCGGTACCCGATCTCCGATGGTGAGGTCTGAACCATCAGGAGAATGATCTTAGTACTAAAAGCAGACGAGCCGCATCAGTGGGCTACTTCAGGGGGCGAGCACCTGACCCAACGATGTGAGGTGCTTGTCGGAGATGTCGCTGATCGCTGTGCGGGTGCGCACATGCTCGATCAGGTCGAGCTCGCTCAGCGGCTGGATCACGCGAGAGACGGTGGATGGCGCGGCGCCCGGCAACTTCAGCGCTTCCGACGGGCTCGTACGAGCACCAGCGCGCCTGCGCCGACCACGACGACGATCACTGCGTAGAAGATCACCTCACCGCCGGTGCCCGTGCTCTCCTCCTCGCCGGACGGTGCTGCGGCGTCGAGTTGGCTCTGCAGCGACGTGTCACTCGTCATCGGAACCGTCATCGGAATCGTCGTCGGTGCGACGGTGCCGGGTAGGGCTGCGGTCAACAGCATCGCCGGGGCCGGCTCGTCGAGCTCGGTGCCGGACTCATCGCGGGGGATGTCGATCCATGCGATCTCGCCGACCTCGCACCGCTGGACGAACGGGAAGTAGATCGTCACGTCCGGTGTCAGCGGCAGCACGAGCTGGACCCGGAAGGTCTCCTCGACGTCGGCGGCCAACGGGCCACCCGTGAACGACACGACGTTGCCTTCGATTGCTCCGGTCCAGCCCGCAGGTGGCACCGGTGTCGCCGTGGCGATGCCGTCGGGAAGGCGCATCTGCAGCTCGACCGTGGGTGACCCTTCGCACCCGTGCTCCACCGTGAAGCCGACCGACTGCTCGCTGCCCGCAGCCGCCGATTCGGGATCCGGATCGATGTGGGCGAGTGCCGGCAACGACACCGAAGCGACGCCGACGAACAGGACCACGAACGTCGTGGCGCGGGCAATGGACAGCATGCAGTGTGGCTCCGGTTCTCGGTGGGTGCGACCTGCTCGCGGATCGGCTCCACGGCACGTTCGACAGGTTCGGTACGCAGAGGAGGTCGCTCGAAATCCGACCGAAGTTCCCGGACGATCGGACCGTTCCTGCTTCGAACGGTCGCTGGACCGGGGCTGCGCATCTCACTCCGACACTGCATTCGATAC
>JANXUX010000266.1 GCA_025351965.1 Actinomycetes bacterium | reverse complement strand
TCGGGATGCTCGTGCCAGGTGCCGTGTTCGGCGGCCACGCAGCCTCGATGCCCGCCTCGGAGGCGATCCGGCTCTCCGGCATCCACACCGCATTCCTGTTCGCATCCACCGTTGCGAGCATCGTTGCGTGGAAGGCCAGCGAAGCGCAGCTCCTGCATGACGATCTGACCGGCCTGCCCAACCGGCGGCTGCTGAGCGAGCACCTCGAGCGGTTGCTCTCGATCTCTCCGCACTCCACCCTGACGGTGTTCTACCTGGATCTCTGCGGGTTCAAGAAGGTCAACGACGTCTACGGCCACGATGCCGGCGATCTCCTCCTCGTCGAGGTCGCCGCGCGGCTCACCGCCGCGGTCGGTCCGGACGAAGTCGTGGCCCGCATCGGCGGTGACGAGTTCGCGATCGTCCTTCCCACCGCCGGAGCACGCCGGGCCACCGCCGCGGCGCTGCGCATCGGCGACGTGTGCGCCACACCGATCGTCGTCGACAACCGCGTCGTGTGCGTGCCGGCCAGCATCGGCGTCGTCGTGGTGTCGGCAGCCTCTGGTCAACGAGCGTTCGAGGTCCTCCGCGACGCTGACCTGGCGATGTACGCCGCGAAGCGTGAGTTCGGCGACAGCGGAGGCTTTTCGGTGTTCCGCGAGGCGATGCGCGACGAAGCCCGCGCCGAGTTCGAGCTCGAACTGGACCTGCACAGCTGCGTCGACAACGACGAACTCGTTCTCGACTACCAGCCGATCGTCGACATGGTCTCCGGGCGCACGGTCGGCGCCGAGGCACTGGTGCGTTGGATGCACCCCACGCACGGCCTGCTCGGACCGATGACCTTCATCCCACTCGCCGAACGAACTGGCGACATCGTGAACATCGGTCGTTGGGTGATGGCCGCCGCCGTCCACCAGCTGAGCGAATGGAACGAACTGGCCGGCCTGGACGTTGCGCCGTTGACGATGCACGTGAACATCTCGACCCACCAGCTGCGCAACAGCTCGTTCCTCGCCGACATGACCTCGATCGTTGCCGGTGAGGCCGTGTCACCGGAGCAGGTGGTCGTCGAGGTCACCGAGAGCGCCTTGCTCGGCGGCGAGCGCGACAGACTCGTGCTGCGGCGATTGAAGTCGATCGGCGTCGGTCTCGCGCTCGACGACTTCGGCACTGGGTACTCGTCGCTTTCACACCTTGCCAGCCTCCCCGTCGACAACCTCAAGCTCGACAAGTCGTTCACCGACGACGTGCCCGTCGGCCCGAATCGCACGCTGCTCGCAGGGATGTTGGCGCTCACCGGCCAGCTCGGCTTCAACCCCATCGTCGAAGGGATCGAACGCGCCGAGCAGGTTCGCGAGCTGCTGGCGATGGGTGCCCGGCTCGGCCAGGGCTACTTCTTCAGCCGACCCATGTCCGCTGAACGGTTCGCCGAGCGCATCGCCACGCAGCAGGCGCGCCGGCCCGGCACGTGCTCCGTCGAGTGCCCCGAAGCGTGCCCCGAAGACCGCCCAGACGATTGCTCGATCACGTCCATCGCCGGCTGACACGACCGAGGATCGCCCGCAAGACCAGCCACGCAGCCTGGCACGCCAGTGCGCGAGCACTATGCTCGGCCGGGCAGCGGCTGCCCACCGGGCAGAGCAAGGGGACACCGGATGCGGGAGATGCACGTTGCGGGCGGCGCTTCCGCGTTTCGCCGCCGGACCATCGCCGCCCTCGCCGTCGGTATCATCGGCATCGGCCTGGTGGTCATCGTCGGCTGGCTCACCGACACGACCGTGCTGCGGCGATGGACGGCTCGCTCGACCACGACCAGGGGCAACACTGCGCTGTGCATCGTGTTGTTGGGCGTCGTACTGCTCATCCAGGGAACTCGCTGGGCACGCGCTCGCACGGTCATGGGCACCGTTGTCGCACTCGTCGCGCTGGCGATGCTCGTCGAGCACCTGACCGGCATCGACCTCGGTCTCGACCAGGCCGTGCGATCGGATCCGGCCAGCGACGCGGGCCTCACCCAACCGGGGCGGATACCTGTCGCCACGGCAGCCGCCGTGCTCGCCCTGGCCGTCGCACTGATGCTGGTGCGATCGCCGCGCGTGCGGTCGGTGCTCATCGGCCAGGTGTTGGCTTGCGTCGCGTTCCTGAGCGGACTGCTCTCAGCCGTCGGCTACGTGTACCGCGTCCCGGAGATCGAGAACGCGCGGCACTACCTGACGGGGATGGCCTTCCCGACAGCGGTCGCAGTCCTCGGTCTCGCCACCGGCGCGCTGCTGGTGCGCACCGATGTCGGTCTGGTCCGCCCCCTGGCCACCACCGACCTGATCGGCAGCCAGAGCCGGCGGCTGCTGGCCGTCGCCATCGTCGTCCCGTTCGGGTCGGGCTGGGTGCAGCTCACCGCACAGCGGCACGGTCTCGTCGGCGCCGAACTGGGACTCGCCCTGTTCGCGACGGCCAACGTCACCATCTTCGCAGCGCTCGTCTGGTGGAACGCTCGCTCGCTCGGCCGGGCCGAGCAGGCGCGCCTGGTGGTCGAACGAGCGCTGTCGGTGCAGCAGCACCAGTTCCAGGACTTCCTCGATCGCGCTCCCTCGATCATGTTCGCGAAGGACCTCGAGGGTCGGTATCTGATCGCCAACCGGGCGATGGGTCGGTCGTTGCGCCGTCCTGTCGAGCACATCATCGGCCACCAGGAGCGCGACCTCGTCAGCGAGGCGGAGGCCCGGAGCGTACGCGAACTGGACCAGAGCGTCATCGAGTCCGGCGTGGCCATCAGCGAGGAGCGCTCCCTGATCGGGCGCAACGGAGACGTCCTGATCTACCACGTGCTGCGCTTCCCACTCCTCGACCCGTCCGGTCGGACCTACGGGTTGGGCGGCATCGCCGAGGACATCACCGACCGCAAGCGCGCCGAGGTGGAGCGGGCGAAGTTCCAGGAGCAGCTGATCGAGGCGGATCGCCTGCAGAGCCTGGGACAACTCGCCGGCGGCATCTCCCACGACTTCAACAACCTGCTCGGGGTCATCCTCAACTACGCGACCCTGCTGGACCGCCAGCTCACCGATCCACAGCAGCGCGCCGACGTCCTCGCGATCCGGTCGACCGCCGAACGAGGCGCGGGTCTGACCCGGCAACTGATGGCGTTCACACGCCAGGAGCAGACGCAGCCCGAGGCAATCGACGTCAACGAGCTCATCGCCACGATCATCGAGCTGCTGATGCGCACCCTGCCGTCGAACGTGCACGTGCAGTCACTCCTCGACCCGGATGTCCACAGCGTCGTGGGAGACGAGCGCCAGCTCGAGCGGGTGGTCCTGAACCTTGCGCTCAACGCCGTCGATGCAATGCCGGACGGCGGCACGTTCACGATCGAGACCACGAACACGGCGTTCCACACCGCCCCCCTCGAGGAACCGGGTCTGACGGCGGGCGAGTACGTGCGCCTCGCGATCAGCGACACCGGTGTCGGCATGGAGGACCACGTTCGGCGGCACGCGTTCGAGCCGTTCTTCACCACCAAGAGCAACGACGGGGGCACCGGGCTCGGCCTCGCCACCGTGTACGGCATCATCAGTCAGGCCGGCGGCACAGTCACCATCTACTCCGAGCCTGGCACGGGCACGATGGTCAAGATCTACCTCCCGGCAGCGCAGGCGCCACAGGGCCCCGTCGCCCCGGCCGACGAGATGATGCGCGAGCGCGACAATCGACGCCAGCGAGACGGTCGACGCGAGCGCCTCGTCGTCATCGAGGACGAGGCACTGCTGCGGCAAGCGATCGAGCGCACCCTCCTCGACGATGGGTTCGAGGTCGAGACCTTTGCTGACGCCGAGTCCGCGCTCGAGCACCTCGTGGCTGCTCGGGCGCTCCCCCATGTGATCGTCAGCGACGTCGTCCTGCCCGGGATGTCCGGGGTGGATCTGGCGCTGGCCGTGCTCGGCGAGCATCCCGAGGTACAGGTGCTACTGATCTCCGGGTACACCGCCAACATGCTCGACGGGATCCAGGCCGGGTCACGCTTCGACGTACTCGAGAAGCCGTTCGGGCCCGACGCGCTGCTCAGCCGGGTTCATGCGCTGCTCTCGATCTGACGTTCAGCGGCCGGCTCCAACGGCTCTCCCGGCCGGTCGGCATCGAGCCGCCGGCGCAGTTCCACGTCGACCAGGACCCGATTGACCCGTCCGGCGGCGAACCACACCACGCATGCCGCGCCAAAGCTCCGGCCGAGGGCGAGATCGAGATGTGCGCCAGTCGTGGCAGCGCGGAGGAGGGACATCCCCGTGGTGACAGCGCTCACGAACACCGCCATGCTCAGCGGCCACGCGGCGATCGGGCCGGGAATGCGTACCTGAACCACGCCACCGTCGGCGCCATGACTCGCCCGGTCGGCACCCTTGCTCTGCTTCGCGCCGCCCTTGCTCACGACGCCACCTCCTCGGCGGCGCTCCACTGCGCATGGACCTCGACCTCGGACCCGTGAGCAGCGCGCATCACGACGCGCACGCTCAGCCGTTCGGTGCCGTCGCGACGAGCGACAACACTGTCGATCAACTGCTCGGCGGCCGCGACGGCCGGCTCCACCTGACGGCGCGTCGGCGCTGCGGCACCTCGTGGTCCGGCGTGGGACTGCTGCCATCGTGGATCCTGGCCTGCCCCGACCTGCTCGCGTAGCGCGGCGAAGGCGGCTTCCAGGCGAGTCATCCGCTCGACGGCATCGGTCGGCGTGGTGCGCGCCGTCGCCCGCCCGTCGCCAGGAAGTTGCGGCCGCCCGACCGGGGCCAGCTGCGGCAGGACTGGCTGTGACAGGACCGGCTGTGACACGGCATGCGGCGGAACGATCGCCTCGGCCCGAGCCGTGGGATGCGAAGTCGACGGATGCGAAGTCGGCGGATGCGAAGTCGGCGGACGGGCGACGACAGCGGGTGAGGAGTTCACCGGGGCGGGCGAGGTCGGATCCACCCAGTGCATCGTGTCGGCGAAGCTCGGCGTCGATGCCGTGCGCTCCGTCGATGCCGCCCGGTCCGTGGACTCGGCGGCGACGTCGGCGCCGTCGGCGACGTCGGCGCCGGTGATCCGCTCGCGCCAACGTTCGCGTTCCTGACTGGCGGTCTCCTCGACGATCCGGCCGAGCGCCTCCTCGGCCGTCTCCTTCTCCACCGCAACGGTGATCTCGACACCGAGGTCGGAGGCGAAGAACCCGCCGATGCCGCCGCGGCGGATGTGGTTCGCAGCGAGCACCCGGACGCGTGGGCCGAGCTCGGCCTCAGCCGCTTCGATCGCCTCGTCGAGGGTGGCCCCCCGAAACGTGAGTGGTTCGTGTTCAGCCAGTGGTTGCGTACGCATCGGGGCGCTCCTCGGTGGTTCCGGTCATGGGGTGGGCTTGGGCGAACGGGT
Organism: Actinomycetes bacterium; assembly: GCA_025351965.1. Lineage (GTDB taxonomy): Bacteria > Actinomycetota > Acidimicrobiia > Acidimicrobiales > Ilumatobacteraceae > WLMZ01. Next base: position 3,755 of record JANXUX010000266.1, on the reverse strand, counting down.
CGGTCCGCCGTGCATAGAGGTCGACGTTGCCGACGACATCGATGTCGAGGTGGTCGCCGATCTCGGTGTAGGAGACGACACCGAGGCCCGGCACCATTGCCTTGACGAGCGCGGCGAGCGCCGGCCGCATCGGCGCCGAGCAGACGAGGACGGCCGGCGTGTTGCGCACGTTCATCTCGCTGCTGAGATCGTGCAGCTGGCGGACCAGTTCGTCGGTCTCGTCGGGCAGCAGCTCGAGCTGGGTGACGCCGTCGACACCGCGCAGCGCCGACAGCAGCCGCGATTCCGTGGTCGGCGCCATCGTGATCGCGTACAGCCGGTTGTCGATCGCCAGCGCCGATGTGATCGCCGGTCCGAGCTCGTCCCGTGCCGCCTCGACGAGTGCCTCGGAGGTGCGGACCACGCGTGCCCGTTCGCCGACCGCCTCGAGGATGCGGACCAGGTCCCGGATCGCGATGCCGTCGGTGAGGAGGGCGGCCAACACACGCTGCACCTCGCCAGTCGTGACGCCCGCCGTGGTCAGGTCCTCGATGACCTGCGGATCGCTGGCACGAACGCCGTCGAGCAGCATCTTCACGTCGGTACGGCCGAGGAGGCGGCCGGCCCGGCGACGCACCACCTCGGCGAGGTGGGTGACGATCAGCGTCGAGCGGTCGACGACGGTGTTGCCGGCGATCTCGGCCTGGACGCGGAATTCGGCCGGCACCCATCGCGCCGCGAGCCCGAACACCGGCTCGCGCACGTCGTCGCCGGGCAACCCGGACAGCGCATCGCCGATGACCAGCACCCGCCCGCTCATCGCCAGGCCACGCCCGATCTCGACGCCGTGGACCTTGATCACGTACGTGCTCGACGGCAGGTTCGACGAGTCCCGGGTGCGCACCGACGGCATCACGAAGCCGAGCTCGCCGGCGAGCTTCTTGCGCAGCGCCGACACGCGATCGAGCAGATCGCCGCCCGACGCGTCGTCGACCAACTCGATCAGGTTGTAGGCGATGTCCAGCTCGAGCGCCTCGGTGCGCGCATCCACGGCGAGCTGTTGGGGTGAGACGACCGGCACGTCGTCGGCGGGCCCGGCGACGGGCGTCTCGTCGGCAACGACTGCCGTCGGTAGACGGGCGCCGATCGTCAACAGCACGACACCGACGATGATGAACGGGATCTTGGGCAGACCGGGGATGACTCCCATCAACAACACGACGAGGCCGGCGGCCCGGATCGCCTGGCGCTGCCGTCCGAACTGGCCGAAGACGTCGGAACCGAGGTCGCCGTCACCGGCCGAGCGGGTCACGATGAGGCCGGCCGAGATCGACACGAGCAGCGCCGGGATCATGGTCACGAGCCCGTCGCCGACGGTCAGCAGCGAGAACGTGGTCACGGCTTCGCCGATCGGCATACCGCGCTGGACGACACCGATCAGGAAGCCGCCGATCAGGTTGACCATGGTGATCACGAGACCAGCGATGGCATCGCCTTTGACGAACTTCGACGCACCGTCCATCGCGCCGTAGAAGTCGGCCTCGTCGGCCACCTCACGACGCCGGCGCCGCGCCTCGTCCTCACCGATCGCGCCGGCGTTGAGATCGGCGTCGATCGCCATCTGCTTGCCGGGCATCGCGTCGAGGGTGAAGCGCGCCGTGACCTCGGCGACGCGGCCTGACCCGTTCGAGATCACCACGAACTGCACGAGCGTGAGGATCAAGAAGATCACCAGACCGACGACGAGGCTGCCGCCGACCACTACGGATCCGAAGGTCGCGATGACCTCGCCGGCATGTCCGCGTGAGAGCACCGCTCGGGCGGTGGCCACGTTCAGACCGAGTCGGAACAGGGTGACAACCAGCAGCAGCGACGGGAACGAGCTGAAGTCGAGCGCCCGGCGCACGTTCATCGAGACGAGCAGGATCAAGACGGCGATCGACAGGTTCGACACGATCAGCAGGTCGAGCACCGCCGTCGGCAGGGGAATGACCATGACGGCCACGACCAACACGACGGCGCCGGGGAGCACGATCTGTCCGAGTCGGCTGCGTTGCATTCGGGCTCCATCCGCAGTGAGGGGCGAGAGCGGATGAACGGGACGCCTTGGTGGCGCACATCCCACTCATCCGGACGTTCACGATCGTTCGCAGGAAGCGACACCTGTCGAGAAGGTCATCCGTCGACGTCGTCGGATGAGAGAATCGGCGGGCACGACATCGAGGAGCGTCATGGAGACCACCACCATGCAGATCGACACGAGACGGTTCGGCACCATCACGGTCGCCGACGACGAGCAGTTCGAGGTACCCGAGGGCATCCCCGGCTTTCGCGCGATGCGCCACGTGGCGCTGTTCGTCGCCGCCCCGACCGAGGCCGGCGACCAGGCAATGTTCTGGATGCAGGACCTCGACAACGGCGAGCTGGCGTTCTTGTGCGTCGTGCCGTGGGACGTGTTCCCCAACTACGACGTCGAGATCGACGAGGAGGAGTACGAGATCGATCGCGACAGCGACGTCCGCATCCTCAACCTCGTCTCGATCCGCCGGTCCGGCGAAAGCACGCTCTTGACGGCGAACCTGCGCGCACCACTCGTGATCGACGTCCGTCGTCGTCGCATCCACCAGGTGATCCTCACCGACGGTCGCTGGTCGGTGCACCAGCCCGTCGCTGCGCCCACGGCCATCTCCGGAGCGCACTGATGTTGGTCCTCACCCGCCGCAACGGGCAGAGCATCCGGATCGGCGACGACATCGTCGTGACGATCCTGGAGGCCACTCGCGATCAGGTCCGCATCGGCATCCGCGCCCCGCGCTCGGTGAACGTGCACCGCGAGGAGATCTACGAGGAGATCCTCCTCGAGAACCAGGCTGCGGCAGTGATGGTCGACGACTTCGGCCGGGCCACATCGGGCCCGCCGGTGGTCTTCACCGACCTCCCCAGCCGCCAGCACTGAGCACCCGGCTCATGTGAGCTGACGGCGTCGGCGCGGCTTGCCAGGGATGGCCTCGAGGCTGGTGCGCTCCACGTCGAAATGGCGAGGCAGCGACAGCGCTGACGCGGCGAGCATGCTGCCGCGCACACGGCGGACGAACGCGAGCACTTTGGCCACCGCCTCGTACAGCACGACCGGGATCTCGTCGCCCACGTCGCAGCAGCGGTACAGCGCCCGGGCGAGCGGCTTGGACTCCACGATCGGCACGTCGCATGCAGCGGCCCGTTCGCGGATCCGTGCCGCTACAGCCCCGAGACCGGCGGCAAGCACCTTCGGCGCGCCGCCGGCCGCACCGTCGTAGCGGATCGCGATCGCGACGTGGGTGGGGTTGGTGATCACCACGGTGGCGTCGCCGATGCTCGACATCATCCGGTTCATCGCGAGCGCCTGCTGGGCAGCGCGGATGCGGCCCTTGACCTGCGGGTCACCCTCGGCGTTGCGCATCTCGTCGCGGATCTCCTGCTTGGTCATGCGTAGATCGCGCATGTGCTGGCGACGCTGGTAGCCGTAATCGACGATGGCGATCCCGACCACCACCCAGCACGTGCCGCGGATCATCCCGACCAGCTCGGCCACGGAGGCACCGATACCGGTGCCGAGACCGATCCGCCCGCTGTCGGTGAGTCGCCGGCTGATGCCCTCGATGTGCGGCCACGCGACCCACGCGATCGCCACGCTCTTGGCCAGGGGATGCCGAGCGCATTGCGGGTCAGCGACAGCACGATCACGATGCGGGTGAACGACGTGCACAGCACGAGCAGGCTGGGAGCCACGGACAGCA
>JANXUX010000401.1 GCA_025351965.1 Actinomycetes bacterium | reverse complement strand
ATGATGCGGGTCTGCCACCTCGACACCTGTCCGGTCGGCGTCGCGACGCAGAATCCGGAGCTGCGCAAGCGGTTCAGCGGTCAGCCCGAGTTCGTCGTCAACTTCTTCGAGTTCATCGCCACCGAGGTCCGCGAGTTCATGGCTCAGCTCGGGTTCCGGACGATGGCGGAGATGATCGGCCATGTCGAGATGCTCGACGTCAAGGACGCAATCACCCACTGGAAGGCGGCCGGACTGGACATCAGCCCGATCCTCGCCAAGCCGAATAACGCCTATGCCCAGACACTGCTGCAGTCGGTCGATCAGGACCATGGCCTCGAGGCCGCCCTGGACCAGCAGCTGATCGCCAAGGCCCGGGCCACCATCGACGGTGGTGCGCCGATCGCATTCGAGATGCAGGTCCGCAACGTCAACCGCACCGTCGGTACGCTGCTCGGCAATGCGGTCACCACGAAGTGGGGCGGTGCGGGCCTGCCGGACGGCTCGATCAAGATCCACCTGCACGGCTCGGCCGGGCAGAGCTTCGGCGCCTTCGTCCCGAGCGGCATCGAGCTGCGGCTCGAGGGCGACGGCAACGACTACGTCGGTAAGGGTCTCAGTGGCGGACGCATCATCATCCACCCCGATCGCAGGGCGACGTTCGTGGCGGAGGACAACGTCATCGCCGGCAACGTCATCGCCTACGGCGCGACGAGCGGCGAGCTGTACCTGCGCGGTGTCGTCGGCGAGCGGTTCTGCGTCCGCAACTCCGGCGCCACAGCTGTGGTCGAAGGCGTCGGCGACCACGGCTGTGAGTACATGACGGGCGGGCGCGTCGTCGTACTCGGCCCGACCGGGCGCAACTTCGCTGCCGGCATGAGCGGTGGCGTCGCCTACGTGTACGACCCGAACGAGACGTTCGCCTCACTCGTCAACTACGAGATGGTCGAACTGGAGTCGCTTGACGACGACGATCGGGCATCGCTGTTCGGGATGCTCGAACGGCATCGCGACCTGACCGAGTCCGCAGTCGCGAGTCGCATCATCGACGGCTGGGCGACCGAATCGGACCACTTCCGCAAGGTCATGCCCCGCGACTACAAGCGGGTCATGAACGTCATCAAGACCGCACAGGCAGAGGGCCTCGACACCGAGGCGACCAACGCCCGCATCATGGCGAGCGTCTGAGAGGGCATGGATCATGGGTGAAGCAACTGGTTTTCTGAAGTGGCAGCGCGAAATGCCGACCCGGCGCGCAGTGCCTGTCCGGCTCCGTGACTGGAAGGAGGTCTACGAGCCGTTCGGGCAGGACCGAGTCCAGATCCAGGCGGGACGCTGTATGGACTGCGGCATCCCGTTCTGCAACAACGGTTGCCCACTCGGCAACCTGATCCCGGACTGGAACGACCTCGTCTATCGCGACCACTGGCGCGACGCCATCGATCGTCTGCACGCAACGAACAACTTCCCCGAGTTCACCGGTCGGCTGTGCCCGGCGCCGTGCGAGTCGGCCTGTGTGCTCGGCATCAACTCCGATGCCGTCACGATCAAGCAGGTCGAGGTCGAGATCATCAACCGCGCCTGGGACGAAGGCTGGGTCGTGCCGCAACGCCCGACGACCAAGACCGGCAAGCGCGTCGTCGTCATCGGCTCCGGTCCTGCCGGTCTCGCTGCTGCCCAGCAACTGACCCGTGCCGGACACGACGTGCTCGTGCTCGAGCGTGCCGACCGTATCGGCGGGCTGCTGCGCTACGGCATCCCCGAGTTCAAGATGGAGAAGCGCCACCTCGACCGGCGCATCGCCCAGATGGAGGCCGAGGGCACCGAGTTCCGCACCAACGCCTCCGTCGGCGACGGCATCGACATCGACATCCTGCTCGCCACGAACGACGCAATCGTCCTCGCCTGTGGTGCCACGGCATGGCGTGACCTGCCGATCCCCGGTCGCGAGCTACGCGGTGTCCACCAGGCGATGGAGTTCCTCCCACTCGCCAATCGGGTGCAGCAGGGTGATGCAACGTCGTCGGCCATCGAGGCGAGCGGCAAGCACGTGGTCATCATCGGTGGCGGCGACACCGGTGCCGACTGCCTCGGCACCTCGCATCGCCAGGGTGCGTTGTCGGTGACCCAGCTGGAGATCATGCCCGAGCCACCGCAGGTTCGCAGCACGAACAACCCGTGGCCGCAGTGGAGCCTCATCCTGCGCACGTCATCGGCCCACGAAGAGGGCGGCGACCGCGTCTACGGCGTCAACACCGAGCGGTTCGTGGACGACGGCCACGGCAACGTCAAGGCGCTGCTGCTCCACGAGGTCGAGATGATCGACGGCAAGTTCACCAAGATCGAGGGTTCCGATCGCGAGCTGCCCGCCGACCTCGTGTTCCTGGCGATGGGCTTCGTCGGTCCGGAGAAGGGCTCGTGGCTCGACGATCTCGGCGTGGCCCTCGACGAGCGTGGCAACGTGCGGCGCAACGAGGACTTCATGTCGAGTGTCCCTGGCGTCTTCGTCGCCGGCGACATGGGCCGCGGGCAGAGCCTCATCGTCTGGGCGATTGCCGAGGGCCGCTCGTGCGCGGCCGGAGCGGACCGGTACCTGATGGGTGAATCGGATCTTCCGTCGCCGGTCCTGCCGACCACTCGTCCCCTGCTCTGACGATGCGATGACGGTGTGTTGGCGGTGCCGACGCCTATGCTCACGCCCATGAAGTCACGAGTCGTCGCGGTCGGGCTGAGCGCGGTGTCGCTGCTCCTCATCTCCGCATGTGGATCCTCCGGCGGTGGTACGGGCGCAGTACCGGCCACCACCATCAAGATCGGTACGCCGAGCTACCAGACGCTGCCGCCCGTGGTCACCAGCACCACAACTGCGGCGACCACGGTGGGTGGCTCGACCGGCGGAGCCGTGGTCGCCGGCGAGCAGATGTACACCATCGTCGGCGGCGACATCATGGTCCGCATTGCCAAGAACTTCTGCATCTCGGCACAGCAGATCGTCGACTACAACCAGTGGGCCGACGGCTTCGCCCACAAGCTGTTCCCGGGCGACGTGATCAAGATCCCGCCGAACGCCTGCGCCCCCGGCACTGCGACCACCGCGGCCGCAACGGTTGCGACCACCGTCGCAACGACACCCGAGGCGACCACGACGACGTTCGACGCAGCCTCCGGTGGCACGTACACGGTCGTCGATGGTGACACGCTCTCCGGCATTGCCGCCAAGACCGGCACGACGGTTGCCGGCATCGTCTCCGCCAACGGCTGGGCCGATGAGACCCACGTCATCTACGCGGGCCTGAAGATCAAGCTCCCCGCAAAGACCTGACGCTGCTCGATGCCACGACGTTGGTGGCAAACCGAGCAGCGATGCGATTCAGCCGAGGTCGGGCCAGCGCCGCTTCTGGCGGCGGCGGACGCCCATGTCGCCGAGCTGGCGCTGCTCGGTGAGTGCCCACTGGCGCCGCCAGCCGTTGTATTCCGGGCCGGTGAGTTTCGGGTTCTTGCCGTCGGCACGGTTGCGGCGCGCCGTCCAGTAGTCCGTCAGGCTCTCATCGCCGAGGAGTGCGACGGCCGCCTCGATGCGCGCGTTGAAGCGACGGGTGTTCTCCTCCGGTAGTGACGTCAAGGGCTGGCCGAAGACGACGTTCGTGCGTCCCGGCTTGGGCCGCTTCATGCCCTTGCCGAAGATCGCGCCGGTGCCGTCGATGAACATCGGCACCACGGGCGCTCCGGTGCGCGCCGACAGGTAGGCCGGGCCGCCCTTGAAGTCCTGCCCCCAGCCATCGGGCGAGCGACCGCCTTCGGGGTAGATCAGCAGGCTCCAGCCGTCGGCCATCAGGTCACGGATCTGGTCGGCGGATTTGCGACCGGTCGATTCGCGGTCGAGGGGGAGCGCGTTGAGCGCGAGTGCGGAGGCGCTGCCCTTGGCCGTGCTCGTGAAGAAGTAGTCCGCCGCCGCGGCGACGATGAGCTTGTGCCGCCACGGCTCGGGGATCGCATAGACCGACAGCGGCGTGTCGAGGTGGCTGTGGTGGTTCGGGGTGAAGATCAGTGCCGGCGGGTGCTTGCGCGTGCGCAGATCCTCGAGCCGGTCGGCACCGTGGACGGTCGGTGAAGCGACGGCCTTGATGAAGAGGCGTTGCGGGCCTTCGGTCCACAGCACGCGTCCGAGGCGGGCAGGGTACTTGCGCGCCCACGCCGTCTCGAAGTCGGCGCCGAGCTTGCTCGGCTCGCGCGGCACCACCACGCCACGTGGCACGTTCGGCTTGCGGTACGGAAAACCCCCGAGTTTCGGCGCAGCGGACAGGGGTTTGGCGGCCTTCGCCAGGATCGACTCGACCGAGCCGGCAGCACTTGCGGCGCGCTTGAGGTTGGTGACGCTGCGAATCTTGTCGTCGCGCTTGCCGATCAGTGATGCCATCGTCAGCAGCCCGTCACTTGACGTCGGCCACCAGGACCGGCGGCGTGTGGATGTGGGTGATGGTGGGAGTGCGACCAACGACATCGGAGGCGATCTCGAACGCGTCGTCCATGGTCGAGGCCGGCGTGAAGCCGAGCCGGCGGACGGCCTTGACATCCCCACCGACGATGATGACCCGGCTGCAGTGCTGCATGCCGTGCGCGCCCCAGTACCACATGTAGAACGGGTGCACGCCGTGGTAGGCGTAGCTGGTGCGGTAGAGGTGTTTGTACCACTCGTCCTCAGCGAAGCGCTTCTCGTACTTCTCGTGCATCACGTGCGGGTCGGTGGTCTCGGACAGCACCTGCTCGAAGAAGTCGATGTAGCTCGGGTGGTGCACGGGATGGAAGTCCCACGGCGTCGGGTGGGTCATGATCACGACGCCGCCCTCACGCACGAGCGGCTTGCCCTTGTACATGTTGAACAGGTAGCCGAGGCCCATACACATCACCAGGATCGGGTTCATGATCGAGTTGACGTTGTACGGGCAGATGAACGGTATGCCCATCGTCAGGATGTCGGTCTGACCCTGCACCTCGACGAGCTGCTGCTTCCACACGTTCTCGGTGGTCTGCTTGTGCACCGCCTCGACCTCGCCGGCCTGCACGCTCGTCATCTGGTGCGGCGCCTCGATGCTGTGGAAGATGTTGCGGGCCATACGCGTCGGTGTGCGCTTCAGGGCCTGTGATGACACCACGAAGCTGGCCCGATCGCGGGCGCTCCACTCCCACTCACGCTTGGACAGGAAGCCGAACGGCTTCGGGAACGTGTCGGTGTTCATCGTCGTCTCGATCTGGAAGACCTTGACACCGCTGTCGACCATCACCTTGCCCATTCGCCAGTTGCTCTTGTGCAGCTCGCTCTTGTGCTGGTCCATGAAGCTGCGGGTGTGCTCCATGGTCTTCGGGTTGTGATGGTGCTGCAGGCTCTTGTAGCTACTGAGGCCGGTGGCCGTGCTCTTCCAGCCGCCGTCCATGGCGACGAGGTTGATGTTGACGTAGACGAGGAGGTCGCTCTCGGCGGCCCGCTTGTTGATCTCGACGTCTTCGCCGTGTGGGGTCTGGCCGAGGTACTCGAGCTTGTCCGGATCCTCGGCGTCGTGTTGGTACAGGAATCCGCGTGGCGCGAACGCGTCGTAGACGCGGTCGCCGACAGCGTGACGAAGTTCGGCCTCGGTCATCCGCCGATGCAACGCCAACGCAGCGATGATGTGCACGTCGTCCACGCCGGCGTCGGCGGCCATGTCGAGCACGGCCTCGATCACGCGTTGGCGGATGTCCGGCTTGGTCATCGGAGGCAGGGGCAGGCTGATGTCGTCGAACGCGATCGTCAGCTTCATCCCGGGGAACAGCAACTCCGGCAACGGGTCGTGGTCGATCGGGTTGAGCAGGGCGTGCACGATCGAGCCGTCGATGTCCCTCAGTGCTTCCAGCGGCTCCGGCGCGTAGATGACGCGACTGCGGCCGGCCGGCAGTTTCTCGAGGCTGTAGCCCTCGCCGCGCCAGAACAAGATCGGTGGAGTGTTTCGATCCACCTCGAGGACGAATCCGGGACGAGGCATCAGTGCTTCTCCAATTCCTTCAGATCGAACGTCTTGAGATCAGACGTCTTCAGATCGGTTTTCGGCTCGCGGAGGTCGAACGCGACCTTCACGGCGCCACGACGCCCGGCGGCGGCCGCATGGGCAATGGCATCTTCGTACTCGTCGAGTGGGTAGGTGGCCGAGACCAGTCGTCCCATGTCCAGCGCACCGACGGTGTCGATGGCGAGGTCGAACGTGCGCGCCATTGTGCCGTCGGGCATCGTTTCTGTGCCGTACGTGTACGAGCCGGAGATCTTCGTCTCGCGGTGCCAGAGTCCGGTCAGATCGACCGTGACCTCGGCCGGCATGCCCATCAGGATCACGGTGCCGCGGGGCTTGGTGATCTGCAGACACGATTCGATCGAACCGCTGTTGCCGACGGCGTCGATGGTGACATGCGCTCCACCACTGAGGTAATCGCCGACGACATGGCAGCCGACGGTGCGGCGGACCGCTCGGGCGAGTTCCTTCGGGGCAACGACTTCGTCGGCGCCGAACGCTCGGGCGTACGACTGCTGATGTGGGTACCTGGCCCCGACGCTGATGTGCGCGTTCGGGATGTACCGACGCAGGCCGGCGATTGCGCACAGGCCCATCGTCCCGGCC
>JANXUX010000100.1 GCA_025351965.1 Actinomycetes bacterium | reverse complement strand
CGGCAAGGAAGCCGTCGTCGTGCGTACCCAGAAGCGGCCGCGCGCCGCACGTTTGATGATCGGCGACCACTGCCAGATCGACGTCGAGTAAAGGACAACATGCCCAACATCTACGAAAGCGACAAGATTTCCGGGGTCTGGATCGTGGAGCCCACGATCCATGGCGACCCACGCGGCATGTTCATCGAGACCTATCGTCGGGAGTGGTTCCCGAACGGCCGCGAGATGGTGCAGGGCAACCGCGGCAATCGGCGTGAAGGCGCGGTCGTGGGTCTGCACTACCACCTGCATCAGGCCGACTACTGGTACGTCCCGTTCGGCACGGCTCGTGTCGTGCTGCATGATCTACGCGCCGGTGGACCGACGGACGGCAAGACGCATTGCCTGGATCTGAGTGGCGAGAACCACATCGGTGTGTTCATCCCGCCGGGTGTCGCGCATGGTTTCGCGGCTCTGACCGACATGACGATCACCTACCTCGTCGACAATTATTACAACCCGCAGGACGAGTTGGGTGTGATGTGGAACGACCCCGCGATCGCAGGTGATTGGGGTGTGGAAACGCCGATCCTGTCAGCCCGGGACGAAGAGAATCCGTTGCGTGCCGACCTGCCCGAAGGTCGTCGCCCCTACTGGAAGATGCGCACGTGAAGCAGTTCGTCACCGGAGCCGCCGGCTTCATTGGTTCCAACTACGTCCGTCACATCCTGGACACCACCGACGACACGGTCACCGTCTACGACGCACTGACGTATGCCGGCAATCTGGCCAGCATCCGTGACCTGATCGATGATCGTCGGTGCAGCTTCGTCAAGGGCGACATCTGCGACCAGGACGACGTGCTGGCGGCGATGACGGGTCACGACGCCGTCGTGCACTTCGCCGCCGAGACCCACGTGGACCGTTCGATCAAGGACGGCTACTCGTTCGTGCGCACGAACTGTTTCGGCACCAACGTGTTGTGCGACGTGGCTCGCCAGGTGGGTGTGGAGCGTTTCCTGCACATCTCGACCGACGAGGTCTACGGTTCGATCGAGGACGGTTCGTTCGGTGAGACCGATGCGCTCGGACCGCGTTCGCCGTACTCGGCGGCCAAGGCGGGCAGCGATCTGATCGCGCTCAGTTACTACACGACCCACGGCCTGCCGGTGTTGGTGACGCGCTGCAGCAACAACTTCGGGCCGTACCAATTCCCGGAGAAGCTGATCCCGTTGTTCACGACGAACCTGCTCGACGGCAAGAACGTGCCGCTGTACGGCGATGGTGGCAACATCCGCGACTGGATCCATGTCCACGACCACAACACCGCAGCGTTGCTCGTGCTGCAACGTGGCAATGTCGGCGAGATCTACAACATCGGTGCCGGTAACGAGGTCACCAACAAGGACATCACGTACCGGTTGCTGGAGCTGTGCGGGCGAGACGAGAACTTCATCACGCCGGTCGCGGACCGGCTCGGTCATGACCGTCGCTACTCGATCACCCACGACAAGGTCACCGCGCTCGGTTGGAAGACCGAGCACAACCTTGTCGACGGTCTCGCTGCGACCGTCGAGTGGTACCGCGCCAACCGCGATTGGTGGGAACCACTCAAGGCCAAGGCCGAGTTCTGACGATGCGCGTGCTCGTCACCGGCGCAGGCGGACAGCTCGGCCGGGACACGGTGCTGACGTGTGCAGCTGCCGGCGACGACGTCTTCGCCTTCGACCACGCGACGCTCGACGTCACGTCCCGTGACGCTGTGCTCGGGGCGGTCACGTCGCTGCGTCCGGATGCGGTCATCCACTGTGCGGCATGGACCGCGGTCGATGCCTGCGAGAGCGATCCGGACCGCGCATACCTCGCCAACGCGCTCGCCGTTCGCTGGGTGGCCGAGGGCTGCGACCGGGTCGGCGCCCACCTCGTCACCGTCAGCACGGACTACGTGTTCGACGGGACCAAGGTCGGGCCGTACCAGGAGTGGGACACGCCGAACCCGACGTCGGTCTACGGCGCCTCCAAGCTCGCCGGCGAGCACGAGGCGCTCGCCCTCGGGGCCGGCGCTGCGGTTGCCCGCACCAGCTGGGTCTGCGGTGAATTCGGGAACAACATGGTCAAGACGATCATCCGCCTCGCCGGTGAGCGCGACTCACTCGCCTTCGTCGACGACCAGGTCGGCCACCCCACGCTGTGCGCCGACCTCGCCCCGATGTTGCGCCGGCTCGCACTCGACCGACGTTGCGGCATCCACCACGTGACGAATGAGGGAGCCGTGAGTTGGTTCGAGTTCGCCCAGGCGGTTGTTTCCGCGATGGGCAAGCCGCCGAGCATGGTGTCGCCGATCGCGACCGCCGATCTGCAGCCGCCCCGTCCCGCAACGCGCCCGGCGAACAGCGTGCTCGACAACGCCGTGCTCCGCCTCGGAGGCGTGGCGCTGCTGCCCGACTTCCGCATGTCGCTGCAGACCTTGGTCGACCGCCTGGCCTGATCGCCGACCGGATGCCTGGACCTGTGACTGCGTGATGTCGTCGCTGCGACGACATCACGCAGTCAGTGTTCATTCCTCACGAGTCAGGCCGGAGCGACCTCGACCGGAATGCCGTTGACGGCGGCGTTGCCCGACAGCACGTCGACGAATTCGCCGGGAGCAAGCAGGTTGCTGTTCACCCCGGCGTGCTCGCGGGCGATCGAGAGCCGGGTCCCGGTTTTGTCGTGGCCCCATCCGTGGGGCAGCGACACGATCCCGGTGAGCATCTCGTCGGTGATCTCGGCCGGCACGATGATCGATCCGGCCAGCGACCTGACCTGCACGGACGACCCGTCGACGACCCCGAGGCGTGCTGCGTCGGCAGGGTTGATCATCAGCGTGCAGCGCTCCTTGCCCTTGACCAGGACGCTGACGTTGTGCAGCCACGTGTTCTTCGAGCGGAGGTGACGGCGGCTGACCAGGACGAGACCGTCGACGGGTGCTGCGAGACGGTCGCGCAGTCTCGGCAGGTCGCTCAGCAGATAGTCGTGGACGAGGTGGATCCTGCCGTCGGGCGAGCAGACGGCTTCGGCGGCACGCGGGATCGCCGGGCCGCAGTCGATGCCGTTCGACTCTGCCTCGAAGTCGGCCAGGGTCATGCCGTCGCGGGCGCCGTACATGTCGCCGAACGGTCCGACGCGGATCGACCAGTCGATCATCCGCTTCGGTCCCCCCGCGTCGTACATCGGCAGGATCGCCGTCGGGTCGAGGCCCTTGGCGTGGCAGAGCAGGCTGAACCAGGCGTCGTCGATGGCTGCCACGTCGGTGTCGACATCGTGCTTGCCGGCCATGATCTGGCCCAGCCGGATCAGGATCTCCCACTCGTCCGGGCGCTCGAGCGGGAACACCGCCTCGGTCCATTTGCCTGCCGACCGGGTCGCGAAGCCCCACAGCAGATCGTCGAAGTGCGGCGTCTCCAACGGGGAGGGTCCCGGGAAGATCACGTGCGCGTGGCGAGTCGTCTCGTTCAGGTAGGTGTCGATCGCGATCATGCACTCGAGCTGGGGGAGTGCCTCGTCGAGGCGCGCCGAATCGGGGACGGACAGCACCGGGTTGGCGGCGACGTTGATCAGCCCCTTGATCTGCCCGGGTCCGGGTGTGGCGATCTCTTCGGCGAGGCACGATGCCGGCACCTGGCCGAGCACTTCCGGGGCGCCGCGGACGCGTGAGCTCCAGCGTCCGAACTGGGGCATCCCGTTGACCTTCGTGCTCTGCAGCCACACCAGCGGGAACGGCACCGGGTTGGCGAACATCAGCGTGCCGGGGCGGTCGAAGTGGCCGTTGACGATGGCGAGGACATCGACCATCCACGATGCGAGCGTGCCGAACTCCTGGTTGCACAGCCCGATGCGTCCGTAGATCGACGCAGCGGTCGCTTCGTGGATCTCGGCCGCGATCCGCCGGGTGGTCTCGGCCTCGACGCGGGTCAACGCCGCCACGGCTTCCGGCGTGTACACGGCGCACGCCTCGCGCAGTGACTCGACGCCCTCGACCATCCCGACGAGATGGCCGAGATCGATCCAGTCCTGTTCGAAGAAGACGTTGACGATGGCGAGCAGCCAGGCGGCATCGGTGCCGGGCTGGATGCCGATCCACTCGTCGGCGACGTCGGCGGTGCGGGTGCGGCGCGGGTCGACCACCACGACCTTGCCACCACGGGCGCGGATCTGTTCGATCTCGTCGAGCACGTCGGGCTTGGCCATCAGGCTGCCTCCGGATGCATGCGGATTGCCACCCATCAGCAGCCAGTAGTCGGTGCGTGCGATGTCTGGCGTCGGGATCAGCCACTGGTTGCCGTAGAGCAGGATGCTCGTCACGTTTTTCGGCCACTGATCGACCGTGCCGGCGGAATAGATGTGCGGCATGCCGGACGGGATGATCATCTGGCTGAGGTAGCGCGAGAGCGAGAAGCTGTGCCCGGCGGGATTGCCGACAAACGCAGTGAACGCCGACGGACCGTCGCGTTCGAGGACCCCGTGGATCAGCTCCTCGCACCGGCGGAACGCTTGCTCCCACGTGACCTCGCGCCATTGGTCGCCGTCACGCACCATCGGGGCCCGCAGCCGGTCGGGGTCCTCGTGGAGGTGCCCGACCGCCGAGCCCTTCGGGCAGATGTAACCCTTGGACCACACATCGTCCTTGGCGCCACGCACGAGCGTCACCCGTTGTGCGGTCGGCTCACCGGACGACACATGCACGTCGAGCCCGCACATGCACTCGCACAGCGGGCACGTGACGCGGTGCACCGAGTCCCTCGTCGGATCGGGTCGTGGTGTGGTCGCCGGCGATTCGGTCAACGTCATGAGAGCCCCCTTGCACGCTTCCGGTCGAACGTACCGTGTGCCCGGAGCGGGTCAGCGACTGGAGCGGCGAGCCGTCCTGCCCGGTCAGCTCGGCGCAGCTCGCGTCCACGGCAGCCGCTCGCGCTCGGCCGGCCCGGTGGCGATCAGCGCAGCGACATCGGCCGCGTTCACGGGCTGTCCGGCCCAGGTGTCGACACCGACGTCGATCATCGACTCGTGCTGTCGCCACGCGCCGTGGGTGTGGCCGTGGACGAGCGGGCGACCGTGGTCGTCGGGCCGTTGGTCGAGGAAACGGTCACCGTCGTGGGAGTCACCGCGGTAGGGGAAGTGGCACGCGACGACGGGCTCGGTCCAGCCGATGTCGAGCTCGATCGTGCCGGCGGTGATCGTCTCGAACCCAGCATCGCGGTACGCGGCATCCCACCGAGCACTCGGCGCACCCGATGTCGCGAACGTGCGGTCGTGGTTGCCGCTGAGCAGACGCCGGGTGCCGTGCAGCCGGGCGACGAGCGACAGGCTGTGCTCGATCCGGCCCATGCACACGTCGCCGAGGACCCAGACCGTGTCGTGCGGCCGGACGGTCTCGTTCCAGGTCGTGACCAGCCACTCGTCCATCTCCTCGACCGAGGTGAACGGCCGGTTCGTGTAGCGGATGATGTTGGCGTGGCCGAAGTGCAGATCGGACGTCAACCAGAGCTCGCTCACCGCCCGTGAACGCTATCGACCCCCGCCCGGATCACCAGCCGAGTGGGAGCCGATCGACGCCGCGAATGGTCAGCCGGTCGCGCCAGCCCGGCTCGCCGGCGAGCGCGACCTCGGGGAAGCGGCGGATCAGGCTGCTGATCGCGACCTGAGCCTCGAGCTTGGCCAACGACGCACCGAGGCAGTAGTGGATTCCGCCGGCGAGGGCGAGGTGGCGGTTCGAGTTCGGGCGATCGAAGCGCAACGCATGCGGCTCGGCGAACATCGCCGAGTCGTGGTTGGCCGCGCCGAGCAGTGCCATCACCACGGTGCCGGGCTGGATCTCGACCTCGCCGTAGTGAACGGGCACCATCGGGACGCGCACGGTCAGTTGCACGGGTCCGTCGAAGCGGAGCAGCTCGTCGACGGCCGTTGCATCGATTGCCGGGTCATCGCGCCACATCGCCAACTGCTCAGGGTTTCGCAACAGGGCGAGTGTGCCGTTGCCGATCAGGTTGACGGTCGTCTCGTGGCCGGCCACGTACAGCAGCAGGACGAAGGCGATCAGCTCCTGGGTGCTCATCCGGTCACCGCTCTCTTCGACCTGGATCAGTGCCGAGAGCAGATCGTCGCCGAGATGCTTGCGGCGGTGCTCGACGATGCCGATCAGGTATGGCCCGAAGTTGGCGAGCGCAGCTTCGGCGCGGTCCATGTCGGCGTCGTCGGCGGTCGGCTCGAGCGATGCGGTGAGGTGCTGGGACCATTCGCGCAGCTCGACAGAACGCTCGGTCGGCATCGCCAGGAGGTCGCTGATCACCTGGAACGGTACGGGGAAGGCCAGCTCGTCGATGAGCTCCATCGAACCGCGCTCGGCGGCGATGTCGAGTGCGTCGTCGACCAGTTGCTGGACACGCGGGCGCAGCCGCTCGATCGAAGACGGGGTGAAGGCGAGGCTGACGAGGCGGCGCAGTCGGGTGTGGTCCGGAGGGTCGAGGTTGAGGATCGACTTCGTGCTCTCCTCGGCGCGGACTTCGCGCCTGCGAATCTGCATCGGCGAGGCAGCGATGGTCGCGTTCTTCTCGATGTCGCGGCTGAAGTCGTTGCTGCGCAGTGTGACGGCGACATCGTCGTAGCGCGACAGCACCACGGTCTGGAACGGCGTCCAGTACACCGGCGCCTTCTCGCGCAGGATGTCGTAGAACGGATAGGGATTGGCGCGAAAGGCAGGGTCGAACGGATTGAACAGCAGCCCATCGTCGGCCGGCGCGTCGTCACCGGTCCCTGGCCCGCCGTTCGGTGGGCCGCCGTTCCCTGGGCCGCCGTTCGCGGTGTCGATGATGTCGGTCATACGAAATCCTCCAGGTCGTCGTACACAGCATTCGGGATGTAGCGGGTGATCGGCCGGTCACCCCACAGTGCCCAGAGCGATCCGGGCTGTGCGGCCGCCAGCGCGACAACGACCGCGTCGGCGACGCGCTCCGGCGACATCACCGGCACGTCGATCGAACGCAGCAGATCCATCAGATCGGCGGAGATGATGTTCGTGTCGGCGAAGCCTGGGCAGATCGCGCTCGTGCAGACACCCAGCGGGCCATAGGTGGCGCCGAGCGACTTGGTGAAGCCGACGACGGCGTGCTTGGTCAGCCCGTAGATCGAGTCGAGTGGGATCGCGCTGAGACCGGCCATCGAGGCCGTGATCACGATCTGGCCGCGACCGCGGGCGATCATCTCGGGCAGCACCGCGCGAGCGCCGTAGACGACACCGTCGACGTTGGCGCCCATGATCCGACGGTAGGCGCGCTCGGTGACCTCGCCCATCGGCGCGTCGCTGGCGTCCGGATCACCGTCGATGCGTGTGCTGACGCCGGCGTTGAGGAACGCGATGTCGAGACCGGCGAGCGAATCCGCAAGCCTGGCCCACGCATCAGGATCGGAGACATCGAGGTGGTGGTACTCGCCGCCGATCTCGGCCGCCATCGCCTCACCCGCTGCGTCGGCGATGTCGGCGACGACGACATGCGCGCCGAGACCGGCCAAGCGCCGAGCGACAGCGGCGCCGATACCCCCGGCACCGCCGGTGACGAGGGCCCGCTGGCCGGCCAGATCGAGAGCGGCTGATGTGTCGTTCCCGAACTCCATGGACGTCATGTAAACACTCGTGTATACATAAGTCAATGGCCGACCGATCAGTGACCACGCAGACGCAGACCCACGCTGCGGTGCGACTGCCCCGCGCCGAGCGACGGGCCCAGATCGTCGAGGCGGCCGCCCGAGCGTTCCTCGCGTCTGGTTACGAGAAGACGTCGATGGAGGACGTGGCGCGCGCCGCGGGCGTGACCCGGCTCATCGTCTACCGGATCTTCGACTCCAAGGAGGCGCTGTACCTCGCGGTCCTGACCGCCGTTCTCGACGACATGGCCAGCGAGTTCGAGCTCGGGCCGGGCGCAATCGCCGGCGAGCGGCCAACGGTCGCGATCACGCTGCTCGGCATCGCCCGTCGGCATCCGGACAGTTTCCGGCTGCTGTGGCGGCACACCTCGAACCAGCCCGAATTCCAGGAGCTGTTCGTCCTCTTCCGCTCCGCTGCGACCGACTTCGCCAGTGCATTGATCGCCGAGGTCTCGCCTGATCAGATGATCCTGCAGTGGGCTGCGGAATCCGTCGTCAGTCACGTCTACGAGAGCATCTGCCTGTGGCTCGACAGCGGCGACGTGGTGGCGGATCCGCAGTTCCTGCGGATGTTCGGCGATGGCATGCGCGCGATGGTGACAGCCTGGATCGAGGCCTGATCAGGCGGGCGTCGCCGGCGTGGTCAGCGCGGGCTGACCGTCAACACCATCGCCACCATCGAGGCGAGCGAGAAAGCGATGAACACGAGGCCGGGGAGCAGACGGGTTTCCACGGATGATGTATCGGCGCGACGTCCGCCGACTTGACGGGCCTTGACGGAAACCGACCGGTGCAGCGGCGAACTACTGCGCGGCGGCGCTGGCGAAAATGTCGAGCAGGCGGTCGATCTGCTCATCGGTGATCACCAGCGGGGGACAGAACGTGTTGGTGTCGGTGTTCAGGGCGCGCACGATGCCGCCCGTGGCAAGCATCCGGTCGCGGATGGCCATTGCGTTCTGGTCGGGCTTCAGGCCGGCGGCCCACACTGCGCCGTCGCCGCGAGCGTGGTCGATGATGCCGTCAGCGGCGAGCGCCTGGAGGCCACTGCCGAGCCGGTGGCCAACGGCCTTGGCGCGATCGAGGAGGTTCTCGCGCTCCACGATCTCGAGATTCTTGAGCGCCGCCGCGCAGACGCTGGCGTGACCGCTGTAGGTGTAGCCGTGACGGAGGATGAACGCCGGGTCGGATTCGATGGCCTCGAGCGGGGCGCGGCCGACGAACACGCCACCGAGCGGCTGATAGCCCGACGTGACGCCCTTGGCGAAGGTCATCAGATCCGGTGTCACGCCGTAGTGCTGGGCGGCGAACCAGGTCCCCATCCTGCCGAAGCCGGTGATGACTTCGTCGAAGATCAGGTAGGCGCCGTGCTGGTCACACAGTCGGCGCAGGCTTTCGAGGTAGTTGTCCGTGGGCGGGAACACACCGCCGGCACCCTGCACCGGCTCGGTGATGACGGCTGCGATCTCGGCACTGCGCTCTTTCATCAGCGTGGCCAGGGCCTCGATGTCATCGCTCGGAACCTGGACGACATCGGAGAGCAGCGTGCCGTAACCGACCTTGTTCGGAGCAATGCCCTGCGCGCTCGTGCCGCCGTAGTTCGTGCCGTGGTAGCCGCGGGTCCGGCTGATGATCAGGGTCCGCTCGGGGTGACCGGCCTGCACATGGGCGAGGCGGGCCAACTTCATCGCGGTGTCGATGGATTCGCTGCCGCTGTCGGTGAAGAACACCCGCGCCCCGGGCAACGGGCACAGTGAGATCAGCTTCTCGGCGAGCGCATCAGCGGGCGCGTTGGTGAACGGATCGAAGCACGAGTACGTCTCCAGCGTCGACATCTGCGCGGCGACGGCGTCGGCCATCTCCTTGCGGCCGTGGCCGATGTTGCAGTACCAGAGGCTGGCCATGCCGTCGATCAGTTCTCGGCCATCGTCGGTCCACAGCAGTGCGCCGTCACCCTTGGCGATGGTGATGAACGTCTCCTTCGTCGGAGCGGCGAACGGGTGCAGGAAGGCTGATGGCATGGTCCAACGGTAGCGGCTGCGGATGCTCCGGCTGCTGCGCCGCAACGCCTGCCTGATCGGTCGCGCTCTGCCCCGCCATGCAGGGCGCGTTGCAAGGCTGCGTCGGCGGGGTACAGGGTGGTCCATGAACACCTCGGCATCTTCGTCCTCTCCCGCCTCTTCGTCGGCCCCGAGTGCCACCAAGAACCACCGCGATGCAGCGGGTCTGTCATCAACGGACCGGGACCAGCTCCGGGAGCGTCTGACCGAGGATGCGGCGCGGAGCTCGGAGCAGGCCGCAGCACTGTCGATCAGCTTCGACGCGATCGTCGAGGCCGCCGAACTGGTGAACACCGACGACGAGCACGATCCGGAGGGAAGCACCGTCGCGTTCGAGCGGGCCCAGGTGAGTGCGCTGCATCGCCAGGCCGAGGCGGACCTCGAAGCGATCCACGAAGCGCTGCTCCGGCTGGACGACGAGGGCTATGGGATGTGCGCAGAGTGCGGCGAGCCGATCGGGATCGAGCGGCTGGTCGCACTTCCGGCAAGCACCCACTGCGTGAGCTGTGCCTGACGCTCAGCTCGAGTCCGGCGTGAGGTCGGCGAGCGCCCCCCGGGTTTGACCACCTGGTCCGACGGGCATTGATGAACGTGGCGCCGCAAACACCCACGCGACGGCATCCACGCTCCTTGGGAGTTACCAATGTCAGACATCTTCCGGCAGGAGGCCCAGCGCCAATCCCGGCTCCGGATGCACGGTGGCCGAACCCGGCCCGGTACCGACGCGCACCGCCCGGAGCGGCTGACCATCACCGGCGTCACCCCGAGCGTGTCCGAGGGGGCGTACCCTTCCAAGCGCGTCGTCGGCGACGTGGTCGAACTCGCCGCGGTCGTGGTGTGCGACGGTGCGGTCGAGATCGGTGCTCAGGTCCGCTTGACGGGTCCGTCGGGCAACGAGCAGACCGTTCCGATGAGTCGGCAGACCGGCTACCGCTTCACCACGGACATCGCGCTCACCGAGATGGGCTCGAACATGTTCGTCGTCGAAGCCTGGATCGATCGCGCGGCGACCTTGCGCTCCAAGATCGCGCGCAAGCACGCAGCGGGCCAGACGACGCTGAACGAGGAGGAGGAACTTCGTCTGCTCGAC
>JANXUX010000073.1 GCA_025351965.1 Actinomycetes bacterium | reverse complement strand
GTTCCGCGCCTTGAACGAATCGATCTACACCGCGTACTCGTTCGATCCGTCGTTCAGCGACGTGTCGACACCGCTCGGTGATGTCGTGCTCCACCGTCGTGGCGTGTGTCAGGACTTCGCCCATCTGATGACCGGCGCACTGCGCTCGATCGGCCTCGCTGCTCGCTACGTGAGCGGCTACATCGAGACCGATCCGCGGCCGGGCGAGACCAAACTCGTTGGCTCGGATGCGTCCCATGCGTGGTGCTCGGTCTACGCCCCGGGCTTCGGCTGGATCGACGCCGATCCCACGAACAACCAGGTTCCTCCCCACCGCCATGTCACCGTTGCCTGGGGTCGCGACTACGGCGACGTCGCCCCGTTGCGCGGTGTCGTGCTCGGGCCGTCCGCGACCCAGAAGATGGTCGTCGAGGTCGACGTCACCCGCCTCACGAGTCCGATCCAGTAGCGCCAGAACGTTCTGCGCCCTCGGCGCACGGCGTGGCTCGATCGAGATTCTGTGGGACGTTTCGCGTGGGACGTTTCGCGCCCTCGGGGCGCTGTGGTCCCACTCAGCGGGACGTCCCGCGCCTGAGGGCGCGCAACGTCCCAGCGCAACGTCCAGCGCAACGTTCGTGCGCCCCACTGGGGTGCGGCTCCTGGTTCCGAGTTCCGGGGCGGCTGGGTGGGGGAGGTCGAGGGTCGTGTCCGATTTCCGCTGGTTGTCGCCACCGCAACCCGCCAGACTGGTGGTGTGATCGAGGACCAGGAGCAGTGCTACCGGGCGGTGAGCAGCCGTGACAGCCGGTTCGATGGATGGTTCGTGACTGCCGTACGCACGACCGGCATCTACTGCCGGCCGTCGTGCCCGGCGATCACCCCGAAGCGGGCCAACGTCTCGTTCTTCGCGACATCGGCGGCGGCCCAGCGTCAGGGTTACCGGGCATGTAAGCGGTGCCGACCCAACGCGACACCCGGCTCGCCGGAGTGGAACGTGCGCGCCGACGTCGTTGGGCGGGCGATGCGGTTGATCGCGGACGGCGTCGTCGACCGCGCCGGTGTAACCGGTCTCGCCGAGCGGCTCGGCTACAGCGATCGCCAGCTGAACCGCCTGCTGACGACGGAGATGGGCGCCGGGCCGCTCGCACTCGCCCGGATGCAGCGCGCCCAGACGTCTCGGCTGTTGATCGAGACGACCACGATGTCGTTCACCGATGTCGCTTTCGCGGCCGGGTTCTCGAGCGTGCGCCAGTTCAACGAGACCGTTCGCGAGGTCTTCGCGGTGTCGCCATCGGAGCTGCGCTCGAGGCGTGGACGCGAGCCGGTCGGACCCGGGGTCGTCACGGTCCAGCTCGCCTACCGGAAACCGTTCGATGCCGACGGTATCTTCGGGTTCCTCGGGATGCGGGCCGTGCCCGGCATCGAGTCGTGGGACGGCACGACGTATTCACGTGTGCTGAGCCTGCCCAACGGCGACGGCATCGTCTCGTTGCGCAACCGCGCCGAGGCGGTGCACTGCGAGCTGCGCCTCGACGACTGGCGCGATCTCCAGGCTGCGGTGCAGCGGTGTCGGCGGATGCTCGACCTCGACGCCGACCCGGTCGCCATCGACAGCGTACTCGGCGCAGACCCGTCGCTCGCCCCGCTCGTCGCCCGCCGACCCGGCCTCCGGTCTCCGTCGCACGTCGACGGTTCCGAACTCGCTGTACGGGCCGTGCTCGGCCAGCAGGTGTCGGTGATCGGCGCGCGCACGCTCGCCGGCCGCCTCGTGCAGGCTGTCGGTGAACCGCTGCTCCACCCGATGGGTCCCCTCACCCATGCCTTCCCGACGGCCGCGGCGATCGCCGAACTGGACCCTGCGCAATTGGCGATGCCGAAGTCGCGCAGACGTGCCCTGCAGGGGATGTGCGCCGCCATCGCCGCCGGCGACATCGTCATCGATGCCGGTGCCGACCGGGATGATCTCGCTGCGCGAATGCTCGCTCTCCCCGGGATCGGGCCGTGGACGATGTCGTACATCTCGATGCGTGCCCTCGCCGATCCGGACGTGTTCTTGCCGACCGACCTCGGCGTGCGCCACGGACTGGAACGAATCGGCCTCGATGGCTCGCCGGCCGGCGCCAGCGCAGCGTCTGCGGCGTGGCGGCCGTGGCGCTCCTATGCGTTGCATCATCTCTGGGCGAACCTCTCCGAACCGGCCCCGCCCGCACCGAACACGAACACGAACACGAACACGAACACGAACACGAACACGAACACGAACAAGGAGACTGTGCGATGAATACGACACCCACCCTCTATGCAACGGTGATCGAGAGCCCGGTCGGTCCGCTGACGCTCGTCGCGTCCGAGCTGGGCCTGCGTGCTGTGCTGTGGGCGCACGAGTCCGACGTCCGTGTACGCGTCGGCGCGATCGACACCGACCACGATGATCCCACCGGTGTGCTGGCTGCGACGGCAGCCCAGTTGGAGGAGTACTTCGACGGTCACCGCACCGAGTTCGACCTCCCGCTCGATGCCGTCGGCAGTGACTTCCAACACTCTGCGTGGGACGCGCTGCGCACGATCCCGTTCGGTGAGACTGTCAGCTACGGCGAGCAGGCCCGTCGGCTCGGCGATCAGCGCAAGGCGCGAGCGGTCGGCGCGGCCAATGGCCGTAACCCGATCTCGATCGTCGTCCCGTGCCACCGGGTCGTCGGCGCGAACGGATCCCTCACCGGCTTCGGTGGCGGCATCGAGAACAAGGCCTGGTTACTCGATCACGAACGTCGTGTCTGGGCGGCGTCGCTGCCGTCCTGATTCCATCGTCGACCGGGTCGGGGACGGTCGAGCGTCGAGCGTCGGGCGCGTCAGACCCGGTTCTTGGCGCGGGCGACCTGGTCGCGGCGGAGCTTGGCGGCAGCCTGCTCGGCGGCTTTGCGCTCTTTGCGCTGGGCCTTGAGGGCGAGACGCTCGGCGTCGTCCTGCGGCAACGGCAACAACGGCGCGAGTGGCTTGTCGCCGGCCGGGGGGAGCTTGACGGCTTCGTCGGTCTTGAGCAGGCCGATGATGATCGCCGAGGCGGGGGCCTCGCCAACGACCGTCGATGCGAGCATCAGTCGCACGACCCCGACGCCGTGGGTCTCGACGAGTGCCGGGAGGACCTTCTGGATGTCTTCCTCGGTCGGCATGCCGGCTGCCTCGCCGAGCTGTTCAACGCAGTCGGCGAGACAGGCGTCGGAGAGCACGACGCCGAGTCGCTGCAGATCGCCGTTGAGTCGGCCCTTGTGAGCGGCCTCGCGCACGGACCCGACGACCTCGGCCTCGGGCACTTCCTCGTCGCGCACGCCGCTGATCCGCTTGATCGCGGCGACGTGATCTTCGGGCAACCCGGCCATCAGCGCCACGAGCTCGTCATCGGTGACAGCGATCAGGGCGCGGTCGAGCAGGGAGAGTGCGGCAATGTGGGCCTTCGTCGTGTTCATACGGGCTACACCATACGGTTGCATTCCGGCCCTGACCACCTGCTGAGCGACCGGGTGGGTGGCGTGATCGGCGGGTTCGAGTGAACCTGAGCGCAGCGATCAGTCCTCGACCGGGAACTCGAGCACACCGGACGGGCGCTCGTGGTAGTCGGCCGCCTCGGAGACCCACCAGGCCTTCGTGGTCCGTAGGCCCGTCGGCTGGTCGAGCGTGCCGGCGCTGACGCACAATTTGTCCGGGTCCCCGTCTGCCTTCCAGAACATCGTCGAACCGCAGGTGCCGCAGAAGCCGTAGTGCACGCTCGGCACCGGGTCGTACCAGCGCAGGGTCGCATCCGCGGTGAAGGTCACCTGATTCGGACGCACTGCCGTGGCGGCCATGTGGTGCCCGGTGATGCGTCGGCAGCGCACGCAGTGGCAGTTGTAGACGTCACGGAGCTCGCCGTCGAGCTCGAACGACACGCCGCCACAGTCACATCGCCCTCGCTGCATGCAGCCACGGTACCTCGCCGTGGCCCGGCGGCCCTTGAACGGTGACTGCATGTGGCCGATGACAGGGTCGACAGAGCCATCCCTTCGTGCAGCGGGGGGTCGTGCTCGCCCCGGCGGTCTCGGGCGAACGATGGAAACGAGTCACACATGATGAACGGTCTGGACTTCGCGCGCAGTGCGTCACGGTGGGCACAACGGACAGCCGGTGCAGCAGCGCTCGGCGCGCTCGTCGCCGCAGCCCTGATCGTGGCACCAGGGGAGCTGACGCCGACTGCGCTGGCATCGTCGTCCGACGTTGATCTGCAGACGTTGAACGTCACGCCGGCGTCCACCGTCGGGTCACCGAAGGCGCCGGGCCAGACGTTCGTGTACACGCTCGGCTTCTCCTGCGACAGCACTGTCGACGGTACGTGTGCCGGGGCGATCGTCGACAATGTGCTGCCCGGGTTCGTGGACGTGTTCGGCGATGCTGCTCAGCTCGTGGCAACCGGAACGCCGTCCGGCACCGTCGGGATCTGGGCCTCGGCCCCGGCGTTCACCGGTACGGCGCCGAACGTACATGTGACCGGAACGCTGAACCCCTCGTCGACGCCCGGTGAGATCTACTCGCTCAGCTTCAGTGCCATCGCGCCCCCGGGTCGGTTCCCGACGACGGTCACCCAACTCGACGACACCGTCACAGCGACGGGCGGCAAGTCATCTGCGACGGTCCATTCCTTCGTGCAAGGCGCCGCGCCCAACTGGACGATCGACAAGAGCGGTCCGGGCCGCCTCCTGCTCGGCGCGAACGGCACCTACGCGGTGAAGGCATGTCCTGCGTCCGCAGCATCTTCGTTGCCGGCATCGTTCTCGTTCACCGACCGCTTACCGCTGGGCGCCACGTTCGTCTCGGCGAGCAATGGTGGAGTCGGTCCGGCCCATGGTCCGGCCAACGGCACGTCCGACACGGTCACCTGGACCTTCGACGCCAGCACCCGCCCATGGCCGATGAGCGGTCACTGCGTCGCGGTCACGACCGTCGCGATGTACGTCGAGGACCCGGCTCTGAACAACCTGACCGGTGTCGTCAAGACCAATACTGCGACGGGCACGTTCGACTCGACATCGCTCGGCAGTGACTCGGTCGGCACGGAACTGCGCGGCCCCGTCACGAGCATCGACGGAACCAAGAGCGTCGGTGTCGGCGCCTACTATGCGCACCCCGGCGACCCGGTGCGCTACGACCTCGGCTTCGCCAACAGCAGCGAGACAGGCGCTGCACCGCTCGACTCGGCGGTGATCCTCGACCGCCTCGCGGGCGCACCCGATTTCGACCTCGACATGATCAGCGTGGGAACCTGGGGCTCGGGGGTGAGCGCGGTCCTCGAGGTGTCGACCGACGGCTCGACGTGGACGGCCGTCGTCGGCTCGCCGTTCAGCGGATCCACTGCCGATGTGCCCGTCACCGACGGGATCCGCTTCGTGCGCTGGTCGTTCACCGGGCCGATCCCCGTCGGATTCTCGACGAGTGGGAGCCATCTCACCGGCACGTTGAGCAGCCCCACCAGCCCGCCGACCACCGAGACGAACTGCCTCGACGCGACGGCGCTGCGCGGCGCGACCTCGTTCACCGACAGCAACAACTGCGTGAACATGTTGGTCGAGACGCCGCAGGCGGACCCGTCGGTGGCGAAGGCGATCACGAGTGTGATCACCGCTGACGGCACGACGGCGCACACGTCATCGACCGTGTCGCCGGGTGACACCGTCACCTACGCGCTGACCGTCGGCAACGGCGACGATGCCACCGGACCGTTGACCGATCCGGTCGTCACGGACTGCGCGGCGATGTCGGCGTACTTCCGTGACCCCGTCGTGACGACCGGTTCCGGCTGGGCGATCGATGGCGCATACACCGACAGCAGTTGTGCGAGCGTTGGCGGTACGTCGTTGCGTTTCGTCCACACCGGCCCCGCGCTGAACCCGGGACAGTCGAGCACCGTCGCGACCTACACCGTGGTGACGACGAAGTTCGGCGATGCAGAAGGCGTGACCCCGGCGAACACCTACCCGAACACAGCGCAGCTGACCAAGGCCTCGGGCTCGTTCGCGCACGGCGTGCTCTCCGCCTCGGCAACCGCGACTGTCCCGGCATTCATCTATCTGGCTTCGCAGAAGTGGGTGCTCGGGGCGCGCGACATCGATGCCGGGCCTGGCCCGGGAAACTCGCGCAACGCCGGTGAAACCGATCCGGGCGGCAGTATGACGTGGTCCATCACGGTCCGCAACAAGGGCAACGTTGCCGCCAAGGACCCGGTGTACGTCGACATCTTCGCGCACACCGGCGACACCGGAGTGAAGCGTTTCGATCAGACGCGAGACAGCGAGTGGGCTGCGTACCTCGTCGAGCCGATCGTCGTGCCGCAGGGCTGGACGGTGCGGTACTCGTCGAGCTCGAACCCGTGCCGTCCCGAGGTCGGCCCGAACCCCACCAGCTCGACCCCGTGGCCGGCCGGCTGCGAAGCCCCCGGCTGGACGACGAACAGCGACCAGTTCGCCCTGCCGGGCTACCCCTCCATCCGCCTTGCCCTGACGGGCAGTATTGCCATCGGTGCGCCGGAGATCGAATTCCAGTGGGACATGCGCGCTCCCGTCTACGACCCGACCTACGACCTCGTCGGTGGCGCTCCCGGAGCAGTGACGACCGACCCGTACGAGCGGCTCGCCGCGTGTGGTTTCGACCCGAACTCACTGACCCAGGATTCGTCGACGATGGCCCCGTGCCCGCGAGCGATCAACAGCTTCGCCTGGGCGGCCGAGGCCGACGCGTCGTCGCTCGATCCTGCCCTCGACCCGGGACGCCTGTCGACCGAGCCGCCACGAGCCGGTATCCAGATCAGGGCGCTGCCGACGTCGGGCAACATCGTCGGTGACCGGGTGTGGAACGACGCCGATTTCGACGGTGTTCAGGATGCCGGCGAGACCGGAATCGGCGGCGTGCGGGTCGCGTTGTTGAAGTTCGATGGCAGCAGCTATCCGGAGTACGGGTACACGTTCACGGACCCGCGCGGCAACTACCTTTTCGCCAATCCTGGCGCGTCGGGCTCCGGTGGACTGCCCGACGGTGACTACCGGGTCCGGTACTCGCTGCCGCAGCAGTGGTACGTGTCCCCGCAGGACGCCGCTGCTGCGACCGACTCGACCGACAGCGACGCGCCGCGGACGGCGAGCGGTACCGACGGTGCGGTCGACCACTACGACACCGCCAGCTTCGCGCTCGGTCCGAACCAGACCGACCTCACCCGCGACCTGGGTATCTGGGTGGCCCAGCCGTCGCTCGACGTCGTCACGACGACCCGCGACACTGCGTGGCCGACGAACCAGGCGGGCGACGGCGTCACCGTCTTCCAGGGTCGGGGCATCACCTGGACCTACACGATGACGAACTCGGGGAACACCCGTCTCGAGAACATCGTGCTGGGCGACGACAACGGCACGGCTGGCTCGACAGG
The DNA here is from genome assembly GCA_025351965.1 of Actinomycetes bacterium. Taxonomy (GTDB): domain Bacteria; phylum Actinomycetota; class Acidimicrobiia; order Acidimicrobiales; family Ilumatobacteraceae; genus WLMZ01. The sequence goes on along the minus strand of JANXUX010000073.1, from coordinate 3,171 downwards.
CGACGACTTCGCTGTCACCGACTGCACCGTGACGAACCCGGGCACCACCTCCGAGCCCGCGCGGCCGACCACGGCAACGGCACCGTTCGCGCTCAACCGCGGCGCCGTCCTGTCGTGCACCGCGACCGGTGTCGCCGGGGCGGCGACGCACTCGAACCAGGCGACCGCGACCGGCACGCCGATGCTGGACGATGGTGGTCCCATCGGGCGCGGTGCACCGCCGGCGACCGTCTCCGACACCGACCCCTCCGGCTACGACGTCGCCACGTACGACCTCGCACTTGCCAAGACCGTCGGCACGCCGAACTACCTCACCGGCCGGCTCGTCTACACCATCACGGTGAAAAACCAGGGCACGGTCGGCTCCGGTCTGTACCAGGTGACGGACACGCTGCCCGCGGGCACGAGCTTCGTCTCGGCCGCTCCGGTTGAGACCACCGCAGCGGCGGGCACGACCGCAGCGGCAGGCACGACCGCAGCGGCAGGCACGATCGTCTGGACCGACTTGGCGAACCTGGCGCCTGGCGCGTCGGGGACGATGACGGTGACGGTCCACATCGACGATTACCTGCAGACGCCGTTCCGGAACATCGCCGAGATCAGCGACGACTCGTCGGAATCGGCGACGACGCTCGGTGTCTCGACCCCGACCGTCGACATCGACTCCACGCCAGACGCAGTCACGGACAACGACATGTTGGACGGCGCGACGTACGGACCGCCGGGCAGTCCGGCGGGCGGTGGCGCCGACAACGAGGACATCGCCGATGCCGGGACCGGTACCGACTGCCAGGACGACGCCGACATCGCCGACGTCTCGACCGTGCCGACCTACGACCTCGCGCTCGCCAAGACGGCGAACGCAACGACGCTCGCCGTCGACGGCTCGGGGCACATCGTCTACACGATCACCGTCCAGAACCAGGGCGACGTCGCATCCGGGACCTACCGGGTGACCGACACGGTGCCCACCGGGCTGGCGGTTGCGACGCCGGTCGCCGGCGGCGGCACACTGATCGCCGGTGCGACGACCACCATCGACTGGACCGGCGTGTCGCTCGCGTCCGGTGCGTCGGCGACGTACTCGTACTCGGCGACCATCAGCGACCTGACCAAGCGACCGTTCCGCAACGTGGCCGAGATCAGCGCCGACTCGGCGATGAGGCTCTACGGCGCGCCTGACATCGACTCGACCCCCGATGCGGACACCGGCAACGACATGCCTGGCGCCAAGACCTACGGCCCTGCTGGCCACGCCGTCGGCGGCGGAGCAGACAACATCGCCATCGCCGATGCCGGAACCGGAACCGACGGGCAGGACGACGCCGACATCGCCGACGTCGATCTGGCGTTGACGAACGGCTACGACCTCGCCCTGATCACGACCGCCGACACGCCGACCATCACCCACGACGGCACGGTCACGTACACGATCACCGTGCAGAACCAGGGCGTCCTCGACTCGCGCCGGTTCGTGATCACCGATCACGTGCCCGCCGGTCTCCGCGTCACGAACGTCGCCGGTGCAACTGCGAACAGTGACGGCACCATTGCGTGGACCGTCGCCGACCTGAGCGCCGGAGCGTCGACGACGCGAACGTTCAGCGCGACGATTGCCGACATCACGCAGCGTCCGTACCGCAACGTCGCCGAGATCAGCGCCGATTCGGCGAACACGTACTCCTCGCCGAGCGAGACGGTACGCGATGTCGATTCCACCCCGGATCTCGACACCGCCAACGATGGCACGTACGGCGTCGTGACGGCTGCCGGAGCGATCGACAACCTGGTGACGGCCGACGCCGGTTCCGGTGCCGACGACCCAGCCCACGGTGGTGAGGACGACGCCGACATCGCCGACGTCGACGTGCCGATCACGTATGACCTCGGCCTCGTCAAGACCGGCCCGGTCACGATCGCCGCCGATGGCACGGCGCAGTTCGCGATCACGGTGCAGAATCAGGGCAACGTGCCGTCGGGCGCGTACACGGTGGCAGATGCCGTGCCGGCCGGGATGACCGTCGTGGGTGCGAGCAACGGTGGAGCGCTCGCCTCGCCGACCACCGGCGTGATCTGGGCCGGGTTGCGGAGTCTGGCCCCAGGGGCCTCGGCGACGCTGACGGTGACGATGCGCGTCATCGACTACACGCGGCGCCGGTTCAGCAACATCGCGGAGATCACGGCTGACAGTGCATCGACCTACACCGCTGTCGGCGGACCGTCCGTCGTCGACGTGGACTCTGTTCCGGGTGACGTGGCGACGAGCGCCGATGACAACACCGACATCGCCCAAGCGGGAACCGGTACCGACGCCGGCTTCGACGACGAGGACGTCGCGACGGTCACGATCGACCCGATCTACGACCTCGCGCTGGTGAAGGTCGCCGACACCGCCACCACCACCTACGACGGCGCTGTCACGTTCACTGTGACGGTGCAGAACCAGGGCAACGTGCCGTCGGGTTGGTTCACGGTCGCTGACACGCTGCCGGCCGGGACCACGTTCGTCTCGGCGACGAACGCCGGGACGCCTGCTGTTCCGTCCCATGTGGTGGTGTGGAATGTCGCATCGATCGCCCCGGGGGCAGCGACGTCGGTGCAGGTCACCGTCGCGGTCAGCGACATCACCCAGCGCCCGTTCGTGAACAGCGCCGAGATCACAGCGGACAGCGCCGCCACGTACTCCTTGCCGGACGGGCCGCTGTTCGCCGACGTCGACTCGGTGGCGGGCGACGTGATGTCGAGCACCGTGGACAACACCGCGCTCGGGCAAGCCGGTGTCGGCGGTGACGCCGGTTTCGACGACGAGGACACGGCCCGCTTCGACGTGCCGATCATCTACGACCTCGATCTCGTCAAACGCCTACCGGCAGGCCAGCACCTCAAGCTCGGCAGTGTGATCCACTACGAGATCACCGTCACCAACCAGGGCAATGTCCCGTCTGGTCTGTACACCGTCGAGGATGCACTTCCCGTCGGCCTCAGTTTCGTGTCCGGATCCGACGGTGCGACGGTGCATGGCAACGTCGTCCGCTGGGCCGATCTGGCGACGCTGTCGCCGGGTCGTGACAAGACGGTCGTCGTCGAGGCGCGCCTCGACGATGTCACCCAACCGTCGTACGTCAATGTGGCGTCCATCACCCGAGACGGGTCGGCATCGCTGTCGACGCC
>JANXUX010000067.1 GCA_025351965.1 Actinomycetes bacterium | reverse complement strand
CGCGGCCGAACGTGCCGGGCTGCGCGCGGCAACCATCAACTCGACGAACTTCGACGAGTGGGATTTCGTCCTCGCCCAGGTCGAGGAGGGCGTGCTGGATGTGTTGCTCGTGTCGCCGGAGCGGCTCGGCAACCCCCGATTCGAGGCTCGGCTGCCCCGGCTACTGGCCGCCACCGGCATGGTCGTGATCGACGAAGCGCACTGCATCTCGGACTGGGGCTTCGACTTCCGACCGGACTACCAGCGGCTCACTCGACACCTGCTCGCGCTGTCGCCCGGCACACCGGTGCTGGCCACCACGGCGACGGCCAACGCCCGGGTCACCGCTGACGTGGCCGCCCAACTGGGCGCGGACACGGCGACCTTTCGGGGCAGCTTGGCGCGCACGTCGCTACGCCTGGCGGTGGTCCCCGGCCTGTCCGCGCTCGATCGCTGGGCCTGGGTCGCCGATGCGCTCGGCCGGCTCGATGGTTCCGGCATCGTCTATACGTTGACGGTCGCCGAGGCCGACCGCGTCGCCAACTATTTGGCATCGGTCGGGTTCGCCGTCGCCGCGTACTCCGGCCGGCTCGACACCGCCGCGCGGGTCGACATCGAGGACCGGCTCCGCCGCAACGAGCTCAAGGCCGTCGTCGCCACGTCTGCGCTCGGCATGGGGTACGACAAGCCCGACCTTGCGTTCTGCATCCACGTCGGCTCACCTGCATCCCCCGTTGCGTACTACCAGCAGGTCGGCCGTGCCGGACGAGCGCTCGACACAGCGCTCGCAGTGCTGTTGCCGGCCGAGAACGACGAGCGGATCTGGGAGTACTTCGCCAACGCATCCGTGCCGGACCCCGATCTCGTCGCCAAAGCCCTGACCACACTGTCCGAGGGGTCGGCATCGCTGCCGACGCTCGAGTCCGCCACCGGCATTCGACGCAACCGGCTCGAAGGCATGCTCAAGCTGCTCGCCGCGTCGGGCATCGTCGCCAAGGACGGCACGGCCTGGGTCGCGACCGGCGAGCCGTACGTGCACGACACCGCCAAGTGGGAGGCGCTGGCCGCCACACGTCGTGGCGAGGCCGACCTGATGCGTTCCTACGCCGCTGGGGCGGGATGCCTGATGCAGTTCCTCCAGCTGGCGCTCGACGATCCGGATCCGACGCCGTGCGGTCGCTGTTCGTTCTGTACCGGCCTGCTGCCCGATCCCGGCCTGCACCCGAACCCCGACCTGCTGACCTCCGTGCGCCAGTTCGCTCGGGGCGTCGACGCAGTGATCGAGCCGCGCAAGCTCTGGCCGTCAGGCCTGCAGGGCTGGTCGGGTCGCATCAACGGCTGTGGTGAGGGTCGTGCGCTGGCCTTCGCCGATGATCCCGGTTGGGCCACCGAGCTGGCCCGGTTCGACGGACCCGATCGTGAGATCGACAGCGCGATCGCCGACGGCCTGGTCGATGTTCTGCGCCGTTGGAAGAGCACATGGGGCCAGCGCCCGGTCGCGGTCATCCCGATGCCGTCCGCCCAGCATCCCCGGCGCGTGGCATCGATCGCTGCGCACATCGCCACCATCGGCAAGCTGCCGATCATCGACGCCCTCATCCAGCACGGCCCGGTCCCGCCGACCGACACCGCCTCGGCGGCTCGCGTGCGCGCCCTGGTCGAGCGGTTGTCGCTCGCCGACGCCGATGACGGCTCCGATGACGGCTCCGGCGGCGGCGGAACCCGCGTCCCACGCGGCCCGGTGCTGCTCGTCGACGACACCTACCGGACCGGCTGGACGATGACGGTCGCTGCTGCGCTGCTGCGCAAGGGAGGCGCCACTGCTGTGCTGCCGCTCGTCGTCCACCAGCTCCCCTGACAACCGTTGACGCCCGACACCTAGGGTGTCCCGGTGCGCTTCCGACCGCCCGAGCTGCCGACGATCGAGCCGATGCCCGTGGTGGCCGGTGCCCAGCTCCCCTGGATCGGCGCAGCGGCGGGTCTGCTCGCCAATCCGACGCGGTGGTTCACCCGCCAGCGAGCCGAGCACGGCGACACGTTCGTGGTCGACGCACTGGCCCACCGCTTCCTGTGCGTCTTCGGTCCCGTCGGTGTGCAGCATCTGTATGCCGTACCGGAGCACAAGGCGTCGTTCGGGCTGGCGACGTACACGATGATCTCGACCAAGGTCCCGGCGGAGCTGTTCGGCGACATCCGCAACCCGCCGCACAAGCTGTTCGGCAGCCAACAGGTCGAGGGATACCTCGGCAACCTCGGTACGGCGATGGCCGACGAGATGGACCGTCTCGGTCGCACCGGATCGTTCGAGGTCTTCGCCGAGGCCCGCCGGATCGGACACCGACTCGGTCTCGCCTCCTGGGCCGGGCACGAGGCAGCGTCGCCGGTGTACTTCGAGCGGCTCATCGGCGCGCTCGACCGACTCGACACCGCCGAGTCCTTCGTCCACCCGTTACGAACCGTGATCACCGTCGCCACCCATCAGGCACGCGAGCGCCGGGCGATGGTGGAGATCGAGTCGATCATCGGCGAGATCCTCGCCGCACGGCGCCGCGACGATCATCATCCCGATGACTTCCTCGACCGCATCGACGAGTCCTTCGCCGATGTCGCTGCCCCGCTGCACGACCGCCTCGTCGCCCGAGATGTGATCGTGCTGCACCTCGGCTCGCAGTCGAACCTCTTCGCCGCGCTCGCCTGGACCCTCGTCCGGCTGATCGATAACCCGGCCGATCTCGCGGCTGTCCGCGGCGGCGACGTCTCGCTGCTCGAGCGCTATGCATACGAATCGATCCGCACCGCGCAGCGCTCGATCACGATGCGCCAGGTCCTGCGCCCGCTCGACTTCGACACCGGGGATGGCGTCGTCCACGTCTCCCCCGGCGTGCTGATCACCACGATGCTGTCGGTCACCAACACCACGGTGGCCCCGGCATTGGCCACATTCGATCCCGATCACTACACCGGTCGCCGCCTGGCAATGGCCGCCGACCTCCCGGCCAAGGAGCTCGTCAGCACCTTCGGCCACGGCCTCCATGTCTGCCCGGCCCAACGCTTCTCGATCTCGGCGATCTCCACGGCGATCACCGCACTGATCGACCGCTACGACCTCGCCCCGCGCTACTCGATGCCGGGCCCACTCGCCCGCCAGATCGGTGGCGTCGCCCGTACCGACCGTCCCTGCCCCGTCGACTACCGGATGCGCGCCATCAGCTGATCCTCACGCGGACAGGGCGCGGATGTCGGCGACCGGGCCTTCAGCGTCGAAGCGCTGCGAGTTCGGCTTCGAGCGCATGGATCCGCTCCCGCAACGGTGCCACTGCAGCCGCAACCTGCTCCTCGGTGTAGCGGGGCGTGATGTACTTCGGGCAGTTCCAGTTGAACGACACGACCTCGACGGTCAGCACACCCTCGGATCGACCGGTCGCGCCGAGCCGCTCGAGCAGAGCCGTGTCGGGCTCCGGGTCGAAGATCGCGTGGCCGTACAGCTTCAGGCGTCGGCGGTTCGGGTAGTCCATGGCGATGATGGACACCCGGTCGTCGTGGTCGATGTTCCCCGCTGACACGTACTGGCGGTTCCCGGGACGCTCGACCCAGGCCAGACGGGTCGGGTCCAGGACATGGACGAACCCGGACGGGCCACCCCGGTGCTGCACGTACGGCCAACCCCCCGGACCGACCGACGCCAGGTAGAGGCTGTCGCGCTCCTCCAGGAACTCGTGCTCGTCTGCGCCGAGACCCTCGGGACCGGTCTCATTCCGTTCGTGTTGGTACGCAGCGTACGAGCCCCGCCGCCGTTGGTGCCGGTCGCTCTCGGCGGAGAACGCGATCTCGAAGTACTGGTCCATGGGGTCACTCCATTTCGTCAGGTGGTTCCGAGCAGGATCTGCGGCAGTCGGGTGAGGGCACGCTCGAACGGTGCCGTCTCGCCGGTGACACGGACGAGCACCAGGGCGCCCTCGATAGCGGCGATCGCATCCTCGGCCCTCACACGCGCCGTCGGCGCGTCGGCGCCGACCTCGCTCGCGAGCGATGCGAACGCCTCGGTCCAGGCGAGCGCTCCTGCGCGCAGCCGGTTCCCCGCATCCGTCCCGACCGTGCCGATCGAGAGGGCTTCGAGGATGCAGCTCCGCCGTCCACCCTCGTAGAACTCGGCGAGGTTGGCCGCAACCGCAGCAAGTCGCTGAGCGGGGGTGCCCGGACCGGCGAGCGGGGCGAGGACGACATCGCCCATCCGCAGCGCGATCGCCTGCACCACCGCACTGGCCATCTCCTGCTTGCCGCCGGGAAAGCGGTGGTACAGGCTCGACTTCTGCAGCCCCACGACCGCCGAGATCTCCTGCAGGCTCGCCGCGTCGTAGCCGACATCGCGGAACAGCCCGGAGAGGCGGTCGACAAGATCTGTGTCGGTGAGCGAACGCGCTGGCATTCAGTGAATGTACCGATCGTTCGGTTCAGTTTCAACAGGGCTCGTCGGAAACGTCCGCCGTCGCATAGACTCATCTTGCATCTATGAAGACCAACGCTGCGGACATCGCCTACGAACACGTCAAGGAGCAGATCGTGCTGGGCACGCTGGCCGGTGGCGAGATGATCAGCGAGGGTGAGGTCGCGACCGAGCTCGCCGTCAGCCGCACCCCGGTGCGCGAAGCGTTCCTGCGTCTGCAGGCCGAGGGTTGGATGCGCCTCTACCCCAAGCGCGGGGCACTGATCGTGGCCGTGACGCCGGACGAGATCGACGACGTCCTGGCCGCTCGCCAGCTGATCGAGGTGGACGCCGCCGAGCGCGCCGCCGCCGACGCCCTCGGGCGGCCGGCACTGGTCGCCCGGCTGGACGAGTGCCTCGCCCGTCAGACGGCCTGCCTGGCCACCGGCGACGTGACTGCGTACGCGGAGGCGGATGCGGACTTCCATCTCGCGATCGTCGAGTCAGCGGGAAACCACGTGCTCGCCGAGTTCTACCGCAGCCTGCGCGAGCGTCAACGGCGGATGACCGCTCGCGCCGTGCGCCGTGATGCGACGGCATTGCAGACGATGACCACCGAGCACCACCAGCTGCGCGATCTCATCGCAGCCGGCGACGCATCGGGGTTCGACACCGTTCTGCGCCGGCACATGGATGCAGCCCACCGTCGCGCTCGGGCCAACCAATGACGCTCGAGATCCTCGCGTGGGACGACGCTCACTCGACGGCCGGCGAATCGTCGGAGCAGTCCCGGTCGCGCATGTGGTTCCCGGTCGGTTTGGCGGCCGCCGCGACTGCGTGGGGTGGCAACCAGTTCACGCCGCTGCTCGTGATGTACCGACACGATCGTGGCCTGTCGCTGGTGACGGTCGACCTGATGCTGGCCGCCTACGTCGTCGGGATCGTTCCGACGCTCGCGATCGGCGGTCCGCTGTCGGATCGCTTCGGCCGCCGACGCCTGTTCCTGCCGGCTCCCTTCATCGCGATGCTGGGCAGCGTGCTGCTCGCCACCGGCGCAGCTGTGCCGGCGATGTTGTTCGTCGGGCGCATCGTCAGCGGCGTCGCGATCGGGCTGGCGATGGCGGTCGGCACGAGTTGGATCAAGGAGCTGTCCAGCAGTCGGTGGGACACCGGGGCCGACGACGCGGCCGGAGCACGGCGGGCGTCGCTGTCGCTGACGGCCGGTTTCCTGCTCGGAGCAGGTGTCGCCGGCGCGCTCGCGCAATGGGGTCCGGCGCCCCGGGTCCTGCCCTACCTCGTCCACATCGTGATCTCGGTCCCCATAGCGCTGCTCGTTCTGCGCACGCCCGAGACACGCCCCCTCTCGGCGTTCGGATCCCCTGCCCGGCGCTCTCGACTGCGCGACGACCTTCGCCTGCCATCGATCCGCCACGCCGGACTGCTCGCCACCATCGTCCCGACCGCGCCGTGGGTGTTCGGATGCGCCGGCGTCGCATACGCAGTCCTCCCCGGTCTGGCTGCCGGACACGTCGGCGGGTTCCGAGTCGCATTCTCCGCCCTCGCCACGGTGGTCGCGCTCGGTGCCGGTGTGCTGATCCAGCCGTTCGCGCGGCGCCTCGATCGACCGGGCTCGACTCCAGCGCTCACGATCGCGATGGGGGCGACTGCGATCGGTATGGCCGTTGCCGCGCTCGCATCGAGCACGCTGTCGGTGCCACTCGTGCTGCTCGCCGCTGCGGTGCTCGGCTGCGCCTACGGCATCAACCTCGTGTCGGGATTGTTGCATGTGCAACGCACCGCTGGTGCGGGAGACCTTGCCGGACTCACTGCGGTGTTCTATGGGCTGAGCTACCTCGGGTTCGCCGCGCCGGCGGTGATGTCCGTGCTCGCTCCACACGTCAGCTACCCGGTGATGCTCTCGGTCGGTGCAGCGGTCGCCGCCGTGACGTGTTGGTGGTTGCGCCGGCAGGCGCCAACGACCAGTCTGGGTTGATGGCCACTGCTGCGAGTGACGAGACGCGCGACGGCATCAGCCTGACCAACCTCGATCAATCCCTGTTCGAGGGTGCCGGAGCGACCAAGCGCGACCTGGTCGACTACCTCGATGCCGTCCACGACCGGATCATCCCGGTGCTGCGCGACCGCCCGCTGTCGGTCATCCGCGTGACTCGCGGTCAGGCGCCGTTCATGCAGAAGAATCTGCCCAAGCACGCCCCCGAGTGGGTGGAGCACGTCGAGATCTGGGCCGAGGCGTCAAAGCGCACCGTCTCGTACGCGCTCTGCAACGACCGGCGCACGCTGCTGTGGTTCGCCAACCAGCGCGCCGTCGAGTTCCACCCCACGCTCGCCCGCACGGGTCACCTCGACCACGCGACCGACCTGGTGATCGACCTCGACCCACCGGAGGGCGCTGCGTTCTCGATGCCGGTCCGCGCCGCCCACGCCGTGCATCAGGTCCTCATCGACCTCGGACTGATCGGCGCAGTGAAGACGAGCGGTGCGAAGGGCCTCCACATCTTCGTACCGATCGGCCGCGATCTGTCGATGGACGATGCCGCCGCGGCCACCCGGGCCATCGCCCGACGCGCCGAACTGCTCGATCCCGACACGACGACGACGGCGTTCATCAAAGCCGATCGCGACGGCAAAGTGTTCCTCGATGCAACGCGCACGGGTGGTGCGACCGTGGCTGCGGCCTACAGCCCTCGTGCCCGGCCGGGCGTGCCGGTCTCGTTCCCGTTTGCGTGGACAGACCTCGACGAGATCTCGCCATCCGACTTCACCATCGGCAACGCTGCGCAGTTGCTCGACGGTCGCGATCCGTGGGCCGATGCGCTGCCGCCCGCTCAGGACCTGCCGGCCGACCTGATCGCCGAGGGGCACGACATCCCGATCCCACGTCTCGTTGCGATGCACGAAGGCAAGCGGCGCGCCCGGGCGACCCGCTCAGCGACACCGAGCCCTGACGCATCGAGCCCTGAGGCATCCAGCCCCGACGCATCCAGCGACGACCCCACATCCGGCGACGACCGCCCATCCAGAGACGGCTGATCAGCCCGTCGAGCCTGGCGCAGCGGCCGTCTCGACGTACAGCACGGACCCCCTGATCATGTTCGTTCCCGTCGCCGGTGCCTGCGCCGTCACGGAGTTCACGGGTGCCGTCGCGCTCTCGATCGGCTGCTCGACCAGCGTCCAACCGTTTGCCTTCGCAGTCGCGCGAACCTTGGCGATGTCAGCGCCGACGAGGTTGTCGACCTGCTTCACGTCGAGGTCGGCGAGGGTCTTGTTCGCGGCGTCGAGCTGCCCCTGGGCCGTTTGCAGATCGGTCGTTGCCTTGTCGAGGTTCTTCTGCAGCGTCGCGATCTGCTGGGCCTGATCATCGAGCTGGGCCTGGGTGTCAACCGAGTTGCCGCCGTTGGTGGAAGCCGATTGCTGCAACTGTTCGATCACGGTCTTCGATGCCGTGAGTTCGCCCTGCAGGGTGGTGACCTGGGTCGCCAGCTGATCCCGTTCGGCCGTGAGTGATTCGACGCTGCCAGGAGCTGCTGAACCAGCGGGTGCCCCCGGCGTCGCCGTCGTCCCGAGCACACTCAGCAGGTCGTCGAGCGGCGGATACGGCGTCGGCGTCTGGATGCCGGCGGGCTGACGGGCTTGGGCGGCGAGGAGCGTGAAGATGTCATTGACACGCCGCTCGGCCGCAGCATCGTCGACGGTCGAGGTATCAGCCGGCGCGAGCGTGCCGGCTGTCGAGACAGTCGCAGTGGTCGAGGCTGAGTTGTGCCCGATGACGTACCCGATGATGC
>JANXUX010000021.1 GCA_025351965.1 Actinomycetes bacterium | reverse complement strand
CCGGGCAGCCGCACGCTGATTCGTGCGGCAGCCCGTCGACCGGGTGTGATCAGCGCCAGGTGCGCAGCAGGAGCGTCCGGCGGCGAACTCCGAGGAGCAGCATCGCGCCGGCGAGCAGGAACAGCGAGCCGAGGACCAGCGGCGCCGCGGTGCGGGCTCCGGTTGCGGGCAATGACTGTTGGAGGTCCGGCCCGAGGAGCGCAACGGCCTCGTTCGGGGCGTTGCATGCAGCGGTGACCGCAGCGTTGTTCACGTCCCCGCTGTAGCCGGCGATCCATCGGTATGTGCCCACCAGCGACGGCGAGAACGGCGCCGAGGTCGCTGTTCCGTCCGCGTTGAGCGCCACCGTCGAGATGAAAACCGGGGAGCGTGAGCAGTTCGCGTCGTCCGGTCCGTAGAGGCCGAAGCTGACCGTCGCACCGGCGACCGGGTTGATCCGGCCGGAGACCTGAGCGGTGTCGGTCACGACACCACCCGTGGCCGTGTTGACAGACGCCACGGTGACGAGCGTCGGCGCTGCTGGGGTGACGGTCGTGATCTCCGACGACTCGCCGCACACGCCACTCACGCTGGCGTTGTTGACGTCGCCGTTGTACGTCGCCACCCATCGGTATGTGCCCGCCGTCGCGGGTGTGAACGGACCCGAACCGGCTGAGCCGTTCGTATCGATCGGCACGGTCGAGGTGAAGACTGGCGTGTTCGCGCAGGTCGCGTCGTTCGGGCCGTAGGCCTTGAACGTCACCGTTGCGCCGGCGGCCGGATTCTGTCGGCCGGAGACCGTTGCCTGGTCGGTGAGCACACCGCCGATGGCGACCGTGCCCGAGGCCGTCGTGGCAAGTGTCGGCGTGGTCGGCTTGGCCGTGACGGTCACGGACTCGTTGGCGCTGTTGCACGGCTCGGCGACGGCGACGTTGTTCGCGTCACCGCTGTAGCTGGCCACCCAGCGATACGTGCCGGCGGCGGTCGGCGCGTAGGGGCTCGACGTGGCCGAGCCGTTGGCATCGACGGGCTTGGTCGAGGTGAACACGACCGCTCCGGTGCAGTTCGCGTCGTTCGGTCCGTACAGGTTGAACGTGATGGTCGCACCAGCGAGGGGGGTGACCCGGCCCGACACGGTTGCCGTGTCGGTGATCGGCTGGTTGATCGGCACCGTACCCGAAGCGGCCGTGGCGATCGTCGGCGTGACCGGCGTGACGGTGACGCTCTCGTTGGCGGCGTTGCAGACATCGCTGGCCGCAGCGTTGTTGGCGTCACCGCTGTACGTCGCCGTCCAGCGGTACACGCCGGCGACGACCGGCGTGAAGGCCGCTGACGTCGCCGAGCTCGAGGCTTCGACGACGGGTACGGTCGAGGTGAACACCGGCGCCGAGGTGCATGCCGCGTCGTTCGGGCCGTAGGCCGTGAACGTCACCGTGGCGCCGGGGACCGGGCTGATGCGGCCGGTAATCGTGGCCGTGTCCGAGATCTGGCCGCTGATTCCCACGCCAGCCGAAGCGACCGTGGCGAGTGTCGGCGTTGCCGGAGTCACCGTGATGCCAAAGGTCGTACCGCGTCCCTGACCGGTGATGAAGCCGCTGTACTGGGTGTTGTCTGTGAGCTGGATCGTCTGGACTCCGGCGGCATTCGCGTTCTGATCGATGGTCGGCATCTTCAAGACGTCGAACGTGAAAGTGATCTTGCAGGACTTTCCGAGGCTCGGTAGGACGACACTCTGACCACCGATCGGGGTGAACCGCAGCTGCCCGGTGGTGGCGCTGATCTCTTCGATGTTGAAGAGCATGTCCGGACATGAACTGTCGGCGGAGCCTTTGCCGGTCGAGCTCACCTTCAGGACGCGGGGATCGGATCCCGCCACGGCACACACTGCGCCAGCCGCAAGCAAACCGCACGACGGGGTCAAGGTGATACCGGGCTCGCCGCTGCAGGGGACCACGGTCGATGCATTGCACACGATGTTCGGCTGACCGGTGTCGTCTCGAGGAGTACCAGATCCGGGGGGGTCGACACTGTTCTGGTTGGTGACCAGGATGAACGCTCCGTAGCCGGCCTGGCCGACCTGGACGACGCTCGGGAACGAGGGCGTGCTGCTGGCGCCGATACCGGCGTTGGCCACATCGGTGCTGGCGATGAACATCGAGCAGCCCATCAGCGCAGACATCACGATGAGCGCACGGCGACTGACCGCAAGAGACTTGGCAAGCATGGTTCGCGACTTCTTTCAGCGCGGACACGGGTATCCAGCGCTGTGAAAAACTACTCATGGTGGTTGTTTCGACTGGGGATGACCGATGACCTGCGGTGATCCTCCGCTCCATCGTCCAAATTGACTCAAGTTCTCGTCAAGACGACAGTCAATCCTCACCGAGACGTCGCAACAGGTAGACGTCGAACATCCAGCGGATCCGCTCACGCGCCTCGGCCCGGCGGTGACGATGGCGTCGCTGACATCGTCGAGCACGCCTGCGATCAGGATCTCGTCGGGCGAGCCGAGGAACGCCGTCGCAGTCCTGACGCCGACCAACGGTCAACGTCGGTCGGAGGCGAGCACTTCGAGGATCCAACTGCAGACCCGTTCGACGATCGCGTCGGGATCGTTGGTCAGGCCGTGGCCCTCACCGGGCAGGATCTCGACCTGGCCGTGACCGCCGGCGAGCATCTGCACGACCTGGCTCGTCTCCGGCGGCAGGATCTCGTCGGCGGAACCATGCAGGAGCAGGAACGGTCGCGGGGCGAGGCCGGCGGCACCCTCGCAGCCGGCGGACTGGGTCGAGAGCGTGCAGGTGCCCACGACGGCGCGCGGGAGCGCGAGGGCGAGGTTGACCGCGACGGCTCCCCCGAACGAATGGCCGAGCGCGACGATCCTGGCCGCTCCGCGTTGGGAGGCGAGGTCGACGGCTGCAATCGCGTCGAGAGTGCTCATCTGCACGTGCGATGCCCTGCGGTAGTCGACCGCGACGGTCGCAATGCCCTCCGCCGAGAGGCGACGGCCGATGGCCGGGTACATCGCTCGACCGGGCCCGAGGAAGCCGCCCATCCCGCCGCTGCACGCAACGACGAGTCGCTCCGCGTCAGGCGGGCCGAACCACATCAGCCCGAGCAGACCTCGCATCGTGTAGATCTCGGTCAAGCGCAGGTCGGGTCCGAGATCGGTCTCCGTCATCCCGAGTGGCTCGAGGAGATCGGTCGGGCGAGCGTCGGCGGGCACGTGGCGACGATAACCCACGCCAGAACCGCACCGACGTGCCCGAGGCCCGAACGAGAACCCGTTGCAGTTCGTGTATCCGACGGATCATCTGCAGCTGTTCCAGCGGACATGGGCTTGCGTTCGACATCGAGCGCCCGAACGCGCCAAAGTAGAACCCGTTCCAGCAGCGAACCAGGCCACGCCATCGACACCGACCCGGACCCACCGGTGAGCCGGGCCGGTGGGCACGAAAGAGGATCTGCCATGCACATCGCGTACACACCCGAACAAGAAGCGCTCCGCACCGAGCTGCAGGAGTACTTCGCCCAACTGATGACCCCGGAGCGACGAGCCGGACTCGCCGAAGGCATCGAGGCCGGCGGCCGCCAAGTCTACCTCGACACGATCAAGCAGTTGGGTACTGACGGCTGGCTCGGCATCGGCTGGCCAACGCAGTACGGCGGACAGGACCGCACGATGATGGAGCAGCTGATCTTCAGCGACGAAGCGCTCACCGCACGGATTCCGCTCCCCTTCCTGACGATCAACACTGTCGGCCCGACGATCATGGAGTTCGGCACCGACGAGCAGAAGGACTTCTTCCTCCCCCGCATCCTGCGTGGCGAGATGCACTTCGCGATCGGCTACTCCGAGCCCGACGCCGGCACCGACCTCGCCAACCTCAGCACACGTGCGGTCCGCGACGGCGACGAGTACGTCATCAACGGCTCGAAGATGTGGACCAGCCTGATCGACTCGGCGGACTACGTCTGGCTGGCCGCGCGAACAGATCCGGACGCACCCAAGCACAAGGGCATCACGGTGTTCCTGGTCCCGACGACGGCGAAGGGGTTCAGCTTCACCCCGGTGCACACCCTCAGCGGAGCAACCACCAGCCAGACGTTCTACGAGGATGTTCGGGTGCCTGCGTCAGCGATCGTCGGCGGGTTGAACGAAGGATGGCGGCTCGTCACCGGGCAGCTCAACCGGGAGCGCGTTGCGCTCTGCTCGCCGGCCGGCGTACAACGCGCCCTCGCCGAGACCAGCGACTGGGCAGCCAACACCAAGCTCGCCGATGGCTCTCGGGTCATCGATCAGCAGTGGGTGCAGGCCAACCTCGGTCGGGTCCATGCCAAGGTCGAGTTCCTCAAGCTGATCAACTGGAAGATCGCCTGGGGCGTGAGCCGCGGCGTCAGCCCCGCGGACGCTTCGGCGACGAAAGTGTTCGGCACCGAGTTCGCAACCGAGGCCTACCGGCTGCTGATGGAGTGCTTCGCCGACGAGGCGTTCGTGCGTACGGACTCCCCCGGAGCCATCCTCCAGGGCCACCTCGAGCAGGCCTACCGCGGCTCACTGATCCTCACGTTCGGTGGAGGTACCAACGAAGTCCAGCGCGACATCATCGCAATGGTCGGCCTCGGCATGCCACGGGCACCGCGTTGAGCCCCGACCGTTCAACTATCCACACGCCCACCCCGACACTCTCGAACACCCCCAGGAGCATCTGAGCCATGGACTTCTTCTACACCGAGGAGCAGCAGGACGTCATCGGCCTGGCGAGCAAGATCCTGGGTGACCGCGTCACCCACGAGTCGCTCACCACGCTCGAGCGCAGCGGCGCACCTCGTTTCGACGCCTCGCTCTACGCCGAACTGGCCACGGCGAACCTGCTCGGCATCGGCCTGCCCGAGGAGGTCGGCGGCAGTGGCCTCGGCCTGCTCACCCAGTCGCTCGTGCTCGAGCAGCTCGGTCGCACGCTCGCGCCCGTCCCGTTCCTGGCGTCGATCGCGATGGCCGCCGACTGTCTGGCCACGTTCGGCTCGGCCGCCCAGATCGACACATGGGTCCGTCCTGCGATTGAGGGGACCAAGATCCTGACCGCGGCACTGACCGAGCCGCTGAACCGTGACCCCAGCAAGCCGACGACCATCGCGACCCGCGAGGGTGACGGATGGCGGATCGACGGCGTCAAGACGACCGTGCCGGCTGCGACCATCGCCGACGTCATCATCGTCACTGCCTCCATCGACGGACGGCCGGCTGCGTTCCTGGTCGAGCCCTCCGCTGCGGGCGTGACGGTCTCCGCGCAGGACACCACCGCGCACGAGCCGTACGGCTACGTCGAGCTCGACGGTGTGCTCGTCGGCCCGGATTCCCTCATCGGCACCGACGGCGCAGCACTGGTCGATCGGCTGCTCGAGCGGGCGACAGTCGGGCTGTGTGCATTGCAGCTCGGCGTGACCGACAAGGCGCTGCGCGACACCGCCGCGTACACCAAGGAACGCATCCAGTTCGGGCGTCCGATCGCCACGTTCCAGGCCGTCGGCCACCGTTGTGCTGATGCCTACATCGACGTCGAGGGCATCCGCCTCACGCTGTGGCAGGCGATCTACACGATCGAGTGCGGCGACGACGCGACAATGGACGTGCAGACCGCCAAGTTCTGGGCATCCGAAGGCGGGCACCGCATCGCCCACGCGATCGTGCACCTGCACGGGGGCATGGGCATCGCCACCGAATATCCGATCTACCGTTACTTCTCGTTCGCCAAGCAGATCGAGTTCTCACTCGGCGGGGCAACGGAGCAGGCGATGCGCATCGGCGCACAGCTGGCGGCCCGCGCTGGCTGAGCCGACGCCACCGATGTTCGAGGCCGACGTCGTCGCGCTGCTCACGGTCAAGCAGCGCGATCGACGCGACCGCGTCGTCGATGTCGCGATGGCATTGGCGATCGACGGTGGATATGAGGCCGTGCAGATGCGCGACGTATCGACGAGGAGCGGCGTCGCGCTCGGCACCATCTACCGCTACTTCCCGTCCAAGGACCACCTCCTCGTCAGCGCGATGGCGGCATGGACCGAACAGCTCGGCACCCAACTCGACCGGCGACCAGCCCGTGGCAGCACGCCGTCCTCGCGGGTGACCGATGTCCTCAACCGGGCCTGTCGGTCGCTGGAACGTCAACCGCTCCTCGCCGCCGCCGTGATTCGGGCGATGTCGTCGACCGAGATCGGTGTCGGGGCGTCGAGCCGCGACGTCGGCCGCAATCTGCGCAGCATGATCGAGCCGCTACTGACCGACTTCGACTCCGACACACGCGACAACGTGATCGACATCATCAACCACGTCTGGCTCTCGACGTTGCTCGCCTGGTCGAGCGGTCGGATCCAGTTCAGCCAGGTGTCGCAGCAGCTGGCGATGACCGTACGGATGCTGCTCGACGCCGACGTGCGGCTTCCCGGCCGGGCACCCGTCCAGCAAGCGCACTGATCTCCGCACGGCATACCGTCGGGTCGCCGACCCTGCACACCAGCGGGCGGCGATGTCGGCCAGGGGGCAACAGACGATGAGTTCGAACCCGCAACGCACGATGATCATCCGTGGCGGCGACGTCATCGACGGAACCGGAGCCGCCGCGGTTCGCGCCGACGTGCGCGTGCGCGACGGTCGGATCACCGAGGTCGGCCCGGATCTACGCCCCGACGGCGAGGCGGAGATCGATGCGTCGGGCGCCGTCGTGACCCCCGGGTTCATCGACACCCACGCGCACACGGATCCGCAGGCGTTCTGGGACGCCTCCCTCGACCCGGAGCCGTTGCACGGCGTCACCACGATGCTCGTCGGCAACTGCAGCCTCTCGCTGTTCCCCGTCACCGAGGCCACGCGTGGCGACGTGTCCGACCTGTTCGCCTACATCGAGGACGTGCCCCGGCACCTCTTCGACGACAGTGTTCCGTGGACCTGGAGCGACTACGCCGGCTACCGAGACGCAGTCGACGCGTCCGGCATCGGCACCAACCTCGCGGCGCTGATGGGCCACAGCCCGCTACGCCTGGCGATCATGGGCGACGATGCCTGGACGCGAGCAGCGACCACCGACGAGATCGCTGCGATGGCGGCGGTGTTGGACGAGGCCATGCAGCATGGCGCGTGGGGCCTGTCGACCTCGTTCCTCGATGTCGACATGCACGGCCGTGCCGTGCCGTCACGCGCCGCCGAGACCGACGAGTTCGACGCGCTGTTCGACGCCATCGCCCGCTCCGGTCGGGGTTTGGTCGAGATGGTGCCGGGCCTGCTCCAGGGCTCACCCGAGGTCCGCCTCACCGACCTGTCCCGCCGTTGCGGCGCCCGGGGCATCCCGCTGACCTGGACCGGGTTCACCTACAGCGACAGCAATCCGGCGGCGACCCAGAAGTGGATCGACCTCGCCCGCGAACTCGCCGCCGAAGGCGTGCACATGTACCCGCAGCTGTCGCCTCGCACTGTGGACTTCCGGCTCAACTGGGACTCGTCGATGATGTTCATGTCGATGCCAGAGGGCTGGCACCGCGTGGTCGCGGCCCGTGGGGACCACATGCGCCAGCTGTTGCTGGACCCTGCCTGGGCGCGCCGCGGCTCGTGAGGAATGGGACCGGACCGAGCGTTCGTTGTTCCCCCATCGTCGCCCCGAGACCGTTCGGTTCGTGGAGGTCGTCGGCGACGACAACCAACCGTGGCTCGGTCGGACCCTCGCCGACCTGATGGCTGTACGTGGCGGCCATCCCTCCGATGTCCTCGCTGACTTCGTGCTCGCCAACGACTGCCGGCCCGGCATCGTCGCGGTCGGCGTCGCGAACGCGGACGTCGACGGTGTGGCGCGCACCCTGCTCGACCCGGCCGTGTTGATCAGTTCGTCCGATGCCGGAGCGCACGCCCAGATGCTGTGTGCGTCCGGCGACAGCACGCTGCTGTTCACCCGGCACGTGCGCGAGCGCGGCGATCTGTCGATCGAGCGCGCCGTGCACGAGCTGACGGGACGCCAAGCCGAGGTGTTCGGGTTCTCCGGCCGTGGCGTCATCGCCCACGGCGCGATCGCCGACCTCGCCGTCTTCGCGCTCGACGAGCTGCACTACGACGATGATGTGTTCGTCAACGACCTGCCGGGCGGCGGGGCTCGTCTGCGTCGCGGCGACGGTGGCTACCGGGCGACCATCGTCGGCGGCATCCCCGTCCAGCTCGGCGGGACCATGACCGGTGCTCTGCCCGGGAGGATGATCAGCTCCGCCCATTGACGACACCCCTGCCGGAGCCGAATACCTTCGGGACCGAGCTGCGGCCTGATGGTCAGGTCTTCGGCGCGAACAGCTCCAAGGCGATGCCGTCCGGATCACGGAACTCGAGGATGTAGCCGGCGCCGATGTCCTTGACGCCCCCGTGGTCGGTGCCGTGATCATCGAGGAACGTGGCCGCGCCGTCGAGCTCGTCCTTCGAGCGCATCTGGAAGCTGACGTGGTCGAGGCCGACGCGATCCTCGTCGAAGGAGTCCCGGGCGACGGGCCGCAGCCCGAGGAGCGAGTTCCCGAGCTGGTAGATCACGCCACCGAACAGGAACGACAACTGCTCCTTGGTCGCGTCGTCGGCGTCGGTCGGCAACTCGAACGCGACGGGCAGTCCGAAAACCTCGTCGTAGAAGGCCCGCGAGCGGACGATGTCGGTGACGGTGAGGCGGACGTGGGCGTACGCGCTCGGCGGGGTGATGGGCATCGGACCTCCAGCAGTAGAGGCTTCGAAGTTACCCGATGGCGGATGGTTGAGACATCAGCGCGGTCCGATCTCGTGGATCGCGTCGAGCCGGTCGATGATCGCACTGCGCATCTGGTCGACGTCAGGGCTGACCCCGCCGGCGCCATAGGTCGCGCCGCTGCGGGGCATGGCCGAGGGTGGATCCTTCGCGTATTCGATGGCTGCGGCGAGGTCGACGGCGAACGCCTCGGTCACTCCCGGCTGAGTGTTCGGCTTGGTCACGCAGAAGTGCAGCGCCGGCGGGTTCTGCAGCCCGTTCATCCGCCAGCCGCGCTGGGTCAGCGCGTCGTTGACGTGGAAGATGTCGATCGCCCCGCCGCCCGGAGTGGCGCGGAACGCGACGTTGAACAGGGAATCGCCGATCAGGGTCAGCTCCGGGTGCGATCGCACTGCAGCCTTGATCTCGTCGGCGGTCCGGAAGACGTCGGCGGCGATGGCCCGGTAGCCCGACTTGCCGAGGTGCAGCATCGATGCCCACGTCGCCGCGATCAGCCCACCCGAGCGGCTGCCGCCCATGCTCGGCAATGCGTAGTTCCCGCCCGGCCAGCCCTCGATGATCATGTACTGGTGTCGGCGCAACGACTTCGGGCGGAACAACAGGACGGAGCTGCCCTTGAGCGAGAAGCCGTACTTGTGGGTGTCGGCCGAGATCGACGTGACACCGGGGACGCCCAGATCGAACGGGGGCAACGGATAGCCGAGATCCTCCGCCCAGGGGATGACAAAGCCGCCGAGGCAGCCGTCGACGTGCAGCCCGATGTCGTGGTCGATCGCGAGCCTGCCGAGCTCGGGGATCGGGTCGATCAGGCCGTGCGGGTACGTGCCCGCCGATCCGATGAGGGCGACCGTGTTCGGCCCGATGTGCTCGCGCACGAAGTCGACGTCGACGACGTACTGGTCGGTGACGGGCGCCTTGACGACGTCGATGCCGAACCAGTGGAACGCCTTCTCGTGTGCAGGGTGGGCCGTCACCGGCATGATCACCTGGGCACGTTCGATGCCCTTCACGTGCCGGCCCCATTCACGGTACGTCAGCATCGCGGTCACCAGACTTTCGGTCCCGCCGGAGGTGATCAGCCCACCGGTTTCGTCGTCGCCGTGCAGCATGTCGGCCGTCATCGCGATGATCTCGGCCTCGAGCTTGGTCGCGCTCGGGTACATGTCACGCTGGAGGACGTTCGCGTGGGCGTAGAACGAGTAGGCCTCGGTGAGGAGCGCGTAGTGATCGTGGTCGCCCGAGTAGATCGAGCCGCTCACCCGACCCGTGTCGCCCTTGTGGTCCTCCTCCGCCGACATCTGACGGAGCTCGCCGAGGATCTGCTCGCGCGAGATCGGCTCCTCCGGCATCGCCGCGTGGACATCGAACCGTCCGGCGTAGGGGTGATACGGCGACGAGGGTCGATCGGTGGCGGTCATGGTGTCGAGCCTTTCGGTGACGGTGGGGTTGATGGCCGCGTGTTGAATGCCTCGTAGAACGGTGCGGCGCGGTCGTGGAAATCGATGAACGCAGCCAGGCGGTGCTGATGGATCGCTGCAGTCGAGGGATCGGGCTCGTGGACCTCGGCGGTGCGCAACATCGCCGGAATGTCCCCGAGCGCGATGGCCGCGGACTCGACGAGTGCCAGCAGCGCGGCACCGTGCGCGTTCGTGGTCGAGGAATCGGCCAGGCGGCGAATGGTCGTGCCGGTGCAGTCGGCGAGGATATGGCCCCATAGCGACGATGCCGCCCCGCCGCCGCCGAGCGTCATCTCGTCGTAGGTGTGATCAGCCAATGCCGAGAAGTGGGGCAACAGCCAGGCCGCGTTGAGGGCGACCCCCTCCAGTACAGCGCGTGCCATGTCGGCGCGACTGCTGGACAGTCCGAGGTTGACGAACCCGCCCCGGTGCGGCGCTGGTAGGCAGGTGCCAGTGAGCCGACCAGCCAGGGCAGGAACAGCACCCCGTTCGAGCCTGGCGGTGCAGTCGCTGCGGCCGCCAGGACGCGCTCGAACGCATCGGCCGGACGCGCCGCACCGAGCCCGTCATCGGGGTAGACCATCTGCTCGACGAACACCTCGAGCGCCTTGCCACCGATGCCGTTCTCGGCGACGAGGAAGTAGCTGTCCCGTACCGGACTCGGCGCCGTGGTCAAGCCGTGCCCGTGGTCCAGACGCTTGGTCGGGACGTGGGTGGCCATCACCGATGTCGTCCCGATGATCAGCCCGCACCGGGTCGCGTCGATGGCACCGGTACCGAGGCTGGAGGTCACTGAGTCGATCGTTGCGCCGGCGACGACTGCAGCCGGCGACACGCCGAGATGCTCGGCAGCCTCGCTGGTGATCGGCCCACGTGGCTCACCGAGCGGTACGAGCGCCGGCAGCTTCGCTGGATCCAGCATCGAGAGCGCGAGGAGTTCTTCGCTGTACGACGTCAGCCCCCACGTCCGGTTGTCGACCGAGAGCATCGCGAACATCGTGCTCTGCGTGGCGGTGACGGTCCCCGTCATCCGAGCTGCGACCGCATCCATCGGCTCGACGAACGCGTGAGCGGCGAGGTACGTCTCGGGCTGGGTCGCCCGGATGAGAGCGATGTGGCCGATGTGGTCGTTGCCCGAGGGAGCCATCCCGTGGATGTCGAGCCAGGTCGGCAGTGATGTCGGGTCGGCCAGAGTGGGATGCACGCGCCGTCCGCGCCCATCCATCCACATCACGGCGTTGGTGAGTGGCAGACCTCGGACGTCGACTGCGACGGTGGACGAGTACTGGCTCGTCACGGCGACCAGGGTGACGTCGGCCGCGGCGACACCGGTCGAGCCGACGACACGTCGAGCGCATTGCCCGATCGCCGCCCACCACTCGTTCGGGTCCTGCTCCACGCCGCCGTCGGCGGTGAAGATGGTGGTCAGCACCTGGCCCGCCGCACCGAGCACTGTGCCGTGTTCATCGACGACGGCGACCTTGACCCCGGTGCTGCCCAGGTCGACTGCGAGCACGTACCCGCTCACGCTGCGCCTCCCGGCGGGCTCGATCGGTGGATGGCCAACACCGCGCCATCGTGTCACGACGAACGACCAGCCGCACGAGTCCCACTTCGGTCCCAGATTTCGAGCCGGGCCCCGAAAGACCAGTGCTCGCAGGCTCGGGTGCGCTTGAATGACGCAATGCGCTTCCGACATGTGATGCTCTCCTCCGCCCTGCTCGCTTGCGTTGCTGTCAGCTGTGGTTCCGACGAAGCCACTCCCAGCACCGACGCCGCAAGCACAGCGGAGTCCGACGACACGTCGACTGCGGACACCGCTGCCCCAGACACGGCCCCCGCAGACGCTGCATCAGCAGACACAGCAGCCGGCGTCGCCACCGACGGTGCCGTCAGTGGCGACATCTCGATGACGTTCACCGTGACGAACTCGCAGAAGAACCCGACGCTCAACGGCGTGCCGGCGACCGTGACCGGGTACTGCAGCATTCGGGCCGGGTACGACATCTTCCAGCTCGAGGGCGGAACCATGTCTGCACCAGATGCGCCGGATCGGCCCGACTACGTCGCATTCGTCGCCGGCGTTCCCGTCGACGGCGCCGTGTCCGGTCTGCTCACCGTCGTCGAGCAGGGCCTGGAGAGCTCGAGCCTGACCGCTCAGGGAACCTTCGACGGAACGACTTTGTCGATCGTCGACCAGGACACCTCGGAGCCGCTCTTCGAGCTCGTGCTCTCAGCCCCCTGCACGCAGAGCTGAACCCGGGTAGTGAGTCCGCACGTTCTCCGGATAGCTGCGAACGAAGTAGTTCCACAGCTGCTCGCCGTACACGGGCGCTGGCGTACTCGACGTTCCGTTCGCTCCCCGGAGTAGCTCGTCACGCTTGGCCATGAAGCCTGCGCTGCGGTGACGAGCACTGGAAGCCACGGCCTGCGCGAACCGTGGGGCGAGGTCGAGCGGCGCCAGACTGGCGCGAAGATCGGGTCCGTGGAAGTAGGCCGACGACAGCCGAGCTTCGTGAGCGATCACCCGATGCGTCGTGGCGACGAAATAGTTGCCCGTCATCGCCTGCAGCATCTCGCCCAGGTTGACGACGATTGCTCCCCTGAGCGGTGGGACGTCGATCCACTCGCCGTCGGGGTTGAGCGCCTGCAGGCCGGCCACGCGGTGTTGATGTAGCAACGTGAGGAACCCCGTGTCCTTGTGCGCATTGACGCCGGCCCCACCGGCAGGAGTCGGTGGGTAGCTGATGACTTTGACGAGCGACATCGGCCGCTCGCCGAATCTGTCACTGAACGTGGACGCCGGGAGGCCGAGGCCACGGGCGAACACTTCCATCAACTCCTCGGCGAGCGCTCCCATCCGGGAGAAGAACTCCTCCGCTGCCGTTCGAAAGCCGGGCAGCACGTCCTCCGGCAGCCACTGGTTCGGCCCGTTGAGGGCGAGGTAGGCAGGCTCCACGCCGGTCGGCGCGGCCGGGTGTTCGCTCCACAGGTCGACCTGCTCACGGACATCCACCTTGTTGTCCGTGAACTCGGTGCCCACACGCTCCCACCCACGGAAGTGCGACGAGTTGCGCTTGTCGATCAATGCCTTCGTCGCCTCGGGGAGGGCGAAGAACCGCACGAGCTGCTCGAACCAGGCGTCGATGCCCGATTGCTCGATCCCGTGATCCACCAGCATCAGAAAACCGACCTCATGGCAGATCCGGCGAACCTCGTCCGCGAACGCCTGCCGGTCGGCACCTGGCGCACGCCAGTCGGCCAGGGACACCACCGGAATGTCGTCGAACGCCGTCACCATTTGAATCATACGAGCGGTGCAGGGATCCCATCCACTTCGGTACGCCCGTACATCGTGCGCTACTGGTCGTCCTACGATCGACCCATGCCGAACCGCGCGATCATCTTCCATGGCACAGGGGGCAGCCCCGATGCGGTCTGGTACCCGTGGCTGGACCGCTGCCTGACCGAGCGCGGCTGGAGCGTCGAGCGTCCCTCGTACCCACGGCTGAACGAGGAGCCGATCGCCACCTTCTTGCCGCAGGTGCTCGAGTCACACAGATTCGATGCCGAGACGGTGCTCGTGGGCCACTCCGGAGGCGCCGCGCTGTTGCTCGCCGTGCTGGGGCAACTCGAGGTCACCGTTGCCCGGGCCGTGCTGGTCGCTGGTTACTCGACGCCACCCAACGATGAGGCTGAGCCGGTGCTGCAGTCACACTACGACTGGGACCGGATCAGGTCGCACGCTGCGACGTTCGTCTTCGTGAACTCCGTGGGTGACCCCTACGGCTGCGACGACAGCCAAGGTCGAGCCATGTTCGATCGCCTCGGGGGCACGCTCGTGATTCGCGACGAGGGCCACTTCGGAGACTGGAACCAACCCTTCCCGACATTTCCACTCCTCGATCGGCTCATCTGAGCCCATCTGCGTGTTCGATTCTCGACGTCAGTCGAGGAACTCGGCGAGCATCGGGAGAAGCAGGTCGGCTCGGCGAGGGGCGCGCATGTGGGTGGTGCCAGGCAGGATCGCGAGCTGGGCGCCGGGAATCAGTTCTTGCATGACCGCAGCGTGAGCAGCGGTGGTGAAATCGTTGTCGCCAACCACGATCAGCGTTGGAGCACGGATGCCGGCGAGTTGCTCGTCAGTCCAGCCGCTCCATCCGTTGACCGAGGTCATCGATCGTGCGGCCAGGCCGTCGAATCGCTCCGGGTGCGGGGCAACCCTGATGTAGGCGGCAGACATTTCGGCGAAGTCCTGCTCGGTCGGCATCCGGGTCGACGTGGCGTACGTGCTCGGATCGGCGAGATCCGGATGCGCGCCATCCGGACGAACGCTGGCGGAGATCGGAACAACCGACAACAACCGGTCCGGATGATTCACGGCCAGCTCCAAGGCTGTGCCGCCGCCCATGCTGTGACCAATCACGTGCGCCCGTTCGATACCGAGATGGTCGAGCAACCCAACGACGTCGCTCGCCAGGTTGGCGTACGTGAGATCACGAGCGATGTCGGCCGTGCGGCCATGGGCCTGGAAGTCGACGCCGATCACCCGATGTCGATGAGCCAGGGTTGGCAGCAGGGTGGCAAACGTCAGATCGATGGTCATGACCCCGCCGTGCAGTAGCACCACGGGTGTCCCGCCATCGCCGTGAATTTCATAGTAGAGGTGAAGGCCGTTGATGTCGGCGTATCCGGTGTCCATACATGTTCGACGATCCCCGGCCCACAGAATCATCGGTGGTTCAGGGTGCGGTCGGCTCCGGCACGGCGACCGAGGCGGGTGCGGGTCTGTGCAGCGCGGCACCGACGGCGGGCCCGCGGGTCACGATGATCACGCCAGCCAGCACCAGCAGCCCTCCGGCCAACTCGACCGGGGTCGGGACCTCGTGTAGCCAGATCCACGCGATCAGTACCGCGACGGGTGGGACGAGGTACAGCAGCGAGGTCACGGTCGCGGTGGGCAGGTGTGTGGCCGCGAAGCCCCAGAGCACGAACCCCAGCGCGGATGGGACCAGTCCGAGGTAGACCGCGCCCGCCCATCCAGCGCCCGATGCCTGTGCGAGCGACGACCATGCGAAGGGAACCAGCGGCAGGGTCATCACGGTGCCGGCCACCATCGAGTAGGTTGCGACCTCGATCGCGCGGTACGTGCGCAGCAACGGACGTTGCAGTGGGTGGTAGACGCCTTGCACGATCATCGCCAGCACGACAGCCCACACCGAGTTCGACACGGAGAGCCCGGCACGCGCTGCACACACCGTGGTCACGCCGCACAACGCAACGGCACTGCCAGCCATGGTGTAGCCCGTGATGCGTTCGTTGAACAGCAGACGGGCGACAGCGATGGACACCAGTGGAGCGGCGGCGACGATGATGCTCGCCGTGCCGGCGGGAACGTGTCGTTCGCTGAAGTTCAGCAGCAACTGGTACGAGAACATCCCGAAGAACCCGCACGCAAGGATCCACCCCAGATCCTCTCGACGCGGCACACGGGTGCGCGCCCGGAGCCCGACCGTCACGAGCGCGATGGTGGCGACAGCGAGACGGGTGAACGACAACCCGATCGTGCCCATCTGCGGAACCGCCTGCTGGATCGCGGGAAAGGCGCTCGCCCACAAGAGGACCACGACGAGCCCGGCAGCAGCTGCGCGTTGATGTTTCATCCGAACAGCCTGCCCGTTCGCCGAGTTCAGCACCAGTGACTTGTTTTGAGTAAATGAGTAAGCTGTAGTGATGCTTGATGTTCGTCGATTGCGCATGCTCAGCGAGCTCGAGCGGCTCGGCACCCTCGCCGCCGTCGCCGAGGCCATGCACCTCACCGGGCCGGGCGTGTCGATGCAGCTCAGCGCGCTCGAGCGCGAACTCGGCATGCAGTTGACCGAACGACGTGGGCGAGGTCTGGTGCTCACACCCGCCGGCCGAGTTGTCGCATCGCACGGTCGGTTGTTGGGCGAGCAGCTGTTGCTGGCCGAACACGAGATCGACGCGCTGCGCGACGGAACGGCCGGCCATTACCGGCTCGCCGCCTTCCCGAGCGCGGCACGCTCCATCGTTGCCGACCTCTGGGCCGACCTGCTGCTCGCCAACGGGCCCACCATCGAGCTGAACACAGCCGAACCCGAAGGCGCATTGCGTGCAGTCCTCGACGGCAGCATCGACCTGGCCATCGTGCATTCCTATTCGAACGTGCCAAGGCAGATCCCCGCCAACGTGCACGTCACCGCCATCGGCAGCGAACCGGTGAAGGTCGCCGTTCCGAGCGGGGACGTGCACGGTTCGACGGTCGAGCTGCGAACGTTGGCCGCAAGGACCTGGATCGCACCGTCGCGGCAGCGGACCTGCTTCGACATGGTCGAGCGAGCGTGCGGGCTCGCCGGCTTCCGACCCAACATCGTCGCCGAAACCGACGACTTCGACGTCCAGCTCGCACTCGTTCGCGCCGGTGTCGGTGTGGCACTCGTCCCCCAACTGGCGCTCGACCGAGCACCCGACGGCGTCACGGTGCTGCAGCCCCACACGTCGATCGAGCGACACCTGTACGTCGCCACCCGCAGCGAGCTGGGCAACGACCCGGGTGTTTCCCGCATCACCGAAGCCCTCACGGCGGCCACGGTCGCTCACCTCAGCGAACGACGAGACAACACCCGGCAACGTCGTGGTCGAGAGAGAGCTGGCCGGCGTCCCCTCTGACGTTCGCGGAGCCTCAGCCGATGTCGATCACGATCTTTCCTGTGTTGGTCCTGGTTTCCAACGCGTGGTGGGCATCGGGGACCGTGTCCAGTGTGAATGGGCTGGGATCGACGTTCGGGGTCAACCCTCCTCCGTCCGCGAGGATCGCGATTTCACGCAGGATCGCGCCGTGATGGTCGCGGTGCTCGCCGGTCAGCAGCGGAAGGAGCGAGAAGACTCCGGAGTAGGTGGCCCCGCGGAACGAGAGCGGCGCCAGGCTGTGCGTCCCCCACCCCAAGATGCTCACGACGTGCCCGCTGTAACGGCGAACCGACGCAAATGAGGCATCGAGAGTCGCTCCCCCGACCGTGTCGAAGATGACGTCGAAACCAACCCCGCCGGTGTGTTCGATGACGTAGTTCTCGGGTGACGTCGAGGTGTAGTCGATCGCTGTGGCACCGTAGGCGCGGATCGCGGACTCGTCAGTTGCTGTTCCCGTGGCGAACACAGAGGCACCCCGGGCCACGGCCAACTGGATCGCGACGTGGCCGACCCCACCCGCGCCACCGTGGATCAGCACGGTGTCGCCTGCACCCAGCTGCGCTCGGTCGACCAGTCCCTCCCACGCAGTCACCACCGCGAGTGGAACGGCCGCAGCTTCCTTGAAGGTCCAACGCTTGGGTTTGGGTGCGATCAGTTGGGCGTCCACGACGGCGTACTGAGCAAGCGAGCCTTGCACTCCGCCAACGCCGCCGGTCATTCCGTAGACCTCGTCCCCCGGGGCGAAGCCGACGACATCAGCGGCGGCTGCCTCGACGACTCCGGCGAGGTCGATGCCGAGAATCGCCGGCAACGTCGTCCGGCTGTGGGCGGCAGCGTCGATCCGGATCTTGGTGTCGAGCGGATTGACGCCGCTCGCCCGAACGCGTACGAGCACGTGCCCCGCCTTCAGCTTCGGAAATGGCACATCGACGACCCGTACGGGCTCGCCGTACTCGTGCAGCACGGCGGCCCGCATCTCTGCGCAAGGGCTCATGGGAACTTCCCCTCAGGTGTTCGGGTGGCGTCGGCACCTCGTGTCGACCACCGTGGTCGCTCCTGGCCGGCACAACATCGGTCAACTGACTCTTCTGCTCCTGACCAGGCCCTACAGTCACGGGAGGTCCACGAGAGGAGGCGGCCGTGACTGATCGGCCGCTGTCCACTGCCGGACCTGGATTGTTCGGACGCGACGAGACCCTTGCCGTCCTCCGCCGGTTCGTCGACTCGAGTGCCGTCGACGGCGCATCGCTGCTGCTGGTCGGCCAACCCGGAGTCGGAAAGACTGCATTGCTCGACGCGGTCGCGGCGTCAGCGCGGAACGGGGCTCGTGTGGTGCGTGCTGCAGGGGTCGAATTCGAAGCCGACGTCAGTTTCGCCGGCCTCCACCAGGTGCTTCTTCCGCTCGTCGATCGCCTTGCTGAGCTCACCGACCACCACAGGGTCGCCCTGTCGGTGGCTCTCGGGA